>JAGGSE010000190.1 GCA_021159225.1 bacterium
CCAAATCAAAAATCAAAAATCAAAATGCAAAATGAAAAAGAAAAAATCAAAGAGAATTCTTTTTGCATTTTAATCTTTCATTTTGATTTTTGAGATTTGCATTTTGCATTAGATTTGGAACATTATGGCGAAAATTGATTTTCCAAAAACAGAAAAAGAGATTTTGGGGTTTTGGGAAAGAGAGAAAATTTTTGAAAAAAGCATCAAAAAAAGAAGAAAAAAGAAGAATTTTGTCTTCTACGAGGGTCCTCCTACTGCCAATGGAAAGCCCGGAATTCATCATCTTTTGAGCAGGGTCTTTAAGGATATTATCTGCAGATACAAAACAATGCAGGGGTTTAAGGTAGAAAGAAAAGCCGGCTGGGATACCCATGGTCTGCCAGTGGAGTTGGAGGTAGAGAAAAAATTGAGGATTAGAGAAAAGAAAGAAATAGAAAAATTTGGCATTGCTAAATTTAACCGTCTCTGTAAAAACTCGGTCTGGGAATACAAGAAGGACTGGGATAAATTTACAAAAAGAAGTGGCTATTGGCTTGACCTAGAGCATCCCTATATTACCTATCAAACCGATTATATAGAAACCCTTTGGTTTATTCTGAAGAAAATCTGGGAAAGAGGACTGCTCTATAACGATTTTCGCGTCTCTCCCTATTGTCCCCGCTGTCAGACAATTCTTTCCAGCCATGAATTGGCTCAAGGATATAAAAGGATAAAAGAACCTGCCATTTATGTAAAATTTCAGGTTGTTAAAGATTCCGGACTTCAAACCGATTCTTTTCCAACATACCTTCTGGTCTGGACAACCACGCCCTGGACCCTGCCGGGAAATGTAGCCATAGCAGTAAATCCAAAAATAGATTATGTTTTAGTAAAAACTGAAAAAGAGGCCTATATTTTAGCCAAAAAGAAACTGGTCCTTTTAGAAGAAAATTATAGGATTGTTAAAGAGTTAAAGGGAGAAGAATTAACTGGACTGAAATACCTGTCCCTATATGCCCAAAAAATTTCCGGAAGAACCTATGAGGTAATTCCGGCTGATTTTGTCTCCACGGATGAAGGAACCGGTCTGGTTCATATCGCTCCTGCCTTTGGCGAGGACGATATTGAAGCAATAAAGAGCCAAAACCAAAAGATTCAAAGCCAGGGCAAGAAAGGATTTCCGATTCTTTTAACTGTGGACGAAGAGGGAAGAATGAAAACACCTGGTTATAAATGGAATGGATTGTTTGTAAAAAAGGCAGACCCATTGATTATTGAGGACCTAAAAGAAAGAAATTTCTTATTTAAAAAGGAGTTGTATGAACATGACTATCCCTTTTGCTGGAGATGCCATACACCCCTTCTTTATTTTGCAAAAAGGAGTTGGTTTATCAGAATGACAGAGGTAAAAAAGAACCTGATAGAAAATAATCAAAAAATAAACTGGATACCAGAACATATCAAAGAAGGGAGATTTGGCCAGTGGTTAAAAGAAGTGCGAGAATGGGGGCTTTCCCGGGAAAGGTATTGGGGAACACCTTTGCCTATCTGGTACTGCAAAGAGTGCCACCACATTGAGGTGATAGGTTCTTTAGAGGACCTGCTAAAGCAAAAGTTTTCTACCAATAATTATTTTCTTTTTCGGCATGGACACTCTCTAAGGCAGATAACAAATCTTATCAATTGCTGGCCAGAAAAGAAGCCCTTTCCCTTAACAGAAAAGGGAAGAAAACAGGTTTTAAGAGGAGCGAGAAAATTAAAAAAAGAAAATATCCACCTTATTTTTTCCTCGGATATCTTGAGGGCTAAACAAACAAGCCAGATTATAGCCAAAGAAACAGGAGCAAAGATAATATTTGACAAAAGATTGAGAGAATTAAATGGAGGAATATTTAACGGAAAAAATCCTCAAGAGTTCTGGAACTTTCTTTCAAATAAGAAAAATCCCTATTCGACAAGGGTTCCCGGAGGCGAATCCCTGAACGATGTCAGAAAAAGGGTCTATGGACTGATAAAGGAGGTTGACCAAAAATATCAGGGAAAGAATATCGTTATTGTTTCTCATGAGTTTCCCTTGACTGTTCTGGAAAAAACATTAGAAGGAATGAGTATTGAAGATATTGTTGCCTTTCGGAAAGAAAAAAGAAAAGAACTAATCAAAACAGGACAGTGGAAAAAGGTTAAATTTAGAAAACTACCCCTTAATCCCAAGGGAGAGATTGATCTTCATCGGCCCTATATTGACCAGATAAAATTTTTTTGTCCCTCCTGTGGCAAATTAATGGAACGGGTGCCAGAGGTTGCCGACTGCTGGTTTGATTCCGGCTCAATGCCATTTGCCCAATACCATTGGCCCTTTGACAAAGAAAAGAAACCAAACAAATCCCAAAAATTAAAGCCGCCGAGATTGTTTCCAGCCGACTATATCTGTGAAGGAATTGACCAAACCCGCGGCTGGTTTTATACACTTTTGGCTATATCAACTGCCTTGGGCTTTGGTCCTTCCTATAAAAATGTAATTTCCTTGGGACATGTCCTGGATGAAAAAGGAGAAAAGATGTCAAAATCAAAAGGAAATGTGATTGACCCACGGGAGGTCATTGAGGAGTATGGAGCCGATGCTGTCCGTTGGTATTTCTATACTATCAATCAACCAGGAGATCCCAAGCTTTTTTCAAAAAAAGACGTCCAAACTGCCTTAAGAAAGTTTATTTTGACCTTTTGGAACTGCTACAGTTTTTTTGCCACCTACTCGCCCCCTCAAAAAATTTCTGAAAATCCTGGAAGAAAGTCAAAGATGCTGGACAGATGGATTGTCTCTAAACTAAACAACTTGATTTCTCAAACAAAAAATGCCTTAGACGGGTATGACATAACAGGAGCAGCTAGAAGAATTGAGAACTTTGTTATTAATGACCTTTCTCTCTGGTATATAAGAAGGTCAAGGAAAAGATTTCAAAGGCCGGAAAATAAAAAGGAGATAAAAGATGCCAGTCAAACCCTTGGTTTTGTCCTTCTGATCCTTAGTCGGTTAACCGCCCCCTTTATTCCGTTTTTGAGCGAAAAAATTTACCGCTCTCTATCTAAAAGCCATAAGTCGGTTCATCTTGAAAATTGGCCTAAGGTGAGAGAAAAATTAATTGACAAAAATCTTGAGGAAAAAATGGAAAAGGTAAGAAGCATTGTAAAGGAGGCGTTGGCTGAAAGAGCGAGAGCGAAAATAAAAACCAGACAGCCATTGAATAAACTAAAAATTAAGGAAAGAGGGCTAAAAATTGAAAAAGAACTAATTGACTTGATAAAAGAGGAAATTAATGTCAAAGAGGTTGTTTTTGACAAAAACCTTAAAAAAAAGGTAGAATTAGATACAAAAATAACTGCCCAACTTAAGGAAGAGGGTATCCTAAGAGAAATAATAAGAAATATCCAAGACCTAAGGAAAAGAGCAGGTCTAGGTCCAAAAGACACCATCCTGATTGCCTTTCAAGGAGCAAGACAATTAGAGCAGATTATTTTAAAAAATCAAAAAAGAATTTTAGAAGCCACCCTGGGTAAGGAAATAAAAAGAGAAGACCGAGCGGATAGAAAGGTAGAAATTGAGGGAAAACCCCTCCGATTAATGGTTAAAAAATTAAAAAGATGAAAAAAATCACTATTACTTTATTTATTATCTTATTGGTTATTCTCGGAGGTATTACCTATTGGAATTTTCGGAATTCCTATACAAAGGGGGTTCTAAAACTAGAAATTTTAGGACCAAGCGAGGCAACAGTACTTCAAGAAATCATATATACAGTTAGATACAAAAATAACGGCAACTTCAATCTAAAAGATGCCAAACTTTCTTTTGAGTGTCCAAGAAATTCCTTGGAATGTTCTCTGTCGGACGATAAAAAATCCAGTGGAGAAGGGGATTTCTTAAGAAAAGAGGTCTTTTTGGGAACCATCTATCCCGGACAAGAAAAAACAATCACCTTTAAGGCACGGCTTTTGGGTAAAAAAGGAGAAATAAAAACGGCAAAGGCATGGATTTTTTACCGTCCCAAAAATATAAAAGCCACCTATCAGGTCTCCACCACCTATAGTTTGCACATTAATAATGTGCCTCTCAATTTTGAATTTGACCTTCCTTCAAGTATCGGCTCAGGCAAGACCCTGGATTTTTCCATAAATTATTTCTCAAACCTAAACTACCCCTTAAACGACATTACTGTAAAAACGACCTACCCCGAGGGATTTAGTTTTACCAACAGCCAGCCCAAGGCAATGGGAAAAACCGACTTTAACATTCAATCCCTAAACCCCAGAGAAGGGGGAAGAATAAAAATAAGGGGTGAACTTCAGGGAGAAATTGGAGAACAAAAGGTCTTCAGGGCGGTTTTCGGAGTTTGGAGAAATGGAGAGTTTGTACCCCTAAAAGAGATAGCCAGGGGAGTAACAATTGCTGAACCATCTCTCTACATCTCCCAACTTATAAATGGCAGCCCCAACTACGCGGCAGATTTGGGGGAATTGCTTCACTACGAAATTTATTTCCGCAATATAGGGGAAAAGCCATTTGAGAAATTGTCTCTAATAACCCGATTAGAAGGAGATATGTTTGACCTTTCATCAATTAAAACAGAGACAGGGGAAAATAGTCCGGGAGACAATGCCATTATTTGGGATTGGACCAAGGTGCCGGAACTCAAATTTTTGAATCCCGGAGAAGAAGGAAAGGTTGAATTTTGGGTCAAACTAAAAGAAAATTATCAAGGACCGCCTGACAAGTCCCCGGTCTTTAGCAATGAGGTAACCTTTCTTGGCAAAACAAAAAAGGAATTTGTCAACAAAATCAACTCGGTAATCTCCTTTAGCCAAAGAGGATATATCAATGACCCGTTTTTCAACTCCCTTGGTCCTCTTCCTCCATCTCCCAATCAGAAGAGTTATTTCACCATTGTCTGGACTGGAAAAAATTCTTTTAATGCCTTGGATAATGTCAAAATAAAGGCACGTCTTGGCCAGGAGGTAGAACCCACTGGCACTACCTCGCCGGCAACAGATTCTTTTACCTTTGATTCTGAAAGCAGAGAAATAATCTGGCAGATTGGACAATTGGCTCCTTATCAAGACTTTCAATTGGCCTTTCAGGTAGTTTTTACCTCAAAAAGCCAATCAACAGAACCGTCACTTCTAATTTCTCCGGCTGAAATTTCAGCCGAGGACAAAATTACAAACCATACATTATCCGCAACCACCTCTGCTGTTTATACTGCTTTCTCGGAGTTTAAAGAGATTGACCAGGCAATAATTCCTTACACAACATCTTCAACCTCAACTGTTGAGTAAATCTATGAAAAGATTGACTGCTGTTTTGGTATTTATTATAATAGTTGTGATAGCAACTGTCTTTATTTTTATAAACCTAGCAAAAAAAACTAATCCAAAAGAGGAAAATATGTCAGAAAACCTCTTAAAAGGGAAAAAGGCGGTAATAGTTGTGGCTTTTAGGGATTTTAGGGACCCGGAATATTTTATTCCCAAAACAATTTTGGAAAAAGTTGGGTTTGAGGTAAAAACCGCTTCAGACAAATCGGGGATTGCCATAGGAGCCGAAGGAGGAGAAGCAAGGGTGGATCTATTGTTAAAAGAGGTTGCTGTAGACGAGTTTGATGCGGTTGTTTTTGTCGGAGGTCCGGGATGCCTGGAGCATCTGGATAATGAAGAATCCTACCGAATAGCCAAAGAAGCGGTATCAAAAAACAAGGTCTTGGCTTCAATCTGCATCTCTCCGGTAATTCTGGCAAAGGCGGGAGTTTTGAAGGGAAAAAAAGCCACTGTTTGGAGCTCTTCTCTTTATAAAAAACCAATTTTAGACCTAAAAAATAACGGCGCTATTTACCAAAAGGGTCCGGTTGTAATTGACGGAGATATTATTACCGCAAATGGTCCCAAGGCGGCAGAAGAATTTGGCAGGACGATTGTTAATCTTGTCAAGAGAAAAAATGAAAAACTGCAGTAATTGAATATGCTTGGATTAAGAAGGCAAAGGGCAGTTTTTTGGGGGCTGATTTTTTTTAGTTTATTTTGCTTGCTTCCAGGCAGGCTTTCTTTGGTTAGGGCTGACTTCCTTGGAGAAAAGAATAATTTTTTTGTTGATTCAAAATATGAACTCAATGGCAAAGAAACTGTTTCTGCCTTCTTAAAAACAATTTCTCAAAAGGGATATTTTTATATTGAAAACGAATGGTACTCCGGTCTAAAAAAAGAGGAGAGAAAAAAAGTAAATGAAAACCTAAAGAATCTGGCTCAAGAGTTTGATAAAACCATCTATCCAAAATTAACAGAACTCTACGGTCCTCCCTGGGAGCCAGGAATTGATAACAATCCCCGAATAACAATTCTATTTCATCAGATGAAAAAAGGAGTGGGAGGGTATTTCAATAATGGCGACGAATATTCCAGGGCTGAAAATCCCCGGTCCAATAAAAGAGAAATGGTCTATCTCAATACTGACGATTTATTCTCTGAAAATCTTAAAAGTTATTTAGCCCACGAATTCACCCATCTTATCACATTCAACCAGAAAGACCGCTTAAGGGGAGTCAGTGAGGACATATGGCTTAATGAGGCACGGGCAGAGTATTCTCCAACATATCTGAACTATAATAAGCAATATCAGGGAAGTATCCTTCAGCAAAGAATAAAGGGGTTTATTAATTCACCATCTGACTCCTTAACCGAATGGCAAAATCAAAAAGCCGATTATGGAGTGGTTAGTCTTTTTATCCATTATCTGGTTGACCACTATGGAATAAAAATTTTGTCTGATTCTATGGATTCCAAAAAGACCGGGATTGCTTCAATAAACGAGGCGCTGGTAAAAAACGGTTTTCAAAAAAACTTTTCTCAGATTTTCAGTGATTGGACTGTAACTGTTTTGTTGAATGACTGCAGTGTTGGCGAAAACTACTGCTATAAGAACGAGAATCTCAAAAATATCAGGATTACTCCTTCACTTATTTTTTTACCATCAACAAAAAAAACAAACCTCTCTTTAGATTATTCAATTAAACAATGGGCAGGTCACTGGTACAGGGTTATCGGAGGCAAGGGAGACCTTAAACTAATCTTTGATGGGCAGGACAATACGAACTTTAATATTCCTTATGCCCTTTGTAAAAAAAGCGGACAATGTCAGGTAAATTTCTTTAAACTGGACAAAAGCCAGAGGGGCGAGGTTTTGATTTCTGATTTTTCCAAAAACTTTGCTTCTCTAACAATGATTCCCTTAATTGAGGAAAAGCAATCAAACTTCTCCGATGACGAGCCATTTTATTCTTTTTCTCTTTCCATTAGTTTAAAAAAGAAATCTGCCCAAGAAAAACTAAAAGAAAAACTTCTCCTTCAGATAAAAGAACTTAAAGAAAAAATTGCCGAACTTCAGGCAAAAATCAATCAACTCTCAGTTGAAAAAATAAAGGAGATTCCTCTTGGTTTTAGATTTAGGAAAAATTTGTCCCTGGGAATGTCAGATTATACCCTGATTTACCTAAAAAAGGCATTGATAAGCCAGGGCTGTTTTGTAGAGGGTGTAGAAAATCCTTATTTTGATAAAAAGACACTAAAGGCAGTAAAATGTTTCTGCCAAAAATACAAGGAAGAGATATCTCAATACGCTGGATACAGGGTAAGATGCACTGGATTTGTAGGAAGGGGAATTAGAACAAAACTTAACCAATTGCTACAAGAAAGGCAACTTCCTTGATTTTTACCCGAAAATTTGACAGAAACCTAATCCAGTGTTAGAATGTGGTTGCTGACCAATTTGGTAACAGGTTTGCTGAGGCATCTTGCCTCGGGGAGCACGAAGTCGCGGTAAGTAGTAAAAAAGAATTTATTCCCAGGCGCTTCCAAAATCTGACCGAGCCTCACAAGCCTTTTTCTAAAACGCAAACCTATTCTGGGGCTCGGCTGCGATATGCTCCACCTCGACAAGAATG
>JAGGSE010000176.1 GCA_021159225.1 bacterium
GGATATAAAATCTTTGCAGCGTGAGAAGCCATGACAAAGAAACTTTCCTATGTTCTGATAGGGGACCCGATGGCAGTAGCGGGCACAAAAACGAAGAAAGAACCTTTGCTTAGTGGGCTGTGGCTCTGGAGCGTTTCTTTTGACAGGTATGGCAAGCGTGGAGATGTGCGACTGATAAGGAGCAAAGAAGACCTTGAAGAATACGACATTGTGCATATAAACCTGACCGCGGGCGATTTAGCGCTGCCGCTGATGATACGTGACGAATTAGGCAATTCATCATCAACGAAACTGATAGTGAATATGGACTTTGACCCTATGCTTTGGGGGCAGGTTTGGGATTATCCCAAGTTTGTGGAGAAAGCGCTACTGGCTGCGGATATGGTCTTCCAAGTAGATTCGATAGGTGCGAGATACATCGAGCGGATGATAAACCGTAAGGTGTATTGCCTACCGCATCCGGTGGATGTGGATGGCTTAGATAAGTACAAAAAAATAGACCGTGAGCCTACTATTGTTACAATGTGGCATCGTTATATTCCCGATTGCACAACAGCATATTATGCACAGCGTGATGTTCCCGCATTCAAAATTTTACTCGGCTATCGAGGAAAAGTGCACAACATAGGCATGTTCGATAAAGTCTTTGGCTACATTCCCTTCCTCAATGCGATAGAGATAATGAGCAGGGCAAAATTTGGGTACGATATGTACATGGGTTATAGTTATGGGCGTACAGTAGTTGAGTTTGCAGCACTCGCAGTGCCTTGCATTTGCTCAAACACGATAGAAGCTGCACGTAAGCTTTTCCCATCCACTTCGGTGCATCCATTAGACATCAAGAAACAACACGAACTGTTCTGGAAGTTAATAAAAGACGATGAGGAATACATACGGGTCTTCAAGTTTGCATACGATGCAGCGAAGGAGTATAAACTCAAGAACTCATACGAGAAGATGGTGAGTGCGATAGAAGAAGTAGAAGAGCGGCAGTCGCGGAGTGGTAGTGTGCATTTTTCAGACGAGTGGAAGCTGATTCAAGAGAGGTATGAGCGCAGGACGAACGAACCGAAACCTCAAAACTATATCCAATTCGCACGGGATTTGGCATGCCAGTTTAAAGAATGGGTAGGTGTGCAAGGCTTGGTATTAGACATCGGGTGCGGTAACGGCAAGTATGCAGGTGGTACTTACGAGTCTATGGGGCATGAATATCTAAGCAGGGAGAATCGGATTATCGGCTTAGACCCACTGAAGAGCTATGAGACGCGGTTTCCTGTCGTGCGCGCTTTTGGTGAGTACATACCTTTCCAAGACGATATCTTCGATGCTGTTACAATCGTCTCAACACTTGACCACATAGAAGAGCCCATAGAAGTTTTGAAAGAAGCAAAGCGAGTTTTGAAAAAAGGCGGCAGAATATTCATTCAGAACTCTATACGCGAAGAAGGTATAAATCCGTGGCATCTGCATACATGGACAAAAGAGGAACTAATAGAACTTGTAGATGAAGTATTCACGATAATTGACACGAAAGTGCTTGAGAACAAGAAGATGGGAGATAACATCTTTATAAAAGCAATTAAAAAGTCATGATTTTGTGTATCGCACCGCTTGATAATGGAGGACAGTTGTATCACCTGTGTGAAGCGCTTAACAGATACACTAAGTATGATGCGCGATGCTTAACATTTACACAGACATATCTACAATACGATACTGATTTGCTACTTAGCGATTTTGACACATTGGCGAAGCAGTATGAGCTACGAGAATTAGTGTGTAGCGCAGACTTCTTCATTTTTTCTGAATTCTTGCCCACGGATCCAAACATTAAGCATGTATTGAAAGACCTAGGTATTTTAACGCATATAACACCAAAGAACACGATAATACGAGTTGCAGGGTCGTATTCGCGCGCTAATGCAGAACACTATCTATTAGAATGGATCAAGCATGACTGGATATATGCGGGACCTTGTAGCGACTGGACACTTTCAGGTAGCATCGGCAGGATAATACATGTGAATTATATCTGTCCAGTGGAGAAGATACCGGAACCGAACCCAACAGAAGATACGATACGGGTATGCTTTGCACCAACAAAATCAGCGAAAGGTTTAGACGAATTTAACAGTGTCATGCAGAGATTAGAGAACAAATACAACAATGTGGAGTCAGTAGTGATAACAAAGAAGCCGTGGAGAGAAGCAATTTCAATAAAATCTACATGCCACATAACTTTTGACCAGTTCATGTTGTCGCACTATGCAAACAACAGTATAGAGTCTATGTACCTCAGACATGCCGTATTATCAAAGATATCAAGTTTGTGTTATGCATATTATCCTGATCTACCAATTCAAGCTGTGAGAAACGAAGAAGAGCTACGAAAAGGTTTAGAAACTTTAATAGAGAATCCAGAGCTAATAAAAGAGCGGGGAGAGGCGGGGAGAAAATTCGTTATGAAGTATCATCATCCTGAAGTAGTCGCGAAACAATGGAAGAACTTGATAGAGCATGTTCTCAGAAAAGATTAAAACAATAGGGATAATAGGAAAAGGAACAGTAGGAACAGCAGTAGGTGAAGGACTAAAATCGT
Organism: bacterium; assembly: GCA_021159225.1. GTDB lineage: Bacteria > Patescibacteriota > Minisyncoccia > Minisyncoccales > JAGGSE01 > JAGGSE01. Next base: position 2,603 of record JAGGSE010000176.1, read on the forward strand.
TCGGTTATGAAATACTCTATCACGATAAATACAAAGAGTCATACCCGCTAAAAACGGTTGCTGAAAGAAGTGATATAATCTTTGTCTGTGTCCCTACGCCGTGTAAAGCGAATGGCGAAATTGACTTATCTATAATTGACGAAGTAGTAGAGGACATATCCAAATACGCTGAAAATGAGCAGAAAATCATAATCAAATCAACAGTAATACCCACAACAACTGAGCACTATCAAGAGAAATATCCACATCTCGTGTTCTTCATGTGTCCAGAATTTCTCGATGAGGATACTGCAAAATACGACTTTCTTCATCCGTTTGTGATTATTATCGGCTATACAACAAAGTCAGAAGAATATGTTGAGGAGTTGATCCCTGTTTTCAAAAAATTTCGTGCACCGATTCACACTATGCACGCTACTGAAGCCGAAATGGTTAAATATATGACTAATTCATTCTTCGTGCTTAAAGTTGTCTTCGCAAATCAGATTTATGACTTGTGCACTATGCTCGGTATTGACTACTACCGCGTGAAGGATAGTTTTGTATCAAACCCGCGAGTTGGTGATAGTCATTTTATCGTTGAGCATAAAGGTGGGAGGGGGGCAGGTGGTAAATGTTTACCAAAGGATCTATCTGCATTTATACAGTTTGCGAAGCGTAAAAACTGCCCGCTTGCACTACTTGAAACTGCCGAGAAGATCAACTCAAAATTATTAAAGCAAACAGGGAAATGTTGATTTTAGGGATCCATGACGGACACAACGCAACTGCCGCGCTTCTTAAAGATGGTGAAATAATAGCAGCAATCTCAGAAGAACGTTTGACTCGCAGAAAGAACGAACCGGGCTATCCTGTAATGGCAATCAATAAAGTTTTAGAAATAACAGGATCTACACCTGCGGATATAGACTATGTTGCTTTAGCATCTGAGTTCTTACATCCAAAGGAGTTTTACATGGATTGGAACTGGTATAAGCGCGGCTATGAAGAAGAGCTATATGAAAAAGCAGATACGGAAGTATTTGAGCAATACAAAAATAAACGATTGGAAGAACGAAAAGAGACGATAATAGACCATCTTGGAATAGCAAAAGATATAATCGTAGTCGTTGAACACCACTTGGCACATGCTTCTGCTGCATACTTCGGGTATGGCAAAGAGGGATGTTTAGTATTAACCCTTGACGGTTCCGGTGACGGTATCTGTGCAACCGTGAACAGAGGCTTGAACCGAATAGCGGAAACGCCTAACAGCGCCTCGATTGGTAAAATTTACTCGCGTGTGACTTATCTACTCGGCATGAAGCCCTGGGAACACGAATACAAGCTGATGGGATTAGCGCCTTATGCGAGCGAAGATGGCGTTAAGAAGTCGTATCAGGTGCTTAAAAAACTAATAAGGGTAGATAATGGCTCTTTAGTCTTCAGGAATAACGGGCTATCTACGAATTTTTGTTACCAGTATTTGCGGAAATATCTAGAGAACCATCGTTTTGATCATATCGCTGGCGCTGTACAGAAGCTAACTGAGGATGTCGTCTTGAATTGGGTGAGAAATGCAATGAACAACACGAGTGAGCGAGAAATAGCATGCGGTGGCGGCGTATTTATGAATGTGAAACTCAATATGCTACTTTGCGATATCGTAGATAACCTTTTTATTTTTCCAAGTTGTGGTGACGAATCTTTAGCTATCGGCGCGGCTTATTATGTCTATTACAAACACGAGAACAGAATGCCAAAGCCTTTTAACAATATCTATCTAGGACCCGAGTACGCACAAGAAGAAGTTAGCTCCTTTTGTGAGCAACTCAAGGACTGTAATGTCTATAAGAGTGCGAATATCAACAAAGAAATTGCGGATTTGCTTAGCGACGGCGAGATAGTAGCAAGGTTCAATGGGCGAATGGAATGGGGTGCACGAGCTCTGGGGAACAGGAGCATACTTGCGAACCCCTCAGACCTGAACAAAGTTAAGGAATTGAACATCATGATCAAAGCGCGCGACTTCTGGATGCCTTTTGCACCCACAATATTGCACGAACGGCAGCATGACTATATACTTAATAAGAAAGAAATAGAATCACCGTACATGATGGTTGCATTTAGAACAACGAAGCGTGCGAGAAAAGAGCTGGCTGCCGCTGTTCATCCTTATGATTATACTGCACGACCTCAAATTTTGAAGAGAAAAAGCAACCCGAACTATTATGACTTAATAAAGGAATTCGAGAAGATTACCGGTATCGGCGCGGTGCTAAACACTTCATTTAACCTGCATGGCGAACCGATAGTGTGTAGCTTAGAGGACGCTTTTTATACTTTCATGCGTTCGGGCTTGCAGTTCTTAGCTGTTGGTGATTATCTAATAGAAAAATAACTAAAAGCCGGAGAGCAAGCTGGCTCGCTTATGGACGAGCCAGCTCACCAACGGCTTGGTAATGCAATTTCAGCACATTGTACTTCACTGCTTGCCTGTTGATTTGCACGCCATCGGGGTCGTATCTTCGTATCTTAACCTCGAGTAACCCGTCAGCACCTTGCAGGAACTGCGTCGTTGGTATCACAGCAATAGGCGGGAAACCTGTCGGTAACGGTATTATGCTCGTGCTCGCAGCCCATGTCGTCTCTATTATGATGTCACACTGTTTCATTTCTTATCCTCTTTTTATGTTCTGACTAACTCGCCAACCGCACGGTACTTAACGACCAACGTTCCACCTGCTGGTACAGGCTTACTAGCTTTTTTGAGGTTGAAACTACGAGCTGTGTATGCCGATGGCACATCGGGAATATGCGGAGCAGTACCTACCGTTGAAGCGTACATTATTGCCGGCCCCATGGATGCACTTGTCGTTGTAGGCATCCACGCTATATCTGGATATCCAGCAGGTATCACAAACGGACCGCCAGTAGTCGGGGTTAGTTTAGCAGTGGTAGTTGGCCCTACTCTTGTGGGTACCCGTATATATGCCTCTATCATTTTTTATCTCACCTCCTCACTCATGGCAAGTTCACTTTTATGCCCTGTAAGCACGCTATTATTCCAGCCGTCGGTATATTACCGTCATCCGCCGAGATTGCTGTCCCGTCATCATATACAATCACTCTGCCCTTCTCGTTGTGTATCAGATACCCCATCGGTAGCAACGGCATTGGTACAAACAGCGGGAAGTTCTGCGGGAACAGTGGATAGCCGTGCCCGAAATGCAGTGGGTTGTTGTTGTAATCCACCCTGAACAGCTTCTCATCGCCCGCGCTTCTCGGATACTCCCTGTCTCCTATCTTCAGTCCCATATACTTCAGGTGCGTATGCGACCTGACACCTATACCCTTTATGAACAGCGCTTCCGAAGTGCCATAGTCGAAATACAGGCTTTCCCAGTCGTTCGCTACATCGCCATCGCTATAATTGAAATCGAACGGTGTATTCGCCGTCGTTGCCGCTGCATTGTAAGCGTAGCGTACCATAGGCATGATCTCAGGCTTTGACTGCTTCACACCGCCTACAAACATGTCCCAGTTCTTTATGCTCACATCTACCGCATCCTTCGTCACGCTCAGACTCTTACCCCTGTTGCGGTCCTCAATTGTCGCCTCTGCACCGTACACTGTATCGCCAAACACTGACCTCAGCATCGCCTCGCCTTTATACAAACGCCCCCATACACGTATCCGGTAGTCCTGTGTAATATCTGCGTTGCCCGCGAAAGTCCGTATCGATATCGTCTTCTTCGCCTTCAATGTCGTGTTGAGGAACGGGTCCTCGATACCGGGCGTACCAAAGCTGAAGACTGCACGAGTCGTTTGCAGTGGTGCAGGACCACTCATCTGGTTTATCCGTGGTGGCGCCATGTTCGATGTGTATCGCCCGGACAGGCTAACATACTCCTCAATCGCCGCGCCATCTATGACCGGTATCACCTGCTTGAGGTCTTCTCCCGGCCAACCCGCGTTCGGACTGAATATCTCGATATACTCGATCTCCGCCACTTCGTCGCTCTCTAGTCGCTTCGCTGTGAAGTCGTATCTATCGCCTGCAGACTGCGTTCCCGTATGCTCGAAATCCGCTAACAGCGTCGGCTGCAAAAGGTTCCCTACCGCTCCTATCTCTTCTGCCATTTTCTATTCGCATCACCTCAGTTATCACTTTTAAGTCTCTATATAAATACCCTATCACCTATATGCCCTATATAGAGTATATGGTAAGTATGGGTGTGAAGTAAATACTTTAAATAGTGCATTGCTTATATTACATGATAGTGCATTGCTTATATTACATGATGAGGGATGAGGCGCGCGAGGAGCGAGGGCGATACGAAGCATATCACTCTGGATAGAAACTCATATTACAAACTATTAGAACTAAAGGGACGATTAAAAGCCGCTACATGGGCAGAACTCGTGGATAAACTCGTAAGTATGACTGAAGAATACGAGCGAAGGCGCTATAAGCCCGTGTATTGACCTCAGTACACAGGCGGGTACTTCTTCGCGCTCGGCTTCGACTTACTACTATTTCCAGTCTCGTTCACTTCCAGCTCCTTCGCTTTATCTAGCACTGACTTCTTCGCTGGTCCCAAAGTCTTCATACCTACACTGCCGTTACCCTTATTCTCGCTCGATATGGCATTACTCACAGGCTCGCCTAGCAGGTCTAACATGCCCGCCCGTGACGCCAGTAACAAAGTCTCGCCAAGCTTACCCTCCTGCTGCTCGCTCAGCCGGTCAAGTGCTAATGCCGCTATCAGCCGCGCACGCTGCGCAGGGTCCATCTTCGCTATCTTCGCCGCAAGATTGTTTAATATGCGCTGGCCCAACGGGCGATAAACCATGACATCAAGCACATCGCTGCTGAGCCCGCCTTCACTATCATTATCTCCGCTCTTCTTGGATAGCTGCATGAGCACTATCGGCAGTATGTTATCCGAGTTCGCACCTACGCCTCCACCGAGCATGCTCATGTATAATAACGATTGCGCATCCATGTTTTGTTATTAGACATAAGTATATAAAAAGGTTTTGTGTAAGGGGCATGGTGGGACGGTGCGTGACAATGGATTAAAAATCCATCATATCCCACCACACCCTAAGTTTTATATTAATTACTATTCTTTATATTATTATAGGTGCGTGACAATGGAAGACGAAGCAGTTTACAAGGAGAATAGCAAAATCTA
>JAGGSE010000040.1 GCA_021159225.1 bacterium
CTATATAACATATAAGTTATACAATATCAAGGTTTTTTAACTTCTGTAAAGCGATACGGATTTCTCTTTTGGGGATTCTCTTTGATTTTTTAATAAAGCCATGCAAAAGATATATTTGCGATTTATGAAAGGTGTAAAATATCCGAATTTCTTGAGCGCTTCGGATGCGAAGTTCAAAAAGGTGAGTAGATATCTTTTTGGTATGAGGCATCCCCAATTTTGGGCCAAATTCTTCTAACAAATCAATAGTTCGCAATACCTTAGCAGTAGTTGGTTTTTGCAACGACTCAATAAACTCTTCTAAGGAACTGTCTAATATCTTTATTTCCATATCTTTCCTTAATTCTGGATTGTAATGTGCCCAGGGGGAGATTTGAACTCCCAAGCCTTTCGGCACTAGCTCCTGAAGCTAGCGTGTTTACCAATTTCACCACCTGGGCGGACGCTATGCCCACCAAACTGTTCTCTAAGAGCGGACAAAATTTTTCCCGTATAACTGGGATTTTTTTCTGACTGAACCCTAAAAAGGAAGGCATCCTCAATTACCTTTACAGGAACACCCATTTTTTTCGCCGTCTTAACCGTCCACTCTCCTTCTCCGGTATGACCCACTGTTCCCGAGACTCCTTTCAAGGATTGTCCGTGTCTTTCAAATGCCTTCTTTAGCCACTTAATCAATCTTGATTCAATTACACTGCCCCGGCTGTATATCTCTGCCGCTTTTTTTAAATCAATCCTATACCTTGATTTTCTCAAGAGATTAAATCCCTCGGCAATTGCCTGCATCATTCCATATTCGATACCGTTGTGAACCATCTTCACAAAATGGCCAGCCCCTGCTCCCGGGAAAAATTGAGGACCTCCCTTGGCAGACAAATCATTAAAAAGCACCTTTAACCTCTCAAAATCCTTTTTCTTCCCGCCAACCATTAGGCAGGCTCCCTCTCTGGCTCCTTTTGGACCCCCAGAAACTCCCACATCCACAAAGTGAATTCCTTTTAGAGACAATTTCCTCTGCCTTCTTCTTGAGTCAAGATAAAAAGAGTTTCCGCCGTCAATTACAAAATCACCCTTTGAAAGAAAATGTGAAATTCCATTCTTTCCCAAAAGAACCTCCTCTACTGCCGGAGCAGGAACCATCAGCCATACCACCCTGGGAAGGGGAAGGTTTGAGGTCAAATCAGAAAGCGTCTTTGCCCCAATGGCCCCCTTTTTAACCAGTGCTCTTTTTGCTCTTTGGTCTTTGTCATAGACAACAATCCGCCATTTCCTCTCCAGCAATCTTTCTCCCATTCTTCTGCCCATCTTGCCCAAGCCAATAATGCCAATGGTTTTGTTTTTTATTAACATTTCAGTTTGAAATATTCAAAATTCTGTGTTAAAATTTGAGGCAGTTCTTCTTAAAATGAAGGTTAAAAATTTCGGGAATCTAAAATTAGAAATTTATAATAACTACCAGGAACTTTCAAAAAGGGCAGCCGAGATTTTCCTTCGGACCTGTCAGGACACCCTCAAGACAAAAGATATCTTTTCGGTCTCTCTTTCCGGGGGCAAAACGCCAAAAGACCTTTTTGAACTCCTCTCTAGAAGGTTCAGAAAAACTGTTCCTTGGACCTCTATCCATATTTTTTGGACAGATGAAAGGGCACGAAAAGAAAATCCTAAAAGCAACTTCTATCTTGCCTGGAATATCTGGCTAAAAAATATCGTCAATAAAATTCCTGAATTCAAGAAAAACATCCATCGGATAAAAATGGAAATGGGAATTGTAAAGGGGGCAAAAGAATACGAAAGGGAAATAAATAAATTTGCTCCTGAAGGATTTGACCTGAGTTTTCATGGAATAGGAAACGATGGACACAGAAATGGTATCTTTCCCGATAATCAAAAAATTAACTGGAAAAATAGAATTTGGGACCTTCCTAAAAAAAGAATGGTCTATGGATACAAACTGCCTCCAGAGGTTAATCCCTTTACTCAGAGAATTACCCTGACGCCCTGGTTCTTAAACAAATCAAAGAACAATGTTTTAATGGTCTCTGGAGGAAAGAAGGCAAAGGTTTTAAAAAAAATTATTGGTAAAAAAAATTACAACTTCAGAAACCTGCCAGCAATAACCTTTAGAGACACTAGTGTTATCATCTTAACAACGAAATCGACATTTTCAAAAATATGAAAAAAGTTCTCTTGTCAGGATTTAAGGGAGATGCCGCGGGAAGGCATTACAATCAAATCTTACTGGAAATGGCGGAAAAGGGAAAGATTGAATTAATCTGCACCGATTTCGGACAACCAAAGAATGTTTTAGATAAGCCGCCGGTGGAAGAAATAGAAAGATTGATAAAATCAAGGAAGGTGCGCTATTTAGATCTGGAAAATCCAGCCGATTATCAGGACTATAAAAACCTCTCTGATATTGATGTGGTGTTTATTATAACTCCCGACATTACCCACTGTCAAGTGGCTAAGGATTTCTTGGGAAAAGCAAAAAGGATATTCATTGAAAAACCCTTAGACGCAATTCTAAGAAATGTCAGGGTCCTGGAGGACTTTCCCAATGTAAAAAAGGTTGTTTTTGGCTACGACCACTATCTGGCAAAATCATACTATTTTCAGGTAAAGACCGACCAGTGGCTAAAAAAAGAAATTATTGGCGAACTCACGGAGATTGAATTCCGGCTTTTAGAACCGGATGTCATCCCTCCCCACCGAATAAAGGCTTTAGACAGGGGCATGATTTACGATTTTTTCCCTCACGGGCTTGCAGTCGTGGCTGCTATCCCCAGTCCCTTTGCCTATCCTGATACAGGCATTCTAAAAAGAATTAAATTAAACCGGGTATTGGTTGCCAAATACCGCAGGTGCAAAATAACTGGGACCAGTTTTGTAAAGATAGATTTTGAAATTCCCTACAAAAGAAAAAGCATATTCTGCCAGGCAATCATTGGAAAGGGAGTGGGAAAAGAATTTGAAAAAAGTTTAAGAATCGGCGGTTCAAAAGGGGAAATTTTCGTTGATATCCAAAACTACCATTATTCAATTTTCGATGAAAAACAGAAAAAAATTAAAGAAGATACCCTACTCTATAACTACGAAAAAGCATTTTTGTCAGCCGCCTTGGATTTTGAAAAGAGCGTTGGTCAAATTCCCGGCGCCCTTCCTTTTGAGGCGGCAAAAGAAATTCTTTATATTTTAGACGAAGCCAGATGGCGCAGCGAACCGCGGGGGAAACCGCCGATATACAAGGTAGGAACACCAGCCGCAGAGATAATAGAACTCATTAAAAAGAACCTCTAATCTATCTTCTCTTTTAAATATCTTTTGAATTCCTCGGAAAAATCAGGAGAGGCAAGGGCAAACTCAACCACTGTCTTCAAATACTCCATTTTATTGCCCGTGTCATAGTATCTACCATTTTTTATTTCACAGCCATAAACAGGATAGCCGCTCTTAATCAATTGATTGATGGCATCGGTCAGCCAAATCTCTTTTCTTCTACCGGGCTTCAATTTTCTAATAATATCAAAAATTTCACGCGGCAATATATACGCACCATGAGCAGCAAAATTAGAAGGGGCTTGATCCACAGAGGGCTTCTCAATAATGCTTTTTATCTTAAAAATATTTTTCTCAAGAGGAGATACCTCGGCTATACCATAACGGGAAACCTGGGTTTTATCTTTAATCTGTATCATTGAAATGACCCCGCCCCTATGCCTTTCAAAAACCTCAATCATTTGGGCAAGACGAGGCGGGTCGGCCTTGATAAACTCGTCTCCCCACATCACAGCAAAATACCGGTCGCTTATAGCCGGTTCAGCCATAAGCACCGGCATAGCGTTTCCGTAATACCTGCTTTTCTGGCGGATATAAATAAAATTGGCTAATTGAGCAATTTTTCTAATCTGCTCCAATTCTTTAATCTTACCGGCCGATTCTAAAAATTTTTCAAGTTCAAACGACCTGTCAAAATGGTCTTCAATTGCCCTTTTCTGCCATCCGGTAATAATAATTACATCCTTGATACCTGAAGCCACCGCCTCTTCCACCACATACTGAATAACCGGTTTGTCCAAAACCGGAAGCATCTCTTTAGGCAGGGCTTTTGTTTGGGGAAGAAACCTTGTTCCCCATCCAGCCGCTGGAATAACTACCTTTTTAATTTCCATAGAGAAAATCTAAATTCTTCGGCTCTGACCCCTGGGGCTTTTCAGAGCGTATTTCTGGCACGTTCCTGTAATTCTTATTTTTAACCCAGCCCGAGGTTGTATAATAGTAGCAAAAACCGCCCATTTCTTCAATCTCTCTATAGTTAGACAGACACTTCTTTGAAACCCAGTTGGCTATTTTCAGTTCTTGAGAAGAAGGATTAATGGTGGTATGAGCATAAAACGGAGGAATGGGAACATAATCCCCCTTCTTGGCTTTTATATAATAAACATCCTCAACCCTTCCTTTGTTATGTTTTTGAAAAAGAAATATACTCTCACCAGAAAGCACAATGTATAACTCTCCATATTTGCCAAAATGAGAATGTCCCTTTGTCTTAACGAATTCCTTGCCCAAAAGACGAGAAGGGATAACAGTAATGTCATATCTTAACCCATCTTTCTCCTTTATCCCTCGGTACATATAATACAAGGGAACATTGGGGGCTCTTTTAGCCCATTCTTGGTCAAAAAGCACCTTCCTCATCTCGTCTAAATATCTTATTTGGGGCTTATTAGAAATCATTTTGTCAAAATCCTCTTTTTGTCTCAATATACCAGTTGCTAATTCCAGAAAACCTCTTGGAGGTATCGGGTATTATGCCTATTTTTACTCCCTTAACCTCTTTTGATAAAAAGTAAAATTCAGCCGGATTGTATAAGAAAACAGCCGGAGCATCTTCAAGGATTATGTCCTGAAGTTGTTCGTATTTCTGAGCCCGCACCTCTGGGGAAAAGGTAGTTCTTCCTTCAATCAATAGTTTATCTGCCTTTTCATTCTTATAATAAGCCAGGTTAAGTCCAAAGGCAGTTTGGGAAGAATGCCAAAAGGGAAAAGGGTCGGGGATCTTCCCCATACCCTCGCCGAATAAAAGCGCCTGGTAATTATGTGACTTTATCTCTCTTTCCAGGTCACTTATACTCAAGGTGTTTATGGTCACCTCAAGACCGAGTTTTTCCCATTGCTCCTTTATAAGAAGGGCTGTCTTCTTGAGAAGGGGCTGGTCAGCAGTTGTAAGGGTAAATTGAAGGGGAATAACCTCCTCCTCTTCCTTAAAGCATATCTCATTTAGTTTGGTCCTTGTCCCCTTCCCAACAAAACCGCTACATTTAATCTCGTGTCCAACAATTTTAGAAATATCCTCTTTGTATTTTTCTTGAAACCTTATCACCGCCTTCTTTGTCAAAACACCAAAATTCCCCGTAATCTTACCCAGAGGATAAATGTCCTTATCGCGGGCTAAACACTTCTGAAGTTCTTCAACCTCCTTTCCCTTATCTCCGGGACCTAATGACTTGGTCAAGCGGAAGGCCGGCTTTTTCTTAACAATTTTAACCCGCTTCCCTTCTCTCTCAACATAGCCGGCATTGGCTAAAATTGTCTTTGCCTTCTCCAAATCAAACGAATAGGTGGTTGAAGGGCTCTCAAACCCATAAATATGAGGCAAAAGAGGAGAATTGACAACTTCTCCTTGATTATCTATAACCTTTTCTAAAATCTCTTTCTTGTCTGTGGCCCAATTCAATGCCTTTCTTACCTCTTTGTCAGAGAAAAACTCTGCCCTTTGAGGGTTAAAAAATACGGCAAAATACCTTGGTAGTAAAAAGCGAAATTTGTTCCATTTGTCCTCATTGGTTGTCTTAACAGGTTTGGTCAAAACTCCTCCTGAAACCTGACCGCTGTTTATTGCCTTTATCAAATCATCCTGGGAGTCAAAAAATCTAAATGAAACTTGAGGTATATGAGGAACCCCGCCATAATACCTCCTATTGGCAACAAGGTCAAGCGAAGAAACCTGGCCCTTATCGTTGCGAGAAAGATTCAGAAACTGGTAGGGTCCAGAGCCAACAGGCTCCAGATTAAAACTTACCAAGGGAAAGTTTTTTGCTGAGACATCCTTCCAGATATGTTTTGGTATAATTTTAAGCGTCGCTCTTTCCAAAAAAGGACCGTAGGGACTTTTCAATTTAAATTTCACCCTTTGGCTATCAATCTTCTCAACTTCTACTCCTAGCCAATCGGCAAAAAAGGGGCTTTTGATTTCAGGATTCTGAATTGTCTTGACAGTAAAAACAACATCGTCGCTTGTTATCTTTTCGCCGTCAGACCAAAAGATATTATCTTTTAGTTTGAATTCATAGACCTTCCCTTCCTCAAGCACCTTGTATTCCTGAGCAAGGTCAGGAACAATCTCTCCTTTATCGGAGTATTTCATCAAACCTGAAAAAACAAGTTCAATTATGTCGCGGTCAGCATCAGAACTTCCGTAAACAGGGTTGATAAACTGGGGATGACCCACTTCGCCTTCAATAAAACTACCGCCAGTTGTCGGAACAATTCTGGTATTCTTAAGATATAAATCCCTTAAAAGGAAAACAGAGGAGGCAAAAAATAAAAAGAAAAAAAACAAAAAAGCAGCCCTTTCCTTTTTGCCTAAAAGGCTGAAAAAACTGCCCCAGCCGTTTGGGGTTAAAAGTTTTTTAATCGCCTTAATATGTTTCATTTAGAAAAAAGAATGCCGGACAGGGCTAAAACTATAAACACAACCAGCAAAACCCAGGTAGCCAGAAAAAGTTTTTTCTGAAGACCGCGCTGGGTTGAATAAAAACTGCCTTCCGAGCCAAAAGCAGAGCCCAAGGCGGTTCCTCTCTGTTGAAGAAGGATAAAAACAACCAGCAAAACCGCTACTAAAATCTGGCAAATTGACAAAAAATCTTTCATATAATTTATGATAACCAGCCAAAAACAGTGCTTGTCAACCAAACAATAATGGTTGTCCCAAAAAGAGGCAAAAGCCCTTGAATTTCAAACTCCTGAAACAAAACAGCCACCAGCCAAACCAAAAACATATTTATTACAAATCCAAACAACCCCAAGGTCAAGACCCTTAACGGAAAGGCAATAAACCTCAACACAGGCCGAAGAAAAAAATTAAACAGTCCTAAGGTCACTCCAGCCAAAATAAGAATCTGCCAGTTAGAGGTAAGAGGAATACCCAAAAAAGAACTTTTGCCCGGGATAATTCTCAAAGTAACTCCAGATAGGAAACTGACCGCCAAAAAAACTCCTAAAATTCCAGCAACAATCTGAAGTAAAACCCCTTTCATACTAGTTATCTAACATACCACAATCTGTTCATTTTGGCAACAGGTCGGTCTCCCCTGTCGTAGCAACATGTCGAGGACCTGTCGAGGTTTGACCTCGACCCACTTAAAATCTCAAA
>JAGGSE010000228.1 GCA_021159225.1 bacterium
AATCTGAGGTTCGCCGAGTAAATCAACAAAGCCGATCCATAGGGGGTCTGCTAATTCTTTTCCTGGCAGGCCAAAACTCCATTTGACTGTTAAATTAAGCGGTTTGTAACCAACCAATTTGATTCTATTTATTTTTCCTCTTTCCCAACAATCTCTATCTTTGATAGGTCTCCATTTTCCTCCATAGGTAGGAACAAACCATCCGACAGGAACTTTTGGATCTGTTGAAATTAAATTATCAACCTTGTCTAAATTTACATGAAGTGTTCTACTCCTTGAAACTTTCTTAAACAGAGTTTCATTTTCATATTTTGTTCCTTTGTAATGAGCGAAGCAGATTCTCCAATAAGAAGTTGTCACATTAATGTAAGATTCGCATTTAAAACCGCAAACTTGATCGCCAGAATAAGTTGCATTTATTCCTGATAATTGGAAGAGAACTCCAAACAATTGAACATAGCCGAGAATTCCCGCTCCTGCTGCTAATGCTAAAATAATTGCTGCTTTCTGCCATTTCAATCCAGCCATAATTAACTACTGCAAATTTTACCTCCTGAATCGAAAACAATGCAATTAATAGATGTAAGATTTACAAAGGTTGGACTGCTGGTAGGTGTTAAATCTTGTCCAGTATCATAAACTAGTTCATCATTTCCAACGGTATTAGCATCAAGAGTGCATCCATCTTCACTTCCAGAACAAGAAAAATCTCCAAAATCTTCTGCAGTTAATTCTGTATCATCAATAGAGCTTCCAAAATCTGTGTAAGGAGCAACGTCACAATCTATTTCATTGCCTGTTGAGTCATATCTGCACCAATAACCATTAGTCAGAGTTCCCGTAAAATTTGAGATATCATTGTATGCCCCGACAACGCAACCAGAGATTTCAGAACATTCATCATGAGCTAAGTCTTGCTCATTAGAAGTGACCCAACTTGTATTTCCTTTATAAATGATATTGGGACAAGAGTATTCTGCAGAACAATTTGTATCAGCTCCTCCTGCGGCTAAAGTTGAAAGATTATAACAAGTGATATCAGATTCACAGAAATAATTTACATGAGTGAAATTCCAGTAATCCTGCATGTCAATATTTCCATAAGGAGTGAAATCAATAGCAAAAACTAAACACGCCAAGAATATCAACCCGAAACCAAGAAGCAGTTTCCTCATAATTATACTGGTGAAGGAACAAAATATTTAACTAAAATTTTCTGACTATTCCAAATAGGACCTAAGAAAGTGATCTCAGAATTTGAAGATTTGTGACTGATATTGTAATCCTGAGAGGGATATAAGAAAGCGCCTTGAACTAGTATAATCTCTTCTGAAGTTTTCAAATTGTTATTTAGAGTTAAGACTCTGTTTGTTTCTCCATCTAAGCCAGAGCAATCGCTCCCCGTGAAGGTTTCAGTCCTTGGGACCTTCCCTTTTCTCTTTACGCCTGTCATTTTAAATAAAGATAAGTAACGCCATCTCCATTTGAAGTTGCATCAATATAAACTTTAGAGAGATCATCTATTGGAAAATCAATAGTATCTCCTGGATCTAAAGGAATTCCTCTTCTATTTGCTAAGGCTGCAACAACCGTGTTTCCTCCCACGACGATGGTTCCTGAATTGTCGCTCTTTGCGGTTATAAAAACATGACAACAACTTCCAGAGCCTAAAGCAACTCTTGTTCCTGCTGTTGAAACCGTTTTAGAGCCATCTCCTATTTCCGAATAACCTGCTATGAAAGCCCTGTCTGATAATGGTATCATAATAAAGATTAATGTTTTTTATTAAAACTTCGGAAGGCCTTTGAAATGCAGGATTGGCAAATAGTTACTCCTCTATCACCTTTTGAGAAGATGACTGCTTCTTTTGTTTTCCCGCAAAATTCGCAAGTTGCGATTGTGATTCTCATTTCGGACATAATTTATAAGAATCTATTTTTCTTTTATTGTTCCAGAAGACAATAAAATCAACCTTGAATTTCTTGACCAATTCTTTAGCTTTCAATTTTTCCTCTTTGCTGAGATATTTGTTCCATTTGCATTCAAACAAGAATGCTCTGTTCGCTTTAATGGCCACGCCATCTGGAAATTTACTTCTCGGAGATATCATAACGAAATAACCAAATTTCTCCAAGTGTCTTTTGACTCTCTGCTGGAATCTATAACCCTTCTGATAGCTTTTATTTGGCATTTTCAATCATTTTCATAAACCTTTCTTTTGAATTCTTGTGATTGAAAAACTCAACATTTTCATAAGCTTCTTCTTGAACTTCTTCATAGAATTGGGGAGAATAAAGAAGTTTTTTAAGAAGTCTTCTGCTTTTGACAGCATCATATGGATTAACGCAAGTTTTCGGGAAACAAATTTGGGAAGAGTAATTGAACTCTGAACAAACAATTGGAAGGCCTAAGCAAGCGCAATCGCAGGGAATTCTTCCATAAGAGAAAGAGAGAAATGGATCATAACCAATTCTCGCCTCTTTGATCACTTTGATAAAATCTGGATATTTCATATAAGGAAAAACATTCCATTTCAAAACCTTCTGAAATATTTTGGGATTTGGATCTGAATCTTCCATATAGCCGACTACAGAAACAGGAATTGGAAGGTCTTTTGTGATCAAATATGGGGTGACCATTTGATGATCATATCTATGCCAGAAAAATAAGATGTGTTCATTTTTGATAAAAGATGCGAATTTCTTTAAAACATGGGTTTCGCAAGGATGAGGTATGAGATGAATTTTTTTCTTTGGCGATAATAGTTGCATTAATGCTTGAGCATAAGGGGAAGTTGCGAAAACGAAATCTGCCTCTGCAATTCCTCTTTGGAACTCAGAAATGAAAGGAAATGTTGAATCCCATAATTCTGGAGCGTGGTCTTGATTTATGACTATTTTTGTTGAAGTAGAATGGCCTAAAATTGATCTAACTTCTGATAACAATCTCAAATCCATTGGATCTGCATTGATGTGAATAATGTCGTATTTTTCCAATTCATTTTTGGTCTGTTCTATATCTTTCCAATTCTTATAATCTGAATTAAAAATTCTAATCCATTGATAGCATCCAGTCATTATTGGTTGATTCTCTAAAATCTGATCAAAAAGTTTATAGGCCAGAAACAAGATTTTTGGTTTCATAGATCCAATTTCTCAATAGTGACTTTCAAGAAATCTCCTGTCTTTATATCCATTAATAGAACAATCTCTCTCGGAATTGTAATTCGGTAATTGGAAATCACACGGCATTTGAATTGCTCCATAATAATACATAAAAAGTATTTATAATAAAAACTGCAGAAAAGACTCTTAAGTTAATTGGAAAAGATTGGAAGATTAATCTATTGTATATTGGATTATTGCTGATGCGTTATCATCTACTAAAGTTGTTGCTCCTGCGACTAAGTAAAGACCTTGAGTTGCTGCAATTGTTGCTGCTAAACCTGTTGTTGAAACGGATTTGACTAAGTTTGCAGTTGTTGCTGTTAGAGTTGCGACTGCTCCAGAAACTGTTGCTGTGGTTGCTCCTCCTGAGGATGCGCTTTTAAGGGTTACGGTTAAATAACCAGTTGTAGTTGTAGTTGCTGCACCAATAGAACCAAAGACCTCTAGTTTATTAATTGTTATCTGGTGGCTTGGCTTGTTGAGATATATTGTTTTGTTACCTGCTCCCAGCTGAACTACTATTTGGCCTGTTTTCAATTCTGAAGAGACCTGATCTGGAGATACTGCTGTTGTTGCTATCTCTGATCTGGATATTGCTTCATCGTAATCCAATCTTTCAAACTTTCTTTGCCCATAAACACCTGGATTTCCCATAATTAATCTTTAAATATACTAAAAGAAAATAAAAAAACCTTAACAAGAACCTCTTCTATGTCCTGCTTTTCTTCCTCTATGGCCGATTGAGTATTGATAACTTCCTTTATAAGGTCCTGAGCCATCTCTAACGCCTGGCCGATTCTTTCCCATAAATAAGAGTAGAAAAGGGAAAGGAAGAAATCAAAAATAAAACAAAATTCTTGAGGATGGAATTACCATCCAGTTATCTTCGCACCGGCATCGGGTCTTACAACTGCTGGACAAATCCGTTCGTAGACTTGAACTTTTGTTGAGTGAGTGTCGTTATCGTCAAATATCTTGATCTGGACATCCTGAGCGACTCCTAATTGGAAGACGCCTCCAACTCCAGATTTCATAACTACTGCTGTCCCGTGTGTTAATTTTGAACTTGGAAGTGAAACTATTTTTAAACCCATGAATTTGTCAAGGGTTCCTGCCATTATTGCTTTTGCAGTTGTTTCGTACCAAGTATTGCTTGCGATTATTGAAAGCAATTCTTCCAAATTCTGCTCTTCTATTAAGAGCATGTCAGGAGTATAACCTAAATTCCTGACTTTCCTCTTTGCCTGAGCAATATCTTTCACAGGGTCTGCGGATGTTTCAGATAATGCTGCAGTTGCTGAAACAGAAGAAGTTAGAGCTCCGCTTTCTATTAGTGCTTGAGCGATTTTGTAATCTTCTCTGTCTTGGACTTCTCTAACTGCCGCTTTTGTTTGAGCTGCTCTTATAGCCAATTTTTGAAGATGATCTGCCTCCCAAGACAACTGGAAACCCTTTGCGATTTCTACAAAGGATTTAGTTGTCTCGGTTGCATTGGCGGCATCGTATTTGAAGGCTTCGAGCTCGGCTCTGTCATAAGCAGCAGTGAGATCGTCATAAGTGTTGAAAATGTAAGTTTTCGCTCCTGGATTGTTGACATTATCTACTAAACCATACTGTCGGAGATTTTTAATCTCCTTCAATTGTTCGATCGCTGCTGCAACTATTACTTCGCTGACTCTGCTAGGCAGAGTTGTTGTAGTTACTACCGAAGAAAAATTTACATATTTTAACATATTCCAATCCTTATAATAACGGTCGTCCCTTCAGTTGTTGCATCAGGAGTAACTACTCTACCGATTATTTTTTTCATTTTTTCTGAACTGAAAGTTGTTCCTGCGATAGAAGCGAAAGTTGTGGCTTTTCCTTCAGTTCCGCCTGCAACAAAGTCGTTATAAGAGAATGCCTCATTTGCTGCGCAGGTTACATGAGCCAAGCCAGAAACCTGCACAACAATGTCTTCTTTGGAGGCTGAAGTTCTTGAATCAACCTTTGTTGCAGAAACGCCAATTGGATTGACTGTTGCATCTGCTAAAGTAACATTTCCATTAGAATCCAAACCGACAATTCTCCCAGTGGGGATTTCTATTGTGGTTGAAGATGTTTCAAATTTCAAGAAATCCCCCCTTCCAACAGAATCATTTACCATATTGAAGTTTCTTTAATTTTTCAAGTTCCTCCTGAGCTTCCTTAGCAGACATCTCTAGACCTGCTACTTGGAAATCTTTGATTTTTGTTTCCAAGGCAGCAATTTCTTTTGAATAATCCTTTGTAGTTTCTGGACTTTTTACGGTTTTGCCGAAGTTAACTTCCTTTGCTTTTGATAATGAGATCAATTTCTTCAATTGATCAATAGAGAAATCCGCAACTTCTTCTTTTAATTTTTCATTTCCTTGAAGTTCTGCGAATTCCTCTAAAAGCCTGCTTTTCTCTTCCGCTTCTAATTTTTCAATTTTTTTAGCCATTTCTTTCTTTTCCTCATCCTCTTCTCCTTCTCCATCCCCTTCTTCGTCATCGCTCATTTTCTTTTTCTTTGGGTATGGATAAGGGTAAGGATAAGGATATTCTTTTTTCTTTTTCTTTGCTTCATCGACTAATTGCTGAATCGCCTCACTCAACTCTTCAATCTTAGCATTCAAGTCTCCGAACGCCGTTGCGAAGTCGAAAAAGTCCGACTCCATAGGCTCATCTTTTTGGTCCATATTGAGAGAAAATTGGATTCAAATATAAAGAAAAATAGGGAAATTAGAGATTATCCGATAATTTGGACAATTACTTTGGGAGCGCAAAGATTTGTTGTATCATTATTGTCTGCTCTTAATTTCATATAAGCAAAACCTGCAGGTTCAACCGTAAAGGATTCAACAGATGCGGAAGCGACTGTTGTTGAAGTGAAAGGAACATTATCGTAAGTAGTTGCGGTTTCGGATCTTGTTATGACATTAATGTCTGTATCATTTCCCGGATAAGTAGTAGAAGATTGATCTACTTGAATGATAATGGCTTTCGCATTTCTGCAATCTATTTCTGTATCTGTTGATGGAGCGACATTTGTTGCTCCTGTTCCAATAGTTCCCCATTCAAGAGTTATCTCATCCCTTCTATAAATTCCTGGTCTCATAATATAACTTGAACTATTAATACAATAACACTGACAACACCGAAAGCGAAGCCAAGATAATAGTAAAGATTGTTGATTTTCTTTGAATGAGATTTTAAAATATCTTCATGCCTTTTAATAATTCCATTAATACTCCTCAAATGTTCCTCATTCTTTGTTGTTGTGACTAAGATTTCATCAACTTTTTCCCTAATATAGGCCAATTCGTCTTTTATGCAGGACATACTCCATCATAGCAAATTTTTGCATCTTGGACTTCTCCTTCTCTAACAAATGCAATGTGAGGAAACTCAAGGATTTTCTTGCATTCTCCGAATTCTGAGTCTTCAAGAATTCTTACGGAAACAGCAGGGATTCTTTTGTTTGCTAATAAAATAGCGCAATCTCTTCCTGCGGTTGTATCAAACAGTTCGCAATCAACGATTAATCTCTTCTTTTCTTCATCAAGTTCAAAATCAATGACTCTTCCAATTTCTGTTAAAATAGGGTCATTTGGACCAATATGATAAGTTACGACAGGAACATTAAGAATTTTTGGTGCTGCTTCTTTAATAACTTCCCAAGGATAGAAAGTATCATGCCAAGTTCCTTCTGAAAATGCGACCGTCTTAAAGCGATAGGGAAATTTGATATCAGAGGAAAGAATTGTTTTGTCTTCTTTTTTGAAATCTTGGAGTTTGAAATAAAATTCTTTGGAGAAAGTTTTTGGAGAATCTTGCTTAATGACTTGAAACATTACGCCATCGGTTGATAGGAGATAATAGAGGCCTTTTAATTTTTTCCCATTGAATTTGACTTGAATTCTTTTTGGCTCTTCTCTCAATAGTTCATAAGTGCCTGAATCTATGATTTCTACATAGACAGGAATCTTCTTATTAGGATTGATTTTGGATTTTGGAGGGTATTTTCCTGGAGTGAAATATTCAAGATCATTTGAGAAAATTAATCCTGTTGCTTTGTTAAGAATCGGATTTTTATCTAAATGGAATTGGTATTTTCCAAATTTAAGATGATAGTCTGAGACCTCTGCTTTCCTGATAACTTCTTGGCCTTTCCAGAATCTTCGAGTGAGCAAAAATTTATTAACCATAAATGATTTATTTTTTCCTAATAAAAATTTAGCAACTTCTTCTCTCC
>JAGGSE010000148.1 GCA_021159225.1 bacterium
CTATCTTACAAATTACACCTACGTATATTTTTTAAGACAGGTTAGAATTGAAATCCTGTCAAAAATCGTAAATTCAATCCTGAACCAAACAGGGTTCAAAATCTCAAAATGCAAATCTCAACCCTGAACCACATAGGGTTCAGGGTTGCCCTGTACCCGACGTGGTACAGGGCAAATCTCAAAAATCAATTTCCAATTTCCAAATTCCAATTTCCAATTAAATTCCAATACTCAATGACCGAATGACCAAATCTTGAAGAATTTCCAAATTCCAATTTCTAATTTCCAATTTTCAGTTAACATTGGAATTTTGGTCATTGGAATTTGAATATTAATTGGAATTTGGGAATTGGAATTTGGAATTTTTAGTTAATTTTGGTCATTATTTCGAAATTCGGATTTAGAATTTCTCTTTAAGACATTTGGCATCTGGGCATTTTGGCAGGTTTGCTTTGCTTTATGTGCCCGGAGGAATCTCCATTTGCTAAACTGGTCTTGATAAAATCTAACCGATAGATTTTGAGAATGGCAAATTTCTTCAATCTCCTGCTTTTGATTAGGGTCAAACTCTAAATAAAATATCCCCTCCTTTTTAAGATAACCTGCTACCTTCTCCAAAAATATTCTGATGTATTTCATTCCGTCTTTTCCTCCAAACAGCGCCAGATGGGGATCTTCCTCCAAGACGCTTTCCTGAACCTCAAAAATTCGGCTCTGGGCAACATAGGGAGGGTTGGCTAAAATAAAATCATATCTCCTGCCCTTCAGTTTCTCAAACAAATTGGACCTTATTATCTGGTAATGGTCGGAGATTCCATTCAATTCAAGGTTTGCCTTAATCTGTTCAATCGCCCTTCTGTCAAAATCAACAAAGTCAACAAAACTATTTTTGACATTTTTCAAAACAGCAATCCCAATACATCCGGAGCCGCTGAAAATATCTAATATCTTCAGTCTTCGGCTGAGACCGATTGTCTTATTTTGAATCTCCTCTATGGCTTTCTTTGTCCAGAACTCAGTTTCAATTCTTGGCTGAAAAACACCTTTTGAGATATCTATTTTGCAATTGAGAAATTTTATCATTTGCCTCTTTTTCTAATTTGAGCAGATATCTCTTTGTCTTCCTGCCAAAAACATATCCTCCTATATCTTGTTTGCCAACTACTCTATGGCAGGGAATAATCAAGGGAAGAGGATTTTTTGACAGCACCAAGCCAACGGCTCTGGCTGAGTTTGGTCTGGAAACTGCCCTGGCAATCTGACTATATGTTTTGGTCTTGCCCATGGGAATTTTTTTTACCTCTTCTAAAACCCTCTTTTCAAATGGTCCAAGAGAAGATAGAGAAAAATTAAAATTAATTTTTGGCAGAAGTTTCAATACGGGAATCAGTTTCTTAAGCGCCTTTCTTCTTTGACCAACTTCTATTTCCTTTCTAAAGGTCAGTTGGGCAAGGGTTTTTTTGAGTTTTGGAAGATAAAAAATGGGACGATAGGGGTATCCAGCAACCAATTTACCTTTTGGCTTTGTGTCAATAATCCCCTCTAAATATCCCTCGGAAATAAAAATAGCCCTCGTTTTCCGATAGGGTATAATAAAAACCAGGGCTGTTTTTAATTTTGCCCCTCTCTCGTTCCAAGGGAAGTCCTTTAGTTTATTTAGGGTAAAATCAAGCAGTTCCCTGTCTGTGGCTTCATATCCGGGCCATCTCCTTGATCTGACTCCCGGCATCCGATTTAGGGAATCAATCTCCAAGCCGCTGTCATCAGCCAGCGTCGGTAAATTGGTAAGTTTTGAGTAAAAATCTGCCTTTAGAAAGGCATTCTCTAAAAAACTATCTCCCTTCTCCTTTATCTTCTCTTTTATACCGAGGTCTTTTAGCCCCAGAATTTTCAGAGGCAGAGACCTCAAGAGCAATCTGTATTCTTTTATTTTGCCCGGATTAAAAGTGGCTAACAATATCTTTTTCATCCCAAATTCTCCCCTATTCTAATCATTTCCAAAAATGAAGACAAACTCCAACTGGCGGTGCCAATCAAAAGCCCGTCAATAAACGCTTGAGACAAAAGTTCTTTGGCGTTTTCCGGTTTTGAACTTCCCCCGTATAAAATTTTTACCCCGGAATAGCCGGCCTGAGAAAAGACCTCTCTGATAGCCTCGTGGGCAAATTCTATATCCTCAATCCTGGCTGGCTTCGGGTCACTTCCTCTTAATTTAGCAAAACCGGCAATGGCATAAATCGGCTCATAACCGATAAGGAATTCTGGCTTTGATTCTCCCGAAAACTCAGCCAAGGCAGGCAAAATTCCCTCTTTAATCTGCTTTTCCAGAACCTGTTTGGTTTTTCCCTCTTCTTTTTCCTTAATATCCTCCCCAATACAGATAATAGGCAAAATTCCTTCTTTTAGTGCGGCCTTTAGTTTTAATGCCACCTTTTTCTCATCCACCCCAAAATAAAATCTTGTTTCTGAATGACCAATTAAAACCTGCTTTACTCCCAGGTTAATAATGTCACAAGCAGAAAATTGAGCACTGGTAAAAGAACCGTCCTCTGTCCAATGAAGGTCTTGAGCCCCCAGTTTTACCTTTTTGGTTCTTCCAGCCAAATAGGGCAGAACAAAATTGTGGACAAAGACCTTCACCTCCACATTCTCAATTCCTGCTATCTCCTTTTCCAGTTTTTCAATAAATTCTCTTGCCCTGTCTTTGTTCCGCAATTCCTTATTAAACTTCCAATTTCCAGCAATAATTTTTTTCATAAGGTTTGTTCCGTTTATTTTTGTTTATTTTTTATCCATATTTTGGATAGCAGCACTTCTTGTATTTCATTGGCTTGCCTGTTCGGGGATTAATTTTCCCACACGGACAGGGATCGTTTCGGCCAATCTTCCTCTTGCCTCTTGCTATAGGTGCTGCCTGTTGAACAACAGGTTTGGGAGAAACAGTCAATGGTTCGGCTCTCTCGGGCTTTACATTAATGGCAAAAATAGTTTTGCCAACAGTAGCGTCACAGGTTTCAAGTAACCTTTTAAACATTCTGTGGCCCTCGCTCTTATATTCCACCAAGGGGTCTCTTTGGCCATAAGCCCTTAATCTAACCGATTCCCTCAGGTAATCCATATTTTCCAAATGCTCAATCCAGAGACCGTCTATTGTCCTTAAGAAGATAAATCTGGCTAACTGATAAAAATTATCTTTACCTATTATCTCCGCCTTCTTTTTTAATTGTTCCTTGTCAAACCCGAATCTTGAAACAATCTCCTCTATCTTCTTTTCTAACTGCTCTGGACTAGAAGCCAAAATCTCCCTCCTCTTCCGATAAATCGTCTCCCGATGGATATTCATTACATCATCATACTCCAATAAATACTTTCTTGAATCAAAATTCATCCCCTCCACCTTTGACTGCGCCTCCTCAATCGCTTTGGAAACAATCTTTGCCTCAATAGGCTGGTCCTCAGGAATCTTCAAGGCAGACATCAATGACTTTATTCTGTCTCCTCCAAATATCCTCATCAGGTCATCTTCTAAAGAAACAAAAAACTGAGAACACCCCGGGTCTCCCTGCCTTCCTGCCCTTCCTCTTAACTGATTATCAATTCTTCTTGCCTCGTGCCTCTCAGTTCCGATAACCATCAGTCCTCCAAGTTTCCTTACCTTTTCCGCTTCTTCAGGATCAGGAGGGTTCCCCCCTAAAATTATATCCACGCCCCTTCCAGCCATATTGGTGGCTACGGTCACCTGACCAATCCTTCCTGCCTGGGAAATAATTTCTCCCTCTCGCTGATGGTTTTTGGCATTAAGAATCTGGTGAGGAATCCCCTCCCTTTCTAATAGTTTACCAATATATTCATTTTTTTCAACCGACCTTGTACCCACCAGGATGGGCTGACCCCGGCTATGCCTCTCTTTTATTTCCTTAATGATTGCCCTAAATTTTGCCCTCTCGGTTTTGTAAACCCTGTCCGGCAAATCTTCCCTAATCATCGGCTTGTTGGTAGGAACAACAATTACCTCCAATTTATAGACCTTATCAAATTCTTCAGCAGACGTGGCCGCTGTCCCGGTCATACCGGCTAACTTTTTGTAAAGCCGGAAATAGTTTTGAAAGGTAATTGAAGCCAAGGTCAATGATTCTGGCTGAACCCTGACCCCTTCTTTCGCCTCAATTGCCTGATGGAGCCCTCCTGACCAACGCCGGCCTGGCATCAATCTGCCGGTAAACTCATCGATAATAATCACCTGGCCATTCTTGACAATATAATCTCGGTCTCTTTTGAAAAGGGTTTCCGCCCTTAATGCCTGCTCTAAATGATGAAGGTACTTTATCCCCTTTTGCTCATAGATGTTGTCCATCCCAAGAATTCTTTCAATCTTGCCAATTCCTGATTCGGTCAGGGTAACCGCCTTCATCTTTTCATCAATTTGGTAATCTATTTTCGGGTCTAACTGGGGAATAATTCTGGCGAACTCTTGATACCATTTTGAACTCTCTGTATCTGGAGCAGAAATAATCAAGGGTGTCCGTGCCTCGTCAATTAAAATTGAGTCAATTTCGTCAACAATAGCAAAATTAAAACCCCGCTGAACCTGATCCTTTAAGTCATAAACCATATTGTCTCGCAGATAATCAAAGCCGAACTCGTTGTTGGTGCCATAGGTAATATCAGCAAGGTAGGCATCCTTTCGGGAACAGGGTCTTAAATAATCCTCCACCACCCTAAAAGAACCCATCTCGTCTCTAATCCTATCCTTTTCCTGGTCCGGTTTTTTATACTCCGGGTCATATAAAAATGACTGCTCATGATTAAGGCAGCCAACTGAAAGCCCGAGAAAATGATAAATCTGGCCCATCCAGACAGTATCCCTCCTGGCTAAATAATCGTTAACAGTAACCAAATGACAGCCCTTGCCAGTAAGGGCATTGAGATAAAGAGGCAGGGTGGCAGTAAGCGTCTTTCCCTCCCCGGTTTTCATCTCGGCAATTTTCCCCTGATGCAAAACAATCCCTCCAATCAATTGAACGTCAAAGTGACGCTGTCCCAGGGTCCTCTTTGCCGCTTCCCGAACCACGGCAAACGCCTCAGGCAAGATATCGTCAAGGCTTTCCTTTCCTTCCGCTAAGCGCCTTTTGAACTCTTTGGTTTTCTCTTTTAGTTGCTGGTCCGATTCCTTTTCAAGTTCTTTCTCAAGAGAGTTTATCCTGTCCACCAACCCTTGAATCCTTTTTAGGTATTTATCATTGGCATTGCCAAAAAATTTATCCAAAATTGACATAATTTAGATGTAATATCTAACCACCTCAGTAACACTCCTTGATAATTTCCTTGCTGAGGTATCTTGTTGAGGGGAGCATATCGCAGCCGAGCCCCAGAAAAAGATTGCGTTTCAGAAAAGGCTTGTGAGGCTCGGTCAGATTTTAGAAGCGCCCGGGAATAAATTTCTTCTTACCACTTACGGCGACTTCGTGCTCCCCGAGGCAAGATGCCTCAGCAAATTTGCTACCAAAGCGGTCAACAACCACAATTTAGAGATAGGCATAAAACTCTCCCTTTCTCTTTAGTTTTTTGGGTCTTTTGGGAAGATACCTAAAAATATACAAGGAGGCGGCTAACTTCGGGTATCTTTTAATAACCCCTTCTTTTATCAAAGAGGCAAACCTTCTCAAAATCTCCTTGTCTTCTTTATAAAGCATTATATAGGGATAAGATATTTTTCTTTTAATAATTTCATCTATTACCAGATTGTTTTTGCTAAAAAATTCCTGCAAAAACAAAAATCTTTTACCAATTGATTCATCGCCCACCTCTAAAAAAACCTTTGCCCCCTTGTCTGACAATTGCCTTATGCCAAAGCCCATAAATTCTTCTACCCCCGCCTGTGTATAAACAGGATTTGTCAGAAAGCCAATAAATTTTTCTTTAGATTTTCTTCTTTTCCTAATATCTAACCTCTCAGTTTCAATTTTAAGATTAAACTTCTCAGCCAAAAAAGCAATAGAGGAAAGAACCTCCTTATCGGCATCTATGACCTTCAACTGAAAATCAGGATTGGACAGAGCCAAGATAACAGAAATAAAATCATCGTCTCCAACAAAAAGAAATGGCCCTCTTAATGGCAGGACCTCTGATATCTTGCTTACCAAAAATAAAGCCGAGCCTTGAGAAATAGGCATCTGGTCCCACTCCTTCTTAACCCTAAAATGACAGATTTTCTTAAAAAGATTAATCACATAATCATTCTTTTTTATTCTCACCCCCAGTTTCTTTTCTAAGATATTTTTTATTTCTCCCTCTTTTAGAGGAGGGAGAAGTACCTTCTTCAGTTCCTTTTTCAACAAAATCGGCCTGCCGCTTTTTTCTACCTTTATAATTTTCTCTTTGACCAAAAAATCCAAATAGGGCCAGAGGTTCCAGTCCTCGCTTGATGTTTTTTGAATAAATTCTAAAACATTTTCAGAATAGATTATATCCTTGATGTCAGACAAAAAATCAATGAAACTGGGCTGATAATAATTCTTGTAAAATTGAGAAACTTCTCTATCGGATATCTTTAGTTTTTCTAAACTGGTGGAGTATTTTTTTGCATCTAAGACAAGGTAATTTTTATCCAGAATAATAAACCGTTTATAAAGTTGGTTAAGATATTTTTCCATAATAGTTTCCCCTGATAATTTTTTTCACCTCTGTTCTTTCTGGCTGAAAAACCTCTTTAAGATATGCCAATGATTTGTCAGGGGTGGCTTTATCGCCGCAGGTAAAAATATCAATCGCCAGATATTTATACTCGGGCCAAAGATGAAGGGCGATATGGGATTCAGCCAATAAAACAACCCCTGTTATTCCCTGGGGTTCAAACTTATGGATGGTTGTTTCAAGGGGGACGTTGTTGCCTCTTTTGGCGGCTTCAACCAAAATCTCCTCAATTCTCTTTGGGGCTTCTATTATGTTTCCCAACCAAAAATCGGCAACTATGTGAATGCCGGCGTATTTTTGATTTTGATTTGTTTGGATCCATTGAATGGATCTCTTTGTTTTTGCCATATCACCAAATGTTAATCGCTTACCTTATAAGCCGGCAGGTCCTGTCCTGCCAAAAAACAAAGAGCCAAAAAAAGCGATTAACAAACCTATCCAAAACCTTTCCTTTTTAACACAAAAAAGCTCCATCTGTCAAGCCCCGCCGTAGAATTTCCAATATCCAATTTCCAAATTCCAATTAATATCCATTTTCCAATGACCGAAACTAACTAGAAATTCCAATATCCAATACCCAATTTCCAATTAATATCCAAATTCCAAATTCCAATTAATAAAATTGTTTCGGTCATTTGGTAATTCGGTAATT
>JAGGSE010000048.1 GCA_021159225.1 bacterium
CTATACCACTTTACAGGGTATAGGGCAACCCTGAACCCTACGTGGTTCAGGGTTGCTCATTGTTTCGAAATTCGGATTTCGGATTTAGAACTTCGGATTTATTTTGGATATTGGATATTGGAATTTTCACCTATAACTCCTCTGGCTGGCTTCTCTAAGTGCCTGAAGACCAGGCAGGTTTTCTTCTTCCAAAAATGCCAGCATTGCTCCTCCCCCGGTTGAGACAAAATCAAACTCCTTTATCAGATTATATTTTTTCAGAAGAGTGGAAGTATCTCCTCCTCCTACTATAGAGAAAGCCCGACTTCTAATAATGGCATGGGCTACTGCCAGAGAGCCCTTGGCAAATCTTTCATCCTCAAATTTTCCCAATGGTCCATTCCAAATTACACTTTTTGCCTTGCTTATTACATCGGTAAAAACCCTGATTGTTTCAGGGCCAATATCAAGAATTTCTTCTTCTTTTCTTAATTGACCCAGCGAGGCACTGCGGAAATATCCCTCGGTTCCATTTTTCAAAAGTATATCAGCGTCTATTGGCAAATGAAGTTTTGGATTGGCAATATCAATGCTCCGAATCATCTGAAGAACCTCTTCTTTATAGACCAGTCCATGAAGACAAAGCCCCTTGACGCGCAGGATTTTATAAGCGATTTTTCCTCCCAAAATCACATGGTCAGCCCTTTGAAGCAATTTTTTTATCAGTTTAACCTTTGTTTCAAGTTTTACCCCTCCGATAATTGCCACCAGAGGAGGAAGTCGCTTTTCTACTGCCTCGGATAATGTTTTTACTTCCTCTTCAAGCAAAAGACCCATTGCTGAGGGAAGAAACCTGGGCACTCCTACAATTGAGGCATGGGCTCTATGGATCACTCCAAAGCCGTCATTAATATAAAATTCGCCCAAGCGTGAAAGCGCTTGAGCAAATTTTGGGTCATTTTCTTCTTCTTCCTTGTGAAATCTTAGATTTTCCAAAAGAACAATTTCTCCCGGTTTCATCTTCTGGACTGCTGCTGTTACCTTCGGACCGACACAGTCAGAAAGAAATTTTACTGGTCTTTTTAGGTCTTTCTCTAAACTTTTGGCAACCGGTTTCAAACTTAATGACTCTACCCTTTTTCCTTTAGGCCTACCCAAATGACTCATCAGGATTATCTTGGCTCTCTTCTCAAGCAAGTAGTTTATTGTTGGAATTGTTCTGTCAATTTTGTATCCGTCTAAAATCTCTCCTTTTTGACCAATATCTACATTGAAATCACACCGTACCAAGACCCTTTTTTGGTTAAGGTCAAAATCTCTTATTGTTTTCATCATTTTTTTAATCAATTTCTACAAGGAGCGCCTTGAATAATTTGGCTGGCTCCTTTTCTGAAATTGATTATCAAAATATAGTTTTTAAAACCCGGTCCATCTGCCGAGTTTTTCTTCAATGACCTTTTTGGGCACAGCGTATCTCTCCCTTGATACGCTTATAATTTTTTCTTTATAACTTTTTTCTGGCTTTGGAACAGGTGGAAGGGTAACTCCTGAAAACGGTCGAGTAACAACTCCATCAACCATCAATTTCAAATAAATGTGGAATCTTGCCAAATTGACAAAATCTTCAGCAGAAAATTCTGGAGAAAACTCCCTGGCTAAACACTCGGCATCTTCTGCTCCCAAACGAAAAGAAATAATCGTTCCTACATTACCCAGAACTGCCTCTCTTACCTGCCCCAATTGGTTTAGATACTGATTTGCCAAGGTCAGGGATAATCTATATTTTCCGGCTTCCGAAAGAAGACCTACAAATGCCTTGCTAGCAAAATTTTGAAATTCATCCAGATATAAATAAAAATCCCTCCTCTGAGAGGGAGGAAGGTCAATTCTAGAAAGAATGGCTAAATAGATCTTTGTGGAGAGAAAAAGCCCCAAAATTGTAGAGTTATCCTCACCGAGACGACCTCGGGAAAGGTTGGCGATAAAGACCTTCTGTCCATTTATAATTTCCTTAAAATCAATTTTTGACTTGGTCTGCCCTAAAATGTTTCTTAACAAGGGATTATGAATAATCTTACTAATTTTATTCTTAATTACTGCTACTGCTTCTGCTTCTGCACTATGAGAAAATTGGGGAAATTCCTGGGTCCAAAAAATTTTAACCATCGGGTCAGTTATCTTCTCAATTACCGCCTTCCGATAAGAGGAATCAACCAGAAGGCGATAGATGCCCAAAATTGTGGAATTGGGATAATCAAAAAGAGCCAAGATACAGTTTTCAAGGACATATTCTATCTTTGCAGACCAGACATCCGTCCAGATTTTTCTAAAGACACTAAGTAAATTTAGAGAAGCCGTATAACGATAAACCGGTTTTACTCTTCCAAAGATATTGAAAGGAATGGGAAAGTTCTCGTCAGCAGGGTTAAAATAAACAACCTCATTAACCCTCCTTTTTGGCACAATCTCAAGTAATCTTTCAGCGGCTTCACCATAGGGGTCAAAAAATCCTACTCCATATCCCCGTTTAATATCCTGAAAAGCCAAATTTATTAAAAGTTCGCTTTTTCCTGTTCCTGTTTTTCCAACAATATAAATGTGCCGACGCCGGTCCTCATTCTTTATGCCAAACCTTTTTCTTTCGTTTCTAAAACTTGTCTCGCCCAAAAATGTAATATCCTCATCTGGCATATTATTTTTGATATCTTAATCTGTACTACTCCATGGGTACCTCTGGCGGTGCCTCTGCTTTTTTTATCCCCACTCTTTTTATTCCAGGAGAAGGCGCCATTATTCTACCGGGAAAATGGAAAACACTGGCTAACTCCTCTGAACTCAAAACAAAATACCCCCATTTATAATCTCCGCCAAAAGGATATTTCGGCTCATATCTATTCTGATAAAGCCGAATTATCCTTCTTTTGCGCACATAAATCCGCCTTTTGTCAAAAAGATTAAGAGGAGGGGGGTTTATCATTTTGGTATAGGTATAGACAAGGTTTTTAAATTCGTTCATATCTGCCTCGCAGAAACTTCCCATAAATTCAAGAATTCGGCGCCAGCGGTGATAATTGTAAACCTCCTTTTTTGCCATATAAACGAATCTGATACTTGAAACCAGAAAAAGGGCCTTTGACGCCTTTCTCTCAATGGCAGCGCATATTTCTCTCTCTCGGGGCGTCATTCTTAATTCAGGGGCTTCCAATTCTATCCTTCCTGCTTCTTCCCCTCCTTTCTTTTTGGGTCCTGTAATTAATGTGTCTATTGCTTCAATAAATGAGGAAAAAAATGACTTCGGTTTCTCTGGTACCCTTCTTTGAGCAATTTGGTCTTTCACTCTCATCGCTTGTTGAACATATGGCTTGGCATATTTTCCGCTTATAGGAAAGGGTTTAATCTGGAACCAAATAATTTCTCCCGGCTTTAGGTCAGACATTGCCTCAATAAGGCCTGCCATCGGGTCTATCCGTTTTTCTTCTTTGGTCATTACCTCGGCTTGTTTTTCCCAGTTCTTATAGGTAGCAATAGGGTAAAAATCGGGCTTTGCCAAGGTAAAATCACCAGCCCTTACATCCCAGTTCTTATTTGGAATGTCAGCCGGGATTGCCCGAGAATAGTCCTCAACCTCCCGCATCTCTATTCCGGGATATTGTGAATAAATGGCTGATTTCAAAACATCAATCTTATATCCCAAAAATGTCCTTAGGTAAAATCTGATTTTGCCTCCGTCTGAAACCATTTCAAATTGAAAATCAAAAACATCAGGTTTTCCCTTCCACCAGCGCTCCCAGAACCGAGCCGGTTCCCAAAACCCCTTGTGTATATTCTCCAAAACCACTTCCATTGCCTCACTGGGCTTGACAATATCCTTAGGCAGAATAATCTCAATCCATTTAGGCATCTGAACCGTTACCCAACGGGTTTGATATCTCCACCAATACCACCATCTCCAGAAGGAATAAGGACGAGCAGAAGGGGACCAAAATAAAATCAAAAACAAAAAAAGCCAATACCATGCCGCCAGATAATGCCAAAAGCAAAACCAAACAAGATGAAGATAAAGGGGAATCTCAATAACCATAATGGCAAGTTTGAATTCAGACTTTCAAATGCTCAAAATTTAAATCAAAATGCGAAAATCAAAATGATAATTCAAAATCTCAAATCTCAAAACTCAAATCTCAAAATAATTTTTAAACTCAAAGCGTAAAGCGCAAAGAGCAAAGCTAAAGCGTAAAGCTTAAAGCTAAAAAGTTTCGCTTTACGCTTTAAGTTGTAGTTTTGCGCTTTGCGCTTTGAGCTTTGCGCTTGAATTTAACATATTATATCAAATTCTCCTTTTCTTCTTTAACCAGGTTACCAGGATTGGGCTGGCTAAAAAAATGGAAGAGTAGGTTCCGCAACCAATCCCTATTATCAAGGTTAAAGAAAAATATCTTAGGGTTTCTCCGCCAAAAAAGAAGATGGCAAACAGAACAAGCAAGGTGGTAAAAGAAGTATTAAAAGAACGGGTCAGGGTCTGGTTTAAACTTTTATTTACTGTTTCTTCAAATGTCTGCCCTCTTGTTGTCAAAAGATTTTCTCTTATTCTGTCAAAAACGACTACTGAATCATTAATAGAATAGCCAAAGACAGTAAGAAGGGCGGTGACTATTGGGATGGTAAAGGGTACCCCATAGAATTTTCCCAATAAAGAAAAAACTCCTGTAGGGATTAAAACATCGTGGAAAAGAGCCAAAATAGCCGCTAAGGCATACTGCCAAGACCTTACAGGATAGGTAAGTTTTCTAAAGGCATAGGTAATATATAAGAGTATGGCAAACAGAGCCAGAGCAGTAACCACCCATGTTTTTTCTCTTAATTCTCTGCTGATAGATGGACCTACTGTTCTTGATTTAAACTGCTTTTCATCCAGTTCCCATTTTTTCTTCAATGTTTGAATTATCTTTTGACTCATATCCTGGGAGAGGTTTCCTGTCCTTATCAACATTCCCTTTTCTCCGCTCGGCTGGATAATTACCTCCCCTAGGTTGAGACCAGAGAGAGATTGTTTGATTTCCGAAACCTGTGGCCTGTTATTTACAAATTGAACTTCCAAAACAGTTCCTCCTGTAAAGTCAATGCCAAATTTTAGCCCAAAAGAAGCCAAACAAAACAAACTCCCAATAACCAAAAAAGCGGAAAAAATGAAATAAATTTTGCGGTATTTAATAAAGTTAATCATACTACCCCCTCCAAGGGAATCTTGCCTTTTCTAATCTTGTTCCCAAAAAGACATTCAAAAAACTCCTGGTAATAACAATGGCGGAAAACATTGAAACCAAAATTCCCAAACCCAAGGTAAGGGCAAACCCCTTAACAAAACTGGTTCCAAATTCAAACAAAATTATAGCCACAATAAGAGTGGTAAGATTTCCATCCCGAATTGAGGGCCAGGCCCGCCTAAAGGCCTCTTTAAGGGCAAAGGGAAAATCCTTCCCTTGTCTTAATTCTTCTCTTAATCGTTCAAAAATAAGAACATTGGCGTCAACTGCCATACCCACAGATAAGATAAACCCGCCTATCCCGGCAAGGGTCAGGGTCACGGGGATTAATTTGAATAAAGAAAGAACAATGCCCGTGTAGATGGCTAAGGCGACAGAGGCGATAAGTCCGGGCAGGCGGTAAAAAAGAATCATAAACAAAATCACCGCCAATATTCCAAAGGCACCGGCCTTCAAAGATTTCTGAAGGGAAATTTTTCCCAAACTGGGACCAACGCTGTTTTGAGAAATCAGATGAATAGGAGCCGGCAGTGCGCCGGCGCTCAGGTTCCTGGCTAATTCCTTTGCCTCTTTTACAGTAAAATTCCCAGTAATCCTTGCCCTTCCCCCGGAAATTTTTTCTTGAACCCGAGGAGTAGAGATAGGGATACCATCAATATAAATCGCCAAAATTTTTCCTACATTCTTAGCGGTAAGGTCTTCAAAAATCTTTGCTCCCTCACTGTTAAACTCTAAAGAGACAAAGGGCTCTGATGTATTTTGGTCAAAATCTAAACGCGCTCTTTTCAAATATCTTCCATTAAGACCGGTTGGCTTAAAGGGCTCTTCAATCTGGGCTCTAAGTTGGTCGGTGTTCTCTCCTCTGTCTTCCATTTCCTTTATTTTCTCTAAAATCTGCTGATTTTTCTTTTTAATTTCCTCAAAATTTTCCTTCTGTTCCCTAAACTCCAAAACCGGCGTTTTTCCTATTTCCTTGATTGCCTCACCCGGGTCAATGTCGCCTGACAACTCCACAATCAGCCGCTCTCCCTGAACCTGAACCAAGGGCTCTCTCACTCCAAAGGTATTTACCCTTCTTTCAATTACATCTCTTAATCCGCTCATTACCTCAACTTTGTCTCTGTCAGAGATTTTGGACAAATCGGCTTGATAAACCAGGTGTACTCCTCCCTGAAGGTCCAGGCCCAACTTAAATGGCTTTTGAGGAAAATGAGGAACCTTAAGATAATCTGCGCAACTAAAAACAATGGCAAGTCCCCCTATGACAAGAATAAGCAAGACAAGAATATAATTTTTTCTTTCTAGCATTTGAACGATATTTTACCAGATTTTTTTCCTAAAATCCAGTCAATAACGAGGAAATAATTCCCACCAAAAATATCCCGTCAAAAACCCCGGCTCCTCCGATAGAAATAAGCCCTGGGTATCTTGCCGCCTTCTTTATATTTAAAAGGTCAGCGCCAATCAGGGTGCCTAGAACCCCGGCAATAAAGGCGCAGGCAGCGGCATATTTTGGAGCCAGAATTAAAGCAAAAACGGCTGAAAATAAGGGAGGAATAAGAGGAGGAAGGGAAATTCCTCTTTCAGGGACAATTTTTGCCAGGGATTTGGAAATGAGAATTATTAAAAGAGTGACAAGTAAAACTGGCAAGAGCGAAAAACCCTTTTGCCGAAGAAGAAACAAAAAATAGAACGAAAGCAAAACAGGAATCACTGCCCCGCCCAGATTTATAGCCACTCCCTGTTGTACAAGGCGTCTTGTTTGGAATAAGCCAAAAAATCGTGATTCGGTCCTATAAATCCATTTTCTTCTGCCTATAGGAATGTTGATGCCCGAGCCGAGCAGAATAAGGAAAAGCAAGAATATGGTTGCCTGAGGAGAAATTCCCAGGTTCTCAAAGCCCAGGGCAAGAATGTGAAAATAAGCCAAAACAAACAAAACAGGCAGAAATAGGATAAAAAGAAAAAAAATCAAAAATGTAACCGGAAGGAAAAACATATTTTTTAATCTCAAAACAACATTCAAGCGCAAAACTCAAAGCGCAAAAGGCAAAGCCAAAGCGTAAAGCTTAAAGCTAAAAAGA
>JAGGSE010000065.1 GCA_021159225.1 bacterium
CTTAATAGATAGATGATGTTATACTTAAAAACTTTTTCCATGGTACAAAATCTCAGGGGTTATATGAAGATAATTATAGGAAATATACAGAAATAGTTTTAAATTTCCATTAGTATCTTCTGTATGATAATCACAGACAACCATATGCATCTGGATCCACAGGGGCTGGGAATCGAAGCGGCCAAGAAATTTCAGAGAGCCGGCGGAACACACTTATTTATTATCTATAAATATGCTGAGGATTATGGAATAAATGTCAAAAACGAAAAGGATTTTGAGAGAGCTTATGATATCGTCATTAAGATGTGTAAGAGAGTAAATGATAGAACAGACCTTAAAGCTTACTGCATCATTGGCATACATCCCGCTGAAGTTGTGGAACTCTATAAAAAATATGGAGAGAAAAAAACATGGGATCTGTGTATGAAAACTTTTGATATAATCGCTGAGAAATATGTAGAAAAGGAGATAGTAGGTATAGGAGAGATAGGAAGACCCCATTTTCCTGTCTCTGATGAAATAATGGAGTTTTCTCAGAAAGTAATGAATGAAGGACTGAAACTCAGCAGGGAACTGAATTGTGCAGTTCAACTGCATTTAGAATCATTTGAAAACAGAGAAAAGTTTTACGAACTGGAAAAAACAGTAAAGAGATATGGAAAAAAGGAAAGAGTGATAAAACATTTCGCACCTCCGGAAATAAAGATCTTTGAGGAGATAGAGATAATGCCATCTGTAATAGCATCAGAAAATAACATAAGAAAAGCCATAAAGGAAGGTAATAGATTTCTAATGGAGACGGATTATATTGATGATCTGAAAAGACCTGGTGCCGTCATGGGACCCAAAACAGTTCCAAGAACAACTTTAAAACTCCTGAGAGCTGGTGTACTTGATGAAGAGGACATTTTCAGAATTCACAAGGAAAATATTGAAAAAGTTTACGGAATAGATCTGAATGAACCGTAAAATTTATTAAGGAACAGTAGATTATATGTAATAAATAATACCAGATCCTGGAGGGTTTGAGATCAAAGCAGATGAGCTCGAGGCAATAGAGAAGGAAATACTTAAAAAGGCAGATCTTCGGGAGATAATGAAAACTGTTGGAATCTCAAAGAAGTCCTTAGATAAAGCTAAAAGTCTTAAGAGAATCAGAGATTTTAAGAGAGATCTCTCTGAATTTGAAGAAGAGTCAAGGCTTTTCAAGGAGGAAGTTAGGAGATATCAGGAAACAGGTAAAAGTGTAAATAGTAAGGAGATGAAGGAAAGATTAAAAAAAGCTGAACTTCTGGAGATTACCCTGAACGGTAGAGAGATAAAAAAGAGATTTTTAGAGGATAAACTGCAAAGTTTAAAAAAAGAAGAAGCCAGACTTGAAAAAGAGGCTAAAGAGTTGAACCTAAACTTTAAAAAAGAACTTGAAGATATAAAGATCGAATGATAGAATCTGTAAAACTTACAAAAAGATTTGGAAATCTTATAGCTATTGACGATCTGAGCTTAAAAATAAAGAAAAATGAGATTTTCGGTATTGTTGGTCCAAACGGTGCAGGAAAAACTACTTTTATAAGGATCATCTGCGGGATACTGAGACCCACATCAGGTACTGTTTATATAGATGGGAAGGATATCAGAAACAATGCCGTTGAGTTAAAAAGGAGAATAGGATACCTCCCTGAGGAACCAAACCTGTATCTGAGACCCACAGCCTATGAACTCGTAAGATATTTTGCAGATCTCTATGAAGTGGAAAAAGATTTCTTTAAAGAAAGAGCTGAA
Source organism: bacterium (assembly GCA_021159225.1). Taxonomy (GTDB): domain Bacteria; phylum Patescibacteriota; class Minisyncoccia; order Minisyncoccales; family JAGGSE01; genus JAGGSE01. The sequence continues at coordinate 1,783 of JAGGSE010000065.1, forward strand.
GAACTTTTTAAACTTGTAGGATTGTATGAGAGAAGGAATTCAAAAGTAGAGTCATTTTCCAAAGGGATGAGACAGAGACTCGCATTTGTCAGAGCACTGATACATGATCCCGATATTCTCATATTTGATGAGCCAACAATGGGTCTTGATCCTGCAACTTCCAAAAATATCCGCGATTTTATCCTGAAATATAGAAAAGATAAGACGATTATAGTCTGTACACATTATATGGAGGAAGCAGATTACCTCTGTGACAGAATAGGAGTACTGAACAGAGGAAAACTTGTAACTTCGGGAACACCAGCAGAATTAAAAAAATTGATAAAAAAGGAGAATATATTCGAGATAGAAGCTGAGAATCCAGAAAATTTTATAAAAAATATAAAAAATGTCAGTATAATAGAAACAAAGGGGGATAAAATTATCATTTCCTGTTCATATAAAGAACTTGGAGAGATACTTGAAAAAACCGATGGTATAGTAGCCATCCACTCAAAAATACCTACTTTGGAAGACGTTTTTATAGAGCTTACAAAGGGATAAAATGATAAAAAAAATAATAAAATGGGAATTAAAGAGAATATTCTCTTCAAAAAAATTTACAATTGCATTTATTCTTCAATTTCTGCTAATAATTACAATCATACCGGTATTCACACTCTATCTGGAAACACTTCAGAGCGGCAAGTTCTTTTCCACAGCTCCGGGAATGAAAGAGTTTATACCTGTAGGAATAAATGAGAAATGTGAACTATCAGAAATAATAAAGGAGTACGATCAATTCAGCCTGAGAATTCTGGAAAAAGAAAAGGGAATGGAGATGCTCCAGAAAGGGAAGATAGTGGCGTACATAATTGCTGATGAGGATTTTGATGACAAAATGCTTAAAATGGAGAATATAACCGTTCTTATCTACTACAACAACACAGACAAGAGTTATGTTGCAAAATCGTATCTGGATTCCATTATCAATGGATTTTCGGATGGTCTGAGAAAAGCAAGAATAAAAGAACATGATATAACACCTGTAAATATTGAAAGAAAAGACAGAAAAGATTTTGTCACAGAAACCGAGAAACCGAAACAAAAAGAGGAAAGAAAAACACCTGTTCCAACAGCACCTTCTGTAAAAAGAGGAAAGATTGATATAAAAAGATTAAAATTTTCACTGAACAGAGAATATATAATCCTTCTGGTAATGCTTCTACCCCTTTTCATGTCCGGAGGACTACTGACAGACTCTGTTGTTTCTGAGAAGGAAAAGAAAACAGGGGAGATGCTCTTAGCACTCCCAACGAAAAGAAGAAATATCATTATAGGAAAGATGCTTGCCATATTTTTTATTACGGTAATACAGATAATTTTATGGGTGTTTGTTCTCTATGGGATCGGAAGGATCCACAGCCTGTACACAGTTTTTCCCCTGATCCTCGCTGCTTTTCTTGTTATAAATCTCAGTCTCCTCATATCTGTTTATTCACAGAATTACAAAGAATCTGCGCTTCTTGTTACCGTTATATATGTCCTGATATTTGCATTCATGTTTGGAACGTCTGTACTTTATATCTCTGATCTCAGATCCCTCTCCCTCCTATCACCTCTATCCATGGTAATAGGTCTTGAAGAGGGAAATCTGACAGTTCTAAATACTGTATACGGCATTTTACCAGCTCTTTCATTTTCTCTTATTACTATGGCACTATCTGTATATCTTTTTGAAAAAGATTCATTTTATTTTGGTCCGAGACCAAAATTACTTGATTTAATACCGGATATATTCTCAAAGATAGGAAAAGGAAATTTTGCATCTTTTATACTGGGATGCATAAGTGTCTTTGGAGCCATAATACTTGAAATAGGAATTGGAGTTTTGATCTACTTCTTCCTTAACTCAAATATAGGATTAGGGATATTTTTTGTTTCTACAGTCCTGATAGAGGAATATATCAAATATTTAGCCATGCTACCAAATAAAAGTAAATTTTCCGGTATATTTGTGGGAGCAGGATTCGGAGTTTTCGAGAATGTTCTTTCAGGATATATGCTCTTTACAATACTCTTTCCCGTAAAAATGATTTTTTTGAGAGTGATCCCTCTCCTCATTCACATGTGCTCCTCGGGAATCTTGGGATATCTCAGATACAAAAAAAGGACAAAAACAGGGTTTTTTATTGCTTTTATCATTCATTTAATCTATAACACAGTTATAGTGGTGAGTATATGAAGATACTGACTTTGGCCCATAAAGAACTGAAGGATATCCTCTCAGAGAAAATTTATATATTTGGATTTTTACTTCAACTCTTTATAGTAATGGGTATTGTTCTCATAGGATTTTCGTACAGTTATATTGCCCAGATGGAGAATAAAGTAAGTATCGCCACAAACGATGCTGATTTTGCAAAATTTATGTCGGGCAATGAAGAATTTCTCTGTTTTTACAGCAGGAACTTCTTTGGAGATGCCTATGTTCTGAATAAAGAAAATTCTTTCTATGTGTACACAGATGATGATGAGCTTTTCAAAACTTTAAGACCGAGAATAGAGGAGTATTACTTCAGGGGAAATAAGCCACTGGAAATGCCAATTCTGAAGATAGAGTTTATAAAAGAGAAGAGAGTAGTTCCCGAGTTCATAGAAGTAATGTACAGCCTTTTAGTACCAATTGTGTTGCTTTTGCCCGTGTTTTTATCGATGAACATGCTTTCAGATTCCATTGTTGGAGAAAAAGAAAGAAAAACCTTTGAAATTCTTCTTGCATCCCCTCTAACAAGATTTGAGATAATACTCGGGAAACTCTCTCCTGTAATATTCTTAGGGCTCTTTCAGGTTACACTCTGGCTATTTGTTATCAGCAGAAAGAATGTTTATATAAAAAATGTATTTGCACTGTATCTCTTTCTCCTGATACTTATGATACTCTTCTTTTCCGTATCTGTAATTTTTTCAATGCTGTCTTCAAACATAAGGGAAGCAAACATTTATTTAACTCTTTTTATGATGTTTTTAGCTTTCTTTATGTTTATCCCATTACCTTCAGGAAGGATAAGCGGTATAATTAAATACTCCCCCGTGGTAGGTATAGTCAAGATCACAACAGATACCCTGGATATATCGATACTGAGGTATTTTATTATCTATCTGATACTTGCTGCAGTGGCTATTTACATCGCAAAAAAAGTTCTTGAAAAAGATGAGAGTTTAAAACTGTGATCGCATGAGAAAATATGTGGATCTCCCTCTCCACGGTGGAAAGGCTCCTTACTGGCTTGTTAAAAGAATGAAAGGCTTAGCTGCAGAGATATTTAAAATCATGATCAGTGATTTCGGCACTGAAGAGTGTTTGAGAAGAATAGCGGATCCCTACTGGTTTCAGGCTCTTTCATGTGTTCTGGGATTTGACTGGCATTCTTCAGGCACCACAACTGTAGTCTGCGGCGTTTTAAACGATGTTTTTACTTCTGAATTTGGTATTTTAGGAGCCGGGGGTAAGGGCAGGGGGAAGAAAACCCTACAGGAGATAGAGGAGAAATCCGGATCTCTTGGATTATCAGAGAACAAAATAGAGACTCTCAAATATGCAAGTAAAATGACGGCAAAGGTGGATTCTTCATGTATTCAGGATTTTTACTCGATATATCATCATACCATATTTTTTGACGAGAACGGGAGATGGTGTGTTGTGCAGCAGGGGATGAACTTAGAGAAAAGATATGCAAGAAGATATCAGTGGTACTCAACATCCAATTTTGTTAATGATCCCGAGAATAAAGTTTCAGGAAAAAAAGAAAAGGATGTTCTCAATCTTATTGATAAAAAAAGTGAAAATGTGAGGAAAACTAATCTTGATCTGGTTAAGACAGACATAAATAAGGTAAAAACAGAACTTGAGAGGTTATCTGTTCCAAAATATCAGAAAACTCTTGATAAATGGACAGGGGAGAAAATAATGAGGTATAGCTCTATGCCTCTCTACAGGCTGCCGAAAAAGGTGAACTGGAATGCTTTAAAAAAAGCTTATGAGTATGATCCCAAAAACTTTGAAGAACTCATCTCAGTAGAAGGAATAGGTGGTGCAACTTTGAGAGGATTAACGTTGGTTTCTGATCTGATATATGGAGAAGAGCCTTCATGGAAGGACCCTGTGAAATACAGTTTTGCCTATGGAGGAAAGGATGGAGTGCCTTATCCTGTTGACAGAGAGGCAATGGATAAATCCATAAGTTTTCTTCATGATATCGTTGAAAATATAGAGAACAAGGAGAAAAAGAAAGCTCTTGAGAGATTGAAAAATTTCAGTGTAAAAAAGAAATGAAATTCTATCTTTCGATAATATACTCAAAGATCCTTTTTGCCCATGCACTCTCCAGATCTCCCCTGTACACACCATAGGAGAAAATGATCAGAATAAGAAACAATCCTGTCATCTGGATCATTTTATTTGCATATTTATTGTCATATCTCATCCTTCCTCCTATATAAGGAAAATGCATATGTTTTTTCTTTGAAAAAGGATAGAAAAGAGGAACTCCACTGCTCGTGAGGCTATCTGCAAAAACATGTGATAAAACAGAGGCTGCTGCAATAAATGCCCATAATAAATTTCTCTTCAGAAGAAAGCCGATTATAAATCCAAAAAGAACAGATAAAAGAGAATGTGTGTATTCACTTCGGTGTTCAAGTATCACATCAAAATCTGAGGCTACTGAGAAAAATACTGTCCATACTATGAAATCTATAAGATTTATATCTGCATAAAATTTTTTACTGAAAATTATGTAGGCTATCACTCCAAACAGGATTCCGAGAGAGACATGTGTCTTCCATTCCATAAATGGTCTGGAATCGGATATTTTATAAGCTTTTGGGATCTTTTATATATGACCTCACAAGATTCTCACAGGAGAAGTAACCTTTTATAAAAAAATATGGAAACCTTTCCCCTCCGAAGACAATCTTCACGATCTCCTTTACACTCTTTCCTCCTTCATACAGCCTGAGAATCCTCTCCCCAAGATCTTCCAGATATCCTATCTTTTCATCCAGAACCTCATATCCATAAAAAATCTCACCGTGTCCCGGGAATATTTTTTCGGGTTTCAGAGTTCTTAACTTTTTCAGGGATTCAATGGCCCTGTATATTTTAACATCACGTGAAACCTCTCTTGCCTCCCCATGTAAAACGAGATCACCTGAAAAAATATATCTTTTCTTTTTTTCAAAGAGGGTAATGTGATCATCTGAGTGTCCTGGTGTGTACAGTATCTCAAAGGAATAATTATCTGTGTTTATCTTCTCTGGAGGAGTTTCGGATGTGAAATTTTTTAAGTTTCCAAATAGAAGCTTCTCAACTACAGTATAGCTTCTTTTCGCAGGATAGTGGTATATTCTGCATCTGAAATATCCTTGTAAAAGACTGTTACCTCCTGTATGATCCATATGTCCATGAGTATTCACAATTTTATTAATTTTTTTATTTTTTAAATAACTCAGAAGTTTTTTTGCAGTTCTTGGGAATCCAGTAT
>JAGGSE010000091.1 GCA_021159225.1 bacterium
AATGACCAAAACAACATTCAAGCGTAAAACGTAAAGCGCAAAAGGCAAAACTACAACTTAAAGCGAAAAGCGAAACCTTCTTCTTTTTAGCTTTAAGCTTTACGCTTTAGCTTTGCACTTTGCGCTTTACGCTTTGAGTTTAAAAATAATTTTGCATTTTGAATTGCCTGCCCCGTATAATTGCGGAGCAATTTGTTCGGGTCATTTTGAGATTTGCATTTTGAGATTTGATTTAAGATTGCTCAACCCACCTTTATTTTACCCCATTTAAGGTTTTTAGTCCACATCTTACTACTTGCATTTTTTGGGAAAATTGTTTATCCTATCTTAGAAGACGGATAATTATGGCTGACTATAAACAGATTATTGAAGGGGTAAAGCCGGAGATGGATAAGGTTGTTGTTTTTTTGGAAGGGGAATTGGCTAAGGTCAGGACCTCGCGGGCAAGCCCTTCTTTGGTTGAGGATATTCAGGTTGAGTGTTTTGGTCAAAAATTTCCCTTAAAGCAGTTGGCTTCTATTTCTGTTCCAGAGCCGAGGCAGATTTCTATTCAGCCATGGGACCGCTCCTATATTGAAGGCATTGTCAAGACATTGGAAAAAACGGGCATTGGAGCGAGCCCTGTTGTTGATAAAGATGTTATTCGGTTGAATCTTCCTCCTCTTACTGAGAATTACCGGCAAGAACTGCTTCGCCTTATCTCCCAAAAACAAGAGGAAGCGAGAAGAGTAATAAGAAGGTGGCGGGAAAAGGCGTGGAATGAGATCCAGGAGGGATATAGAAATGGAGAAATCAGAGAAGACGACAAATACCGGGCAAAGGATAAACTACAGGAGGTGGTTGATGATTATCAGAGCAAAATTAGGGAGATGGTTGAAAGGAAGAAAAAGGAAATAATGGGTTAGAAGTTATGAAGGAGAAGAAAAAAATTCTCATAGGGACAACAGGGGGGATTGCCGTCTACAAGATATGCGACCTGGCGCGGCTTTTTGTCAAAGAAGGATTTTCTGTAAAGGTAATGATGAGCGAGAAGGCGGCAGAATTTATCTCTCCTAGTGTTTTTCAGGCAATTATCCATTTTCCGGTTTATGTTTCCGGTCTTCCTTGCAGGGATGAAAATGGTTTAGACCATCTTAATTTGGCACATTGGCCAGACATTGTTGTCTTGGCTCCGGCTACTGCCAATACCATTGGAAAAATTGCCAACGGCATTGCCGATAATCTTTTGACAACGGTTGTTTTGGCTCTGCCCGAGACGACTCCTTTAATTGTGGCTCCGTCAATGAATGTGAATATGTGGGAAAATGTTTTTGTCAAAGAGAATATCAAAAGATTGAAGAAAAGAAAAAATTGCTATATTGTTGGACCTGTAAAAGGATCTTTGGCTGAAGGAAGGAAAGGAAGGGGAAGGATGGCAGAGCCGGAAGAGATTTACAAGATTACCAAGAGAATTCTGGGAGTGTGAAAAAACTTAAGGGAAAAAAGATATTGGTCACTGCCGGTCCTGTCTGGGCGCCGATAGACAGAATAAGGGTGATTAGCAACATATTTAGAGGGGGACTGGGTATATTGATTGCTAAAGAGGCGGTAAAAAAGGGGGCTAAAACAACTCTCCTTTTAGGACCAGGCAATTTGCCTTTGTTAAAAAGAACGCCTAAGGGCCTAAAAATAATTTATTTCAGGTTTTTCAACGAACTTTTTGACTTGATGAAAAGGGAGATATCCTCCCGAAAATACGATGCTCTTATTCATTCAGCAGCGGTATCTGACTACCTGCCGACCACTTTTTATCCCGGTAAAATCAGGTCAGGAAAAAGAGAAATTTTAATTCGCTTAAAGCCAACAATTAAGATAATTGACCAGGTTAAAAAGTGGGACCCTGATGTGTTTTTGGTCAAATTCAAGTTAGAGGTGGGAAAAAACAAAAAAGAACTTCTTAAAAAGGGAAAAGAGGCATTGGAGGAATCAAGCGCGGATCTTCTTGTGGCTAATGACCTCAAAGACATTCGCGGAGACAGGCATAGGGCTTTTATTCTGGACAAAAAAGGAGGTGTTATTGTCTGTCGGACCAAACAAGATATAGCCCGAAGCATATTATTGATATTATCTCAAGTGTCAAATGCCTAGATGTTAAATGTTGTAAAAATCCTAAATTCTAAATCCGAAATCTATCATTTTGATTTTTGATTTTTGCATTTTGAGTTAAAAGTTGACATTTATTTCAAAAAACAATTATAATAAAATCGTATGATAAAGGTAATTGAAAAAGAAAATTTAATAAAAATCGGTAAAGAGCCAGTGGTAATTTTGCCTTTAAAAAAATGGGAAAAGATCAAAGAATATTTAGAGGAAGTAGAGGAGAGAGAAAGATTTATTAGGGCTTTTGAGGAGAGCCGGGGCAAGAAGGGTATTGGTTTAGATGAGTTGAAAAAGAAATATAAGTTGGAATAATGATTGATTTATGTATGAACTTGTTATTAAGCCGAGGGCAGAAAAAGAATTTAAAAAACTGCCGGCAAAATTAAAAAAGAGGTTTTATGTAGAATTCAAAAAGTTATCAACTGACCCTTTTGCTTATCCTCAAATAAAAAGAATTAGTGGAACTAAATTTGGCTGGCGCCTCCGTGTAGGTCGGTGGCGAATTTTGTTTGCCTTATTTTCAAAAGAAAGGAAAATTGAAATTGTGGATATATTTTTAAAGAAGAGTAAGGGAGATTACTTAAAAAGAAGGAAGTTATTTTAATTGTGAGTTAAAAAGTTTGGGATTTTGTTTAGAATTTCACCGCGGCCCTAGGTTCTTTAGGACTGAGTAGTCGGGTTCCGGATTTAGAATTTTCAATATAATTCTTTTTTGAATTTTTGATTGTAATTTGTGATTTTTTATCTGCGATTTGAAATTTTATGCGGATTTATTTCATTGGTGTTGGTGGAATTGGAGTTTCTGCCTTGGCTCAATATTATTTAGCGAAAGGACACAAGGTAAGTGGTTCTGATTTGGTTTCTTCGGAAATTACTCGATTCCTTCAAAAAAAATCAATAGAGGTAATTATAAGGTCAGGGAAATCCCGCCGGCTGGACAAAAGCCAAAATTTCATTAAAAGTTCTGACCTGATTATTTATTCCCCGGCGGTTCCCAAAGACCATCCGGAACTGAAATTAGCCAGAAAATTAAAAATTAGGTGTTTGAGTTATCCCGAGGCGTTGGGAGAACTAACAAAAAAGTATTTTACCATTGCGGTTTGCGGGTCTCACGGCAAGTCAACTACCGCCTCAATGCTTGGTTTGATACTGATAAGAGCAAACCTTGACCCAACAGTGATTGTGGGCACAAGACTGAGAGAATTTGGCAACAGCAATTTTAGATTGGGCAGGGGAAAATATCTGGTTATTGAGGCAGATGAATACAAGGACTCCTTTCTTAATTATTGGCCCAAGATGATTGTTCTTACCAATATTGACAAGGACCACCTTGACTATTTTGGGAGTTTTGAAAATCTCATTTTGTCTTTTGAAAAATTTATTGGACATCTGCCTACCAATGGTTGGTTGGTTGTCAATAAAGATAATAGGCTGTTTAGGACTCAGAATTTAAGGTCCAAGGTCCAATACTTTTCCCCAAGGCAGAAAAGAGATATTCAGAGGATTAGAAAGATTTTGAAAATTCCGGGCAGGCATAATATTCTTAATGCCCTGGCGGCTCTTACTGCCGCTCGGCTTTTAGGGGTTTCGGACAAGACCTGCTTTAAGGCACTGGCAGAATACAATGGTTCATGGAGAAGGTTTGAGATTTTGAAAGAAAGCCCTTTCGTTTTGGTTTCCGACTATGCCCATCATCCGAGCGAGGTTTTAGCCACCCTAAGGGCGGCAAGGGAGAAGTTTGGAAACAAAGAAATCTGGTGTTTTTTTCAACCCCATCAATACCAGAGGACCTTTTATTTGTGGGATGATTTTGTTAGGAGTTTAAAAGAAGCGCCGGTGGACAGATTATTCATTACTGATATTTATGATGTGCCTGGTAGAGAAGAGAGAAAAATCAAGAAGGCGATTTCCTCAAAGAAGTTGGTCAAAGCGGTGAATAGGAAGGGAGTAATTTACATTAAAAGAAAGGATATCTTGCCATTTCTGAAGGAGAAATTAAACAGGGGCAAGGTAGTGATGATAATGGGAGCAGGGGATATTTACAACTTGGCAGAAGAGATAAAAAAGTGGTAAGATAGGGTAATGACTAAGAAAATCCTTCTTATTGAAGACGAAATGCCTGCTATCGATATTTACGAGAAGGTTTTAAACAAAGCAGGTTTTAAAACCAAGTCGCTGATAAATGGCAGGGAGGCCTTGTCGGAATTGAGAAAAATAAAACATCAGGAGAAGGCAAGGCCAGATCTTATCCTGCTTGATTTAATCCTGCCCGACATAAATGGGATAGAGATTTTAAAAGAGATAAAAAGTTGGCAAGAAACAAGGGATATCCCCGTTGTTATTTTGACCAATTATAGAGATGTTGAGACAGAACAAAGAGGAGAGGAACTAGGGGCAAATGCCTACATAATCAAAACAAACATTACCCCGCAGGAAATACTAGGTATTGTGAGAAAATATCTGAACTAACCAATATGAAGCGGACCATTAACATTGAAACAAGCAAACATTTAGGAGAGAAGGTTAAGGTTTACGGATGGGTTGACAGGATAAGGTCTCACGGAAAACTTATTTTTTTTGACATAAGGGATAGAAGCGGTTTGGTCCAGGTTGTTTTTGATTCAAAATTAAATCCAGAGGTTTTTAGATTGGCAAAAGAGATAAGGCCTGAGTGGGTAGTGGAGGTAAAGGGAGAGGTAAAGAAAAGGCCCCAGGGTATGGAAAATGAGAAAATTGAGACAGGAAATATAGAAATTCAGGCAGAATTTCTTAGAATTTTATCAAGGGCAAAAACCCTGCCTTTTCCTGTTAATACCTCGGGGTATGAGATTAAGGAAGAGATAAGATTGAAATACAGATATTTAGACCTAAGAAGGAAAAGATTGATTAAAAATCTTAAAAAAAGAGCGGAAGTGGTCCGCTTTATGAGGGATTTTTTACAGAAGAGGGGATTTATTGAGGTGGAAACGCCTATTTTAACCAAGTCAACCCCTGAAGGCGCAAGGGATTTTTTGGTGCCATCAAGATTGTATCCGAAAAAATTTTATGCCCTGCCCCAAAGCCCCCAACAATACAAGCAACTCTTAATGGTTTCCGGAATTGAAAGATATTTTCAAATTGCCAGATGTCTTCGGGATGAAGACCCAAGGGCTGACCGCCAGCCGGAGCATACCCAGTTGGATATAGAGATGTCATTTGTTGAAAGAGAAGATGTTTTAGAACTTATTGAAAAATTAATTGTTAACTTGGTTAAGGAGATGTTTCCGGAGAAGAAAATCACTGAAACTCCCTTTCCACGGATTGAGTATAAAAAAGCGATAGAGAGGTATCAGAGCGACAAACCCGACCTTCGGAAGAATAAATCCGACCCAAACGAACTAGCATTTTGCTTCATTGTTGATTTTCCTATGTTTGAGTGGGCCAAGAAGGAAAAACGCTGGAAGGCGAATCACCACCCATTTACCCAGCCAAATTTCAGTTCATTTGAGAAAGAAGGAAAGACCCCTGATGAGTGTCTTAGGGAGATGAAGGTCCACCCTGAAAAGATTTTATCCTATCAGTATGACCTGGTGTTAAATGGTGAGGAAATCGGGGGAGGGAGTAAAAGAAATATAAATACAGAGGTTTTGCTGGCGGTTTTTGAGGTATTAGGTCACAAAAGGGAGGAGATAAAGAGAAATTTTTGGTATTATTTTGAGGCATTTAGTTACGGGGTGCCTCCCCATGCCGGAATTGCCCTGGGCATTGATAGATTATTAGCCCTTTTTCTAAACGAACCCAGCATTAGGGAGGTTATTGCTTTCCCCAAGACAGGGGATGCCAGAGATTTAATGATGGGCACGCCCACTTCTGTTAGTGAAGAGCAACTGAAAGAACTTCATATCCAGATACGAGAGAAAAATGGGAATTAAATGAGGAGAAGGATTTTTTTATTGTTAGGTTCGGTAAAACGAAAATATGAGAGGTTTTTCTAGGGAAAAATTACACTTTAATTCCTTCTCAAGAAAAGAAGGAAATGTAGAGAAAAGAGAAAAGGTAGAATTCGTTCCTCTTTCCCCTGAAATAGAATATTTTCTTCATAAGACCTCAATGGGAGAACTTCTTTCTTTTATAATGAAAAAGCCGGAAGGGATTGCCATAAAAGAGATAAATAAAGAATTGAAGAGAAGGACATTTCCTCAGGATATGTTAACACTTAGGGTAGAAAGGTTGATAAGGGCGGATGAAGGAAAATTAAAGGCATGCTTTCAGACAAAGGAGGGAAAGGTTCCTAAACCAATTTTAGAAAAACTTAAAGACGTTTTTTTCAAAACCCTTGATGGAAAAATTTTAAGAGAGATAGAAGAAAAACCGGGAATTTTGACCTCTGATTTGACTTTTAAATTAAGCAGGAAACTGAATTGTTCTGAAGCTTCTGTAAGAATGAGGATTAAAAAAATGGGAGATTTCGGATTAATAACAAGAGAAAGAGCAAAAGGAAGGAGAGGACAGAATTTGGCTAACTTTCTAAAAGAAAGGGGAAGGGAAAGCCATCCAGAAAGTTGACTTATTTGGAGATTCTTGTTATAATCAAAGCCGAGGGAATTTTTTTATTTAATGGCAAGGGTGGAGAGAAAATATGGCGTCGTCTTGGAATCCCTACCCAATCTTCACTTTAGGGTGAGATTGGAATCAGGGGAGGAGTTGCTTTGTCATTTAGCAGGTAAACTTCGGCTTTACCATATTAAGGTTTTGCCTGGTGATAAGGTAAGCGTTGAGGTAAGTCCCTACGACAATAAAAGAGGAAGGATTATTTACCGGGGAAGATAATAGAAATTTAGTAAAAACTATGAAGGTAAGAGCATCAGTGAAAAAAATTTGCAAGGACTGTAAAATCGTCCGGAGAAAGGGTCGGGTTTATGTTATTTGTAAGAAGAATCCAAAGCACAAACAAAGACAAGGATAGTTCAAAGTCCTAAATCAAAAATCAAATCTCAAAATGCAAAATGAAAGAGAAAAATCCGAAATCCGAAATCCGAATTTCAAAACAATGACCAACCCTGAACCACGTAGGGTTCAGGGTTGCCCTATACCCTGTAAAGTGGTATAG
>JAGGSE010000200.1 GCA_021159225.1 bacterium
TTCTTCTTTATACAATTTCTCTAAAGCCGGGAAAATCATTGTTAGCAACTGAAAGATAATAACAGCGGTGATATAGGGACCCAATCCCAACATCACAATAGATAATTTATCAAGAGCGCCGCCAGTGAATACATTCAGAAGGCCAAACATCTGAAATTGATTAAAGAAATTCTCCAGATTTTCAAAGTTAATTCCTGGGATAGGAATGTTAGCCATTACCCTAAACAGAGCAAGAATAGAAAGGACGAAGAATATCTTCTTTCTTATATCAGGAATTTTGAAAGTCTGGGTGATTTTTTGGTACCACATATTTATCTTATTGTTCCACCGACTTTTTTAATTTTTTCCCTTGCTCTTTTTGAAAGAAGGCAATTCTCAATAATCAGTTTTTTACTAATTTTTCCCTTCCCCAGAATTTTTACCTCAGGTATTTTCCCTCCTATTTTGCCAACGACTCTTTTTTCAACCAGAGAGGTCGGAGAGACCGTTTCGTTTTCTTTAAATTTTTTCTCCAATGTCGCTAGGTTTACAATTTTTATTTTTAACCTCTCTCTTGACCTAAATTTGTATCCTCTTAATTTCGGATATCTTTTTATCAATTCTCTGATGATAGGTTTGAGTTTTGCTCCCGCTCTGGCATTTTGTCCTTTTATTCCTCTGCCGCAGTAATTTCCCCGTTTTCCTCCCCGTCCCACTCTTTTTTTTCTTTTTGGTTTATGAATTGGACGAAGTTGATGTATTTGCATATTGATTTTTGCTTAATTTTAATTTTTCTAAAGCCTTTATGGTTGCCATTGCATTGTTAAGTTTGTTTTTTGTTTTACCTAAAATCTTTGAAGAGATATTTTTTATTCCCGCTAAATGGCAAATTATTCTAACCGTTCCTCCTGCTGTCAGTCCCCTTCCCTTTCCTTGGGGTTTAAGCAAGACACGGGCGGCTCCGAACTTTGCTTCTGTCTCGTAGGGAATTGTTTCAGAAACAAGGGGAACCTCAATTATATTCTTCTTTGCCTGATAGGTTGCTTTTTCTATTGCCTGGGCAACGTCCTGACCTGAGGATACACCTATTCCTACCTTTCCGGCTCTGTTTCCGATGACCATCACAGCCCTGAATCTTAATTTTTTCCCTCCAGCCCTCACATGGACGACCCTACTTAGGTCAAGCACCCTTGACTCAAATCCCTCAATATCTTTATTTTTTGGTATTCTTTTTTGACCTCCCATCGTATTAAAGTATTAAAATCTTAACCCTCCTTTTCTTGCGCCCTCAGCCAATGCCTTTACTCGACCGTGGTATTTATATCCTGCCCTATCAAAAACTATTCTTTCAATCTTTCTTTTCTTGGCTTTTTGGGCGATTAGTTTTCCCGTTTCAAAAGCCAATTCCGTCTTTCCTTTTTTAGAACCTTTGTCCTTTTTTATTTCTTTATCAGAGGCGGCGCTGATAACCACTCCTTTTTGGTCATCAATTAACTGGGCGTAGATATGATTATTTGACCTGAAAACACATAATCGAGGAATATCAGATGTTCCGTTGATCTTAGCCCTAATTCTCTTATGACGTCTATATCTTTTTTCCTTTTTATTCTTCTCCTTTTTACTCATAACTCGGCTCTTTTATTTTGCTGTTGTTGTTGCCTTTTTTCCAGCCTTTTTTCTAATCTCCTCCCCTAAATATCTTACCCCTTTTCCTTTATAGGGCTCTGGAGGACGAATCTTTCTTATTTTAGCAGCAATCTGCCCTACCAGTTCTTTATCAATTCCGGAGACGCTGATAACATTCTTTTCAACCGAAAGTTTTATTCCCTCTGGCGCTCTAATTTTTACCGGATGACTGAAGCCCAACTGCAAAACCAAATCATTCCCTTCCATTTTTGCCTGATAGCCCACTCCTTTTATTTCTAATTTTTTTTCAAAACCGGTCTTCACCCCTTTTACAAAATTAGCCAGTAATGCTCGGCTTAATCCCCAAAACGCTTTTGCTCTTTTGGTCTTACTTTTCGGTGAAAGCAGAATTTTTTTGCCTTCTTGAACAATTTTAATTTCAGGCAGAATCTCTCTTGAGATTTCTCCCTTTGGACCTTTTATCCGAATCTTCTGTCCTTTGATTTCAACTTCAACACCATCTGGTATTTCTATTGGTTTTTTGCCTATTCGCGACATAAAAATCAGCGAATGTACGAATCGATTACGAAAATTTCGTATATTCGTAAATTCGTAACTCATTCGTAAATTCGTTGATAATTATTTAATATTCGTAAATTCGTAACTCATTCGTAAATTCGTTGATAACTTTCGTAAATTCGTTGATAATTATTACCATATTTCGCAGATTATTTCTCCTCCTAACTTCCGTTTTCTGGCTTCCCTGTCTGTCATTAGCCCCCTTGATGTAGAAACAATCGCTATTCCGTAACCGGCTTTTACTCTTTTTATTTTTGTATAAGGAAGGTAGATTCTCTGTCCTGGTTTTGAAATTCGCTTTATTCCCTGAATAGCAGGTTCTTCTTGAGAATATTTTAAGTTAATTTCAATAAATACCCTTTTTTTGCCTTTTTTCTTTATTTTTCCAACAAATCCCTCTTTTTCCAAAAGTTTGGCAATTTCGTATTTCAGTTTAGAAAATGGAACAAAGACAGTGTTTTTTTTCACTGCTATAGCGTTCCTTATTGATGTTAGCATATCAGAAATAGTGTCCATAATATAAAACTTCTTTTACCAGGAGGATTTTCTTACTCCCGGTATCAGTCCTTTATTTGCTGCCTCCCTGAAGCAAATCCGGCATAGCCCGAATTTTCTCAGATATCCCCTTCTTCTTCCACAGCGAAAACAACGCCTGACAATGCGGGTTTTAAATTTTGGCTTTTTTAATGATTTTACTATCTGCGACTTTTTTGGCATAGGTTTAAAATTTGATTGGAAATCCTGCTAACCTAAATAATTCGCTTGCCTCTTCCCTTGTTGAAGCAGTGGTGACAACGGATACCTCTAATCCAAATATCTCTCTTGTTTTCTCCGCAGAAATTTCGGGAAAGGCAATGCTTTCTCTAATTCCTATGGTTAGATTCCCCAAATTAATGGACCTTTCCGGTATACCTTTAAAGTCACGGGAACGGGGAAGGACAATATTTATTAATCTTTCTAAAAAATCCCACATTCTTTGACCTCTTAAGGTTACCATTGCTCCTACTGGAGTCCCCTTTTTGATTTTAAATCCAGCAATGGACTTTTTTGCCTTGGTCAATATCGGTCTTTGTCCTGTAATTAAAGACAACTGCTCTAACATTGTTTCCAAAAACTTCTTTCGCTCAGCAGGATTTTTTTGAACTATCTGTCTTCCAAAACCAGCATTGACCACCACCTTCTCAAAGCGAGGGACTGCCATCTTATTTCCATAGCCAAATTTTTTCATCATTGCCGGAATCACTTCTTTTTGATATTTTTCTTTTAACCGCATCATACTATTTGTTAACCATTTTGGTAACAATTCTCGATAACTTCTTTGCTGAGGTATCCTGAACTAAGGGGAGCATATCGCAGCCGAGCCCCAGAAAAGAATTGCGTTTCAGAAAAAGGTTTGTGAGGCTCGGTCAGATTTTGGAAGCGCCTGGAGATAAATTCTTTCTTACCACTTACGGCGACTTCGTGCTCCCCGAGGCAAGATGCCTCAGCAAATTTGCTACCAAAGCGGTTAGCAATTACATTTATGATAATTCTTGGCCACACTTTTTGCAAATCCTTGTTTTTATTTTTTGCTTTTTATCTTTTAAAATAATTTTATAGCCAATTCTTGACGCCTTGCCGCAATTGGGGCAAATAATTTTAACATTGGAAGCATCAATTGGCTTGGGAAGTTGAATAACCTGTCCCTTTTCTCCCTCCCTTTTTGGCTTTTGATGCTTTTTAACTATATTTACACCCTCAACCAAAATCCTCCCCTCTTTAGGGAAGACCCTTAAGACCCTGCCAGTTTTTCCTCTGTCCTTTCCTGAGATTATTAACACCTTGTCGTTCTTTTTTATTTTCATTAAATCAGTTCTTCAGCCATTGTGGCTATTTTTTCAAAACCCTTTTCTCTAACCTCCATTGCTACTGGGCCAAAAATCCGATTTCCCTTTGGTTCCTTTGTTTTTCCGTCTAAAATTACGCAGGCATTATCATCAAAACGAATATATGTTCCATCTTTTCTTCTTAATTCTTTTTTTTGCCTTACTATCACTGCCCTTACCACGTCGTGCTTTTTTATTTCCCTGCGCGGTTCAGCAACCTTTACCGTGCCTACGATTATATCTCCCAGCCGGGCATATCTTTTACCGCTTCCTCCCGGAATATGAATACACTGAACAATTTTCGCTCCGCTATTATCAATGACCTTTAACATTGTTCGTGGTTGAATCATATTTTGGTTAAATCTTCTTTATTACCCTCCATCTTTTTTCTTTACTTATTGGCCGACACTCCTCAATTACAACCTTGTCTCCGATTCTAAGGTCCAATTTTTCGTTATGGGCTTTATATTTTTTATGAAAACGATACCTTCTCTTATATAAGGGATGTTTTTTAATCGCTTCTACCTGAACGACAACTGTCTTTTTCATCTTGTCTGAAACCACCACTCCGATTAACCTTTTTTTGGGCATATTATTTTTCTTTGTTTTTATGTTGTTTTTCTCCAAGTATGGTCAGGGTTCTTGCTATTTCCTTTCTGATTTTTCTGATTTCCTTTACATTTTTCACCTTACCTGAAACCAAGTCAAACCGCAGTTCCTGCAGTTTCTTTCTCAGGTCGTTGACTATTTCTTTCAACTCCTCTTTTGACCTTTGTCGTAGTTCGTTTGCTTTCATGGTTTATTTCCTTGTTATAAATTTGGTCTTTATTGGCAGTTTGTCGCTTGCCATCTTAAGCGCTTCTCGAGCCGTCTTCTCGCTTACTCCGTCCAATTCAAAAATTACCCGTCCCGGTTTTACCGGAAAGGCATAAAATTCAACCGACCCTTTTCCTCCGCCCATAGGGACCTCCACCCCCTTTCTGGTAATTGGCTTTTGAGGAAAAATTCTTATCCAAAACTTCCCTCCCTTTCTTAGGTATCTTAAAATCACCCTTCTTGCTGCTTCAATCTGCCGTGAAGAAATCCATTTGGTTTCCAGGGATTTTATACCAAAACTGCCGAAGTTTAGTTCGGTTCCCCGGCTTTCAATTCCCTTGCTTCGCCCCTTCTGCCATTTTCTATACTTAACCTTTTTTGGAAATAGCATAGATATCAAAACTTTTCTCCCTTATAAATCCAAACCTTTATTCCTATTGTTCCATAGGTGCAATATGCTTCTCCCTGGGCATAATCAATATCAGCCCTGATGGTTTGGCGGGGCATTTCGCCTTTTTTTAACCATTCTGTTCTGGCAATTTCTATTCCATCCAATCTTCCAGAAACCTGAACCCGGGCTCCCTTAACCTCTTTATTTGCCATAATTTTGTCCAGCGCTTGTTTTAAGACCCGGCGATATCTGACCCTTTTTTCAATTTGTTCAGCCATCCATAAAACAGCCAGACGAGCCGAGGTCCATGGCTTTCGGACCTCCCTTATTTCCAATTTCAACTCTGGCTTGGGCTGACTTTGTAAAAATTTTTCAATCTCTTTCTTCAGCCGTTCCACCTCTTCTCCTTTTCTGCCGATAATCAAGCCGGGCCGAGAAGTAGAAATAATAACATTAATTTTTGAAGGAAATCTTTCAATCTCAATGTTTTCCAAACCAAGACGCCCGATTTTTTGTTTTAGGAACCGGCGAATCTTAAAATCCTCCTCTAAGTAAGAAGGAAAATTCTTTTGGTAAAAACCACGTGAATCCCAGTCAGTGGTTTTCTTTATTCTGAATATCTTTGGATGAACTCTGTGAGCCATAATTTTTTTATTTATTGTTTTTTTTGTTGCGTTTTTGTTTCTGCTTTACCTTTAATTTCATCTAAAATAATTGTTATGTGGGATGTTTTTTTCTGAATTTCATCTGCCTTTCCCCTTGCCCGGGGAAGCCATCTTTTCATTTTTGGACCCTCATCTACCAAAATCCTTTGAATATAAAGATTATCTTTCTCCATCTTAAAATTATTTTTGGCATTGGCTACAGCAGAATTCAAAAGTTTCAAAATAACCGGAGCGGCTCTCTTGACGGTAAATTTTAATATATTCTCCGCTTCAACAACTGGCTTTCTTCTTATCAGGTCAGCGACCATTCTAACCTTTCTGGGTGCTATTCTTAAATTTCTTAATTTGGCTCTCACTGGCATAGGGCAATATTATTTGTTTTCTTTTTCTTGTGCTTTTGCTTCTAATTCTCTCTGCATCTTTCCTCCATGCTTGTAAAATTTGGTCGTGGGAGAAAATTCACCTAGTTTGTGACCCACCATATTCTCTTCAACCTTTACAGAGATAAATTCCTTTCCATTATGGACGAGAAAAGTAAAACCAACCATTTCCGGCGAAATCGTGCATGCCCTGCTCCAGGTCTTTATAGGCGTATCTTTTCCTTCTGCCTTCAATTTCTGGACCTTCTTCAGTAATTTTTTGTCTATATATGGACCCTTTTTAAGCGAACGTGCCATATTTTCTAAAAATTCTAAATCCGAAATCCTAAACGAATCAATTTCCAATTTCCAAATTCCAATTTCCAATTAAATTCCAATTACCGAATTACCAAATGACCGAAACAATTTTATTAATTGGAATTTGGAATTTGGATATTAATTGGAAATTGGGTATTGGATATTGGAATTTCTAGTTAGTTTCGGTCATTGGAAATTGGATATTAATTGGAATTTGGATATTGAATATTGTGAATTTCGCATTGTCATTTTGGTCCTTGAATTTGACCCCTAAGATCAT
>JAGGSE010000181.1 GCA_021159225.1 bacterium
AAAATAAAACAAGGTGGTATTATATTTATTTGTCCACCTAATGTCTCCGGGGGGCTGGTGTAATGGTTAACATAGGCGCTTCTTGCCCCGCATCTTTTCCCGGGGTATAGTGTAACGGCAGCATGAATCCTTTTTATCCCGCAGCACTAAATTTTCGGGGACTAGTGTAATGGCTAACATGCTCGCTTTGGGAGCGAGTGATTCGCGGTTCGAGTCCGCGGTCCCCGAAAGGGAGAAACCTTACCTTGAGGTTATATTAATTCAGTATTGCTAATTTTGGCAATTTCGCTGTTCATTGCCCTGAGGTATTCAGGACTTAATTTGTGGATGTCATTTTCTCCGCAGGCACCGGCTATCATTTTTATTTCCTCTGTGCAGTTCTTAATATAATTGGCGATATTTTCAGTTGCCTGTTGGACATTCAGATTTCTTCTCAATTGAGGGTCTTGGGTTGCGATTCCCTTGGGACACTTTCCCAAATAACAGAGCCCGCATCGGATACAACCCATTGCTATTAATAGAGAGGTAGCGCAAAAGACCGCATCTGCTCCTAAAGCCAATGCTTTAGCAAAGTCACCTCCTGTGGTTAGTCCTCCGCCTATCCATAATTCTTGTTTTGTTCCCAACCTGTCTAAAACCTTCCTTGTCCTTGCTAAAGCAGATAAGGTCGGTAAACCCACCTCATTTAACATTACTTCAGGGGCTGCTCCTGTTCCTCCCTCTAATCCGTCAATGGCAATTATATCGGGATTGGCTTTAACTGCCAATTTAACATCTGCCTCAATATCTCCTGCTCCAAGTTTGATAATAATAGGTGCCCCTTGGGTAATCTCTCTCAACCAAGATACCTTTTTCTTTAGGTCTTCAATGTTTTCTATGTCAGGGTGATAAGCAGGCGAGTGGACATCCTTTCCGTGTGGTACATTTCTAACCTTGGCAATCTCCTCTGTAAGTTTTTCCTTAGGCAGTAGACCGCCCTGACCTGGCTTTGCCCCTTGACCTATTTTGATTTCTATAGCATCGGCTTTCTTTAAAACCTCTTCAGTAATTCCAAATCTGCCGGTAGAATATTGAACAATTAATTTCTTTGCAAATTCCCTCTCTTCTGGTAGCATTCCTCCCTCACCTGTGTTTGCTATTGTTCCTGCCATTGTTGACGCCTTAGCCAAAGCAATTTTTGCCTCTCGGGATAGGGCTCCAAAACTCATTGCTCCAAAAACAATTGGAGTATCAAGTTCTAAAGGTCTTTTGCTATTTCTCCCCACAATTGTTTTTGTAGAAATTTCCTCTCTGAAGTAGTCCACAGGCTTTTTTGCCAATTGGGCAGGCAGAAAAACCAGGTCATCAAAACTAATTCTGCCAAATTTGTCTGACCTCCCGCTGGCTTTTGGAACGCCTTTTGTTCTATCTAAGACCTGCTTTAATAATTTTTTCTTTTTTTCTTCCAGCATAAATAGCATTTAGTGATGCCTATAACCAGATATTGTTGGAATGAATTAGGTTATCAAAGAAAATTTATTGTGTCAAGGAAAACCAAGCCAGCAGTGCCTTTAGGCAGGTAATTATCACTACTCGGATTTTAAAAATATTGAGATTATGAAAACCGATGTGTTTACCAATATAATTAAAGGACCCGCCGGAACCTGGGTAAGTTTAAAGAGAAACATCCCCAAGATAGCAGAAACCATCCCTATTATTAGGGAGAACAGACCATATTGACCAAGGGTTGTGCTGATATTCCGCGCACTGGCCGCTGGGATAATAAACAAGGCGGCTGTTAGGAGTATTCCCACGATTTTGACTTCTAAGGCTACCATTAGGCCAAGAGAGATTAAATAAATCAGATTGTATCTTTTTACATTTACCCCTTCTGTTTTTGCTAAATCTTCTGATATCTCCAAGAGGACCATCTTTTGGTAAATTTTCTTGATGACAAAAAAGATAACCAATCCTAAAATTACTGCCAAAATGGTATCTATTGGATTTACCTTGGTGATGTCTCCTATAAGGGCTTCTTCTGCCTGGGAGAGCGGCAGGATTAGAAAGCCCAAGGCAACCCCAGCGGCGAAGACCAGCCCAGTTAATGCCTCTATTGAGAGTTTGGTTTTGGTTTTTAACCACCATATTATTACTGCTCCCAGGGATATGCTTAAAAGGGCGCCCAAGAAAATGTTGGAGTGATAGATTAAAGACAGAGCCACCCCCGGCAGGGCGAGGTGACCCAAGGGCCCTCCTACCAGAGCCATTCTTTTGCTAATCATTAGAGAACCCAGATAGCCGGCTACCCCTCCGATAAAACTTGCTGTAATCAGACCTAAAATGAATTGAGAAGGCATATCAATGTTTGTGTTTGTAAAATTTAATTTTACTGCCGTAGAGGGTTTCTAAGGTCTCGGGAGTTAGAACCTCTTTTGGAGGACCTGAACAAATTCCTTTCTTGTAGAGACAGAGAACATTTGTTGCTTGAGCATAGACAATGTTTAAATCGTGGGTTATCAATAAGATAGTTAGATTTTTCTCTTGCCAAAATTTTCCTAAAAGAGAATAGATTGTTTTTTCTCCTCCGATATCAATTCCGGTGGTTGGTTCGTCAAAAAATAAAACCTCAGGTTCTCCGAGCAGTACCCATCCGATTAGCATTCTTTGGAACTGACCGGAGGAGAGGTCGCCGGGATTTTTTTCAAGAAACCTTTTCTCTTCTAAGCCAACAGATTTTAGAACCTTAGAGATTTTTTCTTCAGAGACATTCTTAAATTTGTAGAAGTCCTTAACTGAGATGGGCAACTTTTTGAATTCTGAAGGAGAGAGGCGTTCAGGAAGATAACCAAATTTGATATTCCTCTTACTCCAAATGATTTCTCCTTGGTAGGGGATTAATCCAAGCAATGCCTTGAAAAGGGTGGTTTTGCCTGCTCCATTTGGTCCCAAGATAATAAAAAATTCTCCCTTTTTAACCTCAAAAGACAGGTTTTCAATAATTTTCTCCTTGTTGTCTATTACTACACTGAGATTCTTTACCTCCAGAATTGTTTCAGGCATTTTTTTTTGGTTGGTTGCTATTTTAGTATACAATATGCGTCAAGCCATTATAGGTCCCAAAAAAACAAAGCCGATTTGGGCTTGTTTTTCTTTTGAAGAAGTGCTAAAATTAAGCACTATTGCCAGAGATATTTTCTGCGGGTATCGTATAGCGGCATTACCCGATCCTTCCAAGATCGTGAGAGGGGTTCGACTCCCCTTACCCGCTCAAGAGGATATCTGGTTTAGAAAGAAGAGAATCTATTTTGCGTATTCTACCACTCTTACCTCCCTGATAACATTTACCTTTATTTGGCCCGGATAGCGCAGTTCCTCTTGTATTCTATTGGCAATATCTCTTGCCAATTTTTTTGCCTCTAGGTCGTCAATCTCTTCTGGTTTTACAAAGACCCTGACCTCTCTTCCTGCCTGCAATGCCCAGCATTTCTCAACCCCTGGGAACGACAAACCAATTTCCTCAAGTTCGGAGAGCCGTTTAAGATAATTTTCCAGTGTATCCTTTCTCGCTCCCGGTCTGGCTCCTGATATTTGGTCTGCTACCTGAACCAGAATTGCCTCCAAAGATTCATAGGGGTACTCTTCGTGGTGTGACTTCATTGCCGAGATAACCTCTTTTTCTATACCAAACCTTTCTAAAATTCTTATTCCGATGTCCACATGGGACCCCTCTATTTCCTGGTCAACTGCTTTTCCAATGTCATGGAGCAGTCCGGCTTTTTTGCAAACAATGCTATTGGCTCCTATTTCGTCAGCCAGCCCAGCAGCCAAGAAAGCCACCTCAATAGAGTGGCTTAAGACATTTTGGCCATAACTTGTTCTGAACTTCAGCCGTCCCAAGAGTTGGCTTAGTTTTGGAGGAAGATCCAAAATTCCAGTTTCCAGACAGGCCTGTTCTCCGGCCCTTTTAATCTGGAGGGAAATTTCTTGTTTTGCCCTTTCAACCATTTCTTCAATTCGAGCCGGCTGAATTCTGCCGTCCAGGATCAGTTTTTCAAGGGCAATTTTTGCTACCTCTCGCCTGATAGGGTCAAAACTGGAGAGAAGGACAAAACCCGGGGTTTCGTCAACAATTAGTTCCACCCCGGTTAATTGTTCAAATGTTCTGATATTCCTTCCCTCTTTTCCGATAATTCTTCCTTTTATATCATCCGAGGAAAGAATTACCTGGGTAGTGGTAATCTCTTGGGCTTGGGAAACGGCGCACTTTTGAATAGCAGTAGAGAGAATTTCTTTTGCTTTTCTTTCGTATTGCTCCCATCCACCAGTTTCCAGTTTTTGGATTCTTTCTAAAAATTCCTTTTGATGTTCCCTTTCTACCTTTTCAAAAAGTTTTTCTTTCGCCTCTTCCTCTGACATTCCAGAGATTTCTTCTAATTTCTTTGAAAGTTTTTCCTTCAGCGACTCCAGGGATGCCTTAATCCTTCTTAATCTATCTGCCTCTTTGTGAAGTTCCTCCTGCTTCTTTTCTAAA
Source organism: bacterium (assembly GCA_021159225.1). Taxonomy (GTDB): domain Bacteria; phylum Patescibacteriota; class Minisyncoccia; order Minisyncoccales; family JAGGSE01; genus JAGGSE01. Next base: position 4,511 of record JAGGSE010000181.1, read on the forward strand.
ATCCGAGCCCTTTCATCCAAACTGCTTTCTCTTTTTAACAAGAACCTTTCATTCTTGATTAGTTCCTCTCGCCTTCTGTCTTCCTCTTTTTTCGCCTTTTCAATTATCTCTTGAGCCCTTTCATTTGCCTCGGATAGGATTTTTTTCTGTTTTTCCTTCGCCTCGTCAAGCCGTTTTTTCAACAGGAGTTCTATTGTTTCGCTTTTCTTTCTGGCTATTGATTGACGAGCATAATAACCCAAAATAGCGCCCAGAGAAAACAATAAAATCCCTGTCCAAATTAAGGTAAGTTGGTTCATAATTCAAAATTGAAGTGGGAGATGCGATTGACATCTTTTTTCAAAAATAGTTTATCAAAAAATCCTTTTTATGTCAATGTTTGGTGCTCTATTTTTTCTCTCCCAGGCGTGTCCTTAGGACAATTTTTTTGCCCTGGCGTAGGACATTCATTTCAATCTCTTCGCCAATTTTATGTCCGGATAGAACCCTGTCCAAAGAGTTTTCTGGGGTAATTTTCTCTCCGTTTATCTCTAATATAATATCGTATTCTTTTAGCCCTGCCTTATCAGCGGCTGAACCCTTTATTATTGGTTCTTCTCCCAGTCGTTCTCTTACAATCATTGCTCCGTAGTCAACCGGCAGTTTATTCACCTTGGAAATACCCTCATTCAAAATGATATATCTTACTCCCAGAAAGGCCATTTTCATTTCTCCGTATTTTTTCACCTGTTCAAGGTCTTTCTTGGCGTAGTTAATCGGTATGGCAAATCCGATATTTTGGGCGCCTAGAACCATTGCGGTGTTAATGCCAATTACCTTTCCTTCCATATTGATCAAGGGTCCGCCGGAATTGCCCGGATTGATAGCAGCATCGGTTTGAATTAGCCCCTTTAATCTTGCTGTTTGTCCTTGTGCCTGGTAGGCAGTGATAAACCGAGAGAGTCCAGAGACAATGCCGGCGGAGATTGTATCCTGAAATTCTCCTAGGGCATTGCCCACAGCGATAACCGATTCTCCCAATTTAATTTTTTCTGAATCTCCCAGTTCCAGATAGGGGAATGAATCCCCCTCAATCTTCAAGATTGCCACATCGTTAATAGGATCACGGGAAATTACCTTTGCGGGATAACTCTTTGTGGGTTCTAAAACCACTGAATATTCTGCCTCCTTGTCTGAGACCACATGCTGGCAGGTTAAAATGTATCCGTTGTCAGAGATAATAAAGCCCGAGCCGCCTCCTATTTTTTTCTTTTCAGATTTACCTTTTTGGATTTCTGGTACGACAAAGTTTTTATCTCCGAAGGGAAGGAAATAATAGCCCTCAATTTTTGGCAGGTCCTTGGAGACCACAATAGTGATAACCGCCGGGCAGACCTTTTTTGCTAACTCAACAATCGGAGATTTTTCCATAATTACCATTATACCATAGCATAAAATCTTGTAAACGAGAGGGAGATTTGATATAACAATAATTAAGAAAGGGTCTTCTGCCCCCGTAGTTCAATGGATAGAACAGGAGACTCCTAAGCTTCTGATGGGGGTTCGATTCCTCCCGGGGGCACAAAAGGGCTGAAACTCGGAGGAGAGATGTTGTTATTTTATGTCAAAACGAAAAGAAGTTGAGAAAATTATTAATCAAATTGTGAAAAATTATAAACCAGAAAGAGTTATTCTCTTTGGCTCTTTTGCCTATGGCAAACCAAAAGAAAATAGTGATGTTGATTTGGTGGTGATTAAAAAAACAAAAAAAAGATTTATTAAGAGGCTTTTTGAAGTTTCTGGCTATATTCATTCCTGGTTAGGAACGGATATTTTAGTGTATACTCCTAAAGAATGGAAAGAGGCTTTAGAGGAAGAAAATTATTTTATCAAAGAAATTGCAAAAAAGGGCAAGATAGTGTATGCCAAATAGAGAGAAAATAAAAAATAAAAAAATTGTTTTTGCCTGGCTCCGAAAGGGAGAAGATGATTTGTCTTTCGCAAAAATGGCTTTCAAGGAAACTAATTTTTATGATCATGTTTGTTATTTATCTCAACAAGCAGTAGAAAAATATCTAAAGGCTCTTGTGGTTATTCAACAAGGTGAAATCACTAAAAAAGAAAAAACTCATAATTTGCTTTACTTAAGTCAATTATGT
>JAGGSE010000052.1 GCA_021159225.1 bacterium
GCTTTGAGGGCGAGGATAAATATATATATCTTTATTTAGAGCCGGAAGCGGGTCCTGGAGTAGGAGTGCTCGAACTACGTGCATATAAGGCAGGAACAACCGAAGAAATACAAGCAAACTTTGATATAGAGGGCATAAGCGGCGAAGAGAAATATCTGACACCACATACAATGAATGTCAAAGCGGGGACTTACGACTGGATACGGTTCTATTGCACGGGCTTCGAGGATTATGAAGTCAAGAATGTGGTAGTAAAAGAGGGCGAAACGACAACAGTAACCGCATACATGAAGCCAAAGAAGCTGTGGAAAGAAGTCTATGTTGGACCACCAATCACATTAGTAACGCTCGTAGATTTCGATATACCCAGTCGGTTATACTGGGATAACACATACGATTTCAGTGTCACTTTGAGATGTTTCGAATCGGGCTGGTATTATGCGAATATGGAGTTGCGGGATCCGGGCAAGTTCCTCGAAACAGGTGATCCAGCCGACTTGGGTGCAACAAAGTGGACAATAGATCTCCCTGAAGTGAAGATAGAATTCAAGGATATAGGAGAGAAAGTTAAGCTTAAAACGAGTAGACGAGTTCCGGGCTCATCAGTATTACCAGCAGGCACATATATAGTTGTTGCAGTAGCATATACGGGAAGGAGAGGAGTGTGATAAGAGATGGGCGAGAAAGTGTTAGAAGTTGTGATAGGACGAGTGGATGTGGGTGGTGGTGGACCGGTAACAACACCCACGCCGGGACCTGCGCCGACACCTGCAACAATAGAAGCATTTATAGAAGAGCATCGCAAGTTGAAGAAAATCCTTAGCGATTATGGCGTGAAGGGCATGTGCGTCCCGCGCAGCGTATTAGAGCGCGAGAGCGGGATAACGGGAAAGCGCCTTGACCAGCATTTGCGCGTATTCGAGGGCTCTGACGCTGCGATTCCAATTACCGAAGAAGGCGAAGAAGTAATTTGCGGAAAGAGTGCAATCGAGGAGCTGAAAAAGAAAATAAAGGTTGAATTAGGGGAGTGATCACAATGCCGGAAGAAGATGCGATAGATAGGTTCATACGGGAGCACGAAATGGTGCAGGCGGAGATAGACAGCAAAGGTTTTAAGGGCTACTGTGCAACTTCCGAAGCCATAAAAGAGCGCTTAGGTCTTAGTGATGAGGACCTCAAGCGCCATTACGAGCTGTTCGCCATTGATGAGTACATTGTGCAGCCCGACCCGGACAAAAATGTGAGTTGCTCACGGGATGCGATACGAATAATCAAGTCAAAGTTGGAGACTGCGCTTAGGTGACTCGAATCAATCAAGAACCGTTATCGTAGCGCCTTTAGGTTCAGACTCGAATGTGACGGTTTTCGTTACCGCTCCTTTCTTCAGATACGCTTTTACTATGAAGTTGCGGCAATATAATCCATGTGCGGGCATTGAAGGTTCAGTGCCATAGCATGAAGCACCTGTTGATATGGCAGCCTCGCATGAGATACCCGAATCTGATACGGAGATAACCATTTCTAATGTTTCATGCCCGATAGCAACGGCTTTTATATAATGCCTGCCGTACGGAATGAGCTCGCCCGTCGCTATCTCCTTATATGTGGCGCCGGCAATATCATAAGGCTTGTAATAGAATGTTGCACTGATATAAGACCCGTCGGTACCCGAATATGCCGATAAGTATATATATGCAGCCTTACACACTTTCACAACCGTTGTTTCGTTTGCTTTCACATCCACAGAGAACGCACATGATGGTGAGAAGCAACGGTCAAGTATATCCACATAGCAATGATTGAATTCGCCTTCCTTACCTTTTACCTCTACCGTGTGCGGACCTTCTGGTAGTGTCGCTGTTACTGCATACCCGCCACCTTTGTCTTTACCATCAATGAAGAAAGTAGCAACATCACATGGCTTCTTAAACAGAATCGACTCGAAAGTCGCTATTGTTAGTTCACCCACAGGTGTCACTACTTTAGCGGTGATTTTATGCGTTGCTGTCCCGCAATTTGGCGGAGTTGCATTGTTACACGCCTCTAGGCGAATACCCCATACTCCAACCTTGTCAAAAGTATGAGTTATCGTCTTACCTGTCTTTTCAGTTTCAATACCGTCAGGGTCACTAATCGTCCATGTCCACGAAGTGACTTCATACGGGTCTTCGGTAGACGCCATGCCGATTAGGGTTGCCGACTCGCCGACATTGACGGTGCTGGGAGCGATAATCCTCACATTTTTCACCGCTGGTGGTGCGCCGGGGCATACGGGGAAAGTATCTCTACCGGTATCCGAACCAGCATAATAAGCATAGATCATGTCAGCATCGTTACTTGTCACTTCACCATCGCCATCAACATCCGCTCGCTCCTTGAATTCCGACTCCGATAATCCTCCTACTTTATCTTTAACGGCACCCCAGCCGAGCTCCACATAATCCATAACGAGTTTTGCGTCCTCGTCTGTGACATAATTATCGGGGTCGTTGTTTACATTCCCATAGTTACCGCAGGGTGATTTTCTGTATTCGTACGCTTTTGAGACAGTAATTGTCCTGTGCACATCGATTATTCCCGCACAGATTTTGAGATGTATCTCGTAACTGCCGGCTTCTGTGAATGTGTGTGTAACCACCCGTCCAGTCTTTTTGACATCGTGCGGGAACACCCATTCCCAATCGGTTATTTCTGAATCGTCACAGCCTTTTGCATGACCTTCAAAAGTCGCTTCTACACCTACTCGCACGCTTTCACGTGCTCTTGAATAATAATTGAACCATGCTCCCGTTGCCGGGCACAATTTACATTCTGACGACCATAAAAGTAGTTTATTATCTCTAGCGGTCTTTTCCGCTTTAAGAAATTCACCGTCTGGTAAAGGTCTCGAATCAACATATTTATTATACTTATAGAAAAAGACCATTGATGCTCCATCTTCAAGTGATCTCTTGCATATATCAACATTTCCGTACTTCACAACACCAAGAACGCGGTTATACTCATCGTATTGAGCATTAGGGTCTACAAGCAGTTTTACATCTCTGCCTTTTATCTGTTCGTAAAGCCACTCTGTACATTTTTCATAGCATGCTTTATTCGTGCGATGAATCTCGCGAGGTCCACCCACTGTCTCAATCCTATCGGTGTGATAATCTTTAATCGCATTAGGCTTGTCCGGTGCTTGAATGCCTGCCAATCTCACGCTACCATATAAAGGTATTTTAATCTCTTCGACAGGTGGTGGTCCAGCGTAATACTTTTCTGCCCATTCTTTAAGCCCTATCAGTCTTTCTTTCATTTCATCTTCGGTCAGTGCAGACTCAAAAGTGTCACCATCAATGATTCTCTGAGCATGTACCATATATCCCTCTTTTTCTAGCTTTGCTCGCGTTGCCGGAAGCCTACCAATAAGCACAGAAAAACTTCTCCAAGTGTCCCAATGATATTTTAAACAATCTCGTGCAAATTTTTTCCATATTGGGAACAAATAGAAGTACAAACTACCCGGGTCGTTCAAAGCAGCCTCGAGGCTCCTTAGTTGCCCCTCCATGAAGTCAAGTTCAGTTGCTACTTCAGCTTTTTTCCCGTCTTTATACGCCGTATACATACGTATAGACGGTCCTTGCGGTAGTTCCTCATAAAAAGTCCATGCTATTACCAAACTATAACCCCACCAGCCGGTAAAAACGCCAACAACGATAGGGATTGCATGTTTGTAATTTACTAACCATTTACCTATATCTTTTGATACATCTTTCAGCATCTCCTTCATATCCTTATCGATAACCATGTACTTCCAACGTGCAGGCCAATCGGGCTCTAATTCCCCCAGTCTTTTAAACGCTTTTGCCTTAATTTCGCCCCATTCTGTCGGATGAGCGGCTCTCCACGATTTCGGCACTCGGTCTAACTCAGCAACAAGCCTACGAGGACGGTTTATCTTAGCAAATTCATTGCCAAGTGTTGTTGCAATATCGCCCGGATTACCTTTATATTCAACATCTTTTATTGCTGCATAATACGGCTTTAACTCTCTAATCAGGTCTTCATTAGCATCTACAAGAGCTGTCCACTCATCTGTTTGGGTTACCGCCATTCTTGCACTCAAAGCGTCATCCGTTATATCCCGTAGACGCCTTAACAACCGTGCTTCAGGCGTGTTTTCACCCAAATTCTTAACAACCTTCCTGAACTCATCATCACTCAACTCCCTTAGAATATCACGCATCACCTTCGGGTTATTGTATGATAACCCCATAAGACAAGATTTGCCCGCATCTGTGATTTTCTCGCCTCGGCTAACATTTGTTAATGCATTATAGACGAAATTCTCCATTATGTCATCGGATGTTTTAAACCGATACCATAATAGTTTCTCTTCCGTCAGCCTATTAAACTCCGTGATTTCTTCAAGATTGAATCCTGACCTTCTGGTTATTTCAACATACTTATCAACAAAATTTTGCAATAGTTTTTCATCTCTCGCATTAAACGCTCTAACAAGTAGATGCGGCTCCATATCAACCTCTGGCAAATCATTCAGGATTCTAATAACCGAATCATAATTTTTCGTATCTAACGCATGTGCGAGTAATTTCAAATCTTCTTCACGAGCATGAGCTAACGCTCTAAATATACTATTGAAAAGAGGTTTATCTTCGCTCGTTATACCCTGGTCATAAAGAGCAATCAAAAGCCTCCTCAAATCAATAGTTTCGCCACCTATCGTTAGTTTTCCTTCTGCACCGAGCGCAGCTACTTTCCCATGCCATTTTGTTGGGTTCCATCTCCCCCATTTTGTGCCTATTTTCTTGAATACTAATCGATTAGATTCTTCACTGACACGCTCTGAAAGCTCCATCAGAGGTACGAACTCATCACGCAAAACGCGATAAAGTTCATCTTCAGATTCCACACATTGCAACCACATGCGATTTATTGCTTCATCAAACGATTCAAATGCTAATCTTCTTGTTTCAGCTTTAGCGTTCAAATCATCAAGTGTTTCTATTGTTTTGTCTACTACTCTTGATGTGTTTCTTATAGTTCCGGGTGGCAATCCTGTAACTGCCTCCTGTAGCTTACTGTGTGCAAGTGTCGTATCACCGCTATTGAACAGAATATCAACGAACTCATCAATCTTTGAAATATCACCTTTCATCATCGCTTCATTAATCAAAGCTCTGTTGTTTCTGAGATATGTCCGCACTTGAGGATACTTTTTATACGCTTTGGCTATTTTCGTCGCCCAATCAGTGACATGCGTACGCGGTAACTGGTTCAGAATATCGGCAATATACATCGGTAAATAGAGACTGGTAAACATGCAATGCACTGATTTCGGGCTACAAACGGCATCTGTCGCCTTTATGAACACTGTTATATTTTTTGTTCTATCACCATACCGCAGCGTGGTGATATACGCGGGATATGCATCGTCCAAGAGCTTGGCGTATTCGTCGGGGTAGTTTATACGCAATGTTTCAAAAGCATTACGATACGCTGGATGTGACCCCGTCTCTTCAAGCATTGTTTCAAGTGTTTCAAAACTAACACGCGATAGCGTAGTCTCGATTTCATCTGCATAAGCATCAACAGCTCGTGGTGATATACTTACTTTCCACACATCGTCAAGCAAATCAGCTGCATCATCTATATTACCATCACATAAAAATTTCACATACTTAGCTTTTGCTTCGTCAGATGCTACACGCCAGAAATGCCAGAATTTTTCTTCAGTGAACGCAGTACGAACGAAGTTTTTAACCTCCTCTTCGGCATAAGCTGCTAATTCACTAAACATCAAACCTGTTGCCGAAAAATCACCAACGCGGTTTGCTGCATTAAATCCTGATAGAAATACTGCATAATCATATTGGGTGGGGCTAGCCACCTTGCCAGCTATATCTCTACCATATTTTATCTTCTCGTACGCATCGAAAAAAGTACCATACGCTTCTGCTCTCTTCGCAAGTTTTAATGCACCATCCCAATTATTAGCGATCACTTCTGCAAGCCTTTTACCACTTCCGAATTTTATGTCATACTTACCTATCCCCTCAAGTACTTCTTTTGCTGTTTTTTTTGCAATCTCTATCTCATTGGCAATTGTATCCACCTGACTGGGGTCAATATTCTTAATCTGCTTATCAAGCACATCTAGCCACGAGTGGAACTTACTAATCGCTTCTGAATCTTTAATTGCAGGATGCAGGAGTATCTCTTCTTCCAATTTTACAGCATTTTCAATATCACCATCAGCAATTGCTTTCACATATAAATTTACCTTCGCTTCGTCACCATATATCACTGCTCTATAAAATCTCGTTGGATCCGTTTCTATGAATTCTCTAACCGCAGCAACATCATCACCATATTTAACGCCCTTCCTTATGATTTTGCCCAGATATTTCGTTATCTTGCCGCCCGGTACCATCGGTAATAGCGAGCACACCACAACTATCGGGAACATAGCGAGCTCGAACGCATCAGGATGGTACTTTGCACCGTATATGTCCTTGCCCCTGATAACCCCAGAAATCACATCTGCACAATATATCGGGTCCAGCATTTCCGCCCAGAATCGGCGGCACTCGTCTGAATC
>JAGGSE010000046.1 GCA_021159225.1 bacterium
ATATATAGTTTTAAACTGAGGTGAATATTCCTCTTTTGTCACCCTTATCTCATAATTACCCTGTTCAAGACCTTTTAAAACATAATTTCCAAACTTATCTGTAAATGCCTCTATGATATGATCTGTATCTCCAGCTCCTGTGGAAAAAGCATCAGGAACAGCAGATGTTAACGCCCATGGAGATGTCGTTCCCCTTGGATATGCTATAACCCTTGCTCCTGCAATTGGATTTCCATCTGTATCCGTTACTCTGCCAATCACTGCATCCGCTCTCTCTAAGAATGTAGCATTTACATCTATTGTTGGAGAGTAAATATCAATGTTCCTCGTCTTTGTAACATACCCATCTTTTTTGAATGTCAGATAATGCTTTCCGTAGAATGTTGAGATCGCTGGAGTTGACCATGCTCCTCCGGCACCCGTTGTAGCAATGGGAGTAGGATTATCATCTAAATAAACTTTTACTCCTACCAATCCCTCCTGTGGCGCATCAAAGGCACCATTATCCTCTGTGCCTCCGGGATTGTTCCATGGATCCCAGTCATCTGAATCTGAATCTGCAAGAAGTCCGTTCTTATATGTATCACTGCCTATATCCTCAAAAATATCTCCACTGAGCGTAATAGCATGGATTATGGTTGCTGGCTGTGTTTTAACTATATTCATGTTTATATTAACCAAACTGACCAAAAAAGCTACACATACAAAAATACTTAAATATTTCTTTATTTTTAACTTCATATCGGTCCCTCCATTAAATAAATTAATTTTATTCCTTTCCTGTTACCTCTTTTATTTCTCATTGATACATCACCTTGATGTACAATACTTGCATATTATACTTCTATTACTCCTTATCCTTTAAATACTTTTCGGGCGTCATCAATATTTTTTGCATTGCTCATCATTATGTACATCTATTGTATATCAATGACGTATCTATTTAAATACTTTTCGGTCATTAGTATTGATGAGCAATAATATGGTGTGACATCATGGAGATAGTTTCGTTTAAAAATGAAAAAAGTGCAGAGATTATTTTCAAAATTTCTGTTTATCCTTCATAGAATGCCTTGTATGCTCTGTAGGTCTCGTATATATCTGCCTTGGAAGCTATCTCAAAGGGAGAGTGCATGCCAAGTAAGGGAGTACCACAGTCTATTACATCCATATTGTAATTCGCCAGGAACTTTGCTATTGTACCTCCTCCTCCTTCATCCACCTTTCCCAGCTCAGCTGCCTGCCATGAGATATTGTTTTTGTTAAGTATCCTCCTTATCTCTGAAGTAAACTCTGCCGTTGTCTCATTTGTGGAGTACTTTCCACCTGCTCCTGTATATCTCTCTATGACAACTCCATATCCCAATTTTGCTGCATTATGTTTTTCCTGTGCATCTTTAAATGTTGGATTTATACCCGCTGAGACATCTGCTGAGATCACTTTGGTGTTTTCGAAGACAGAAACAAGATCCTTTATATCCGGAGACTCCATCATCTTTATAACAAAGTTTTCAAATGCTCTTGATTTCATTCCTGTGGGACCCTCACTGCCTATCTCTTCTCTGTCTGTTGCTATGAAAACACACGTATACTCAGGATCCTCCACCTCAAGTATAGCCTTCAGAGATGTGAATACACAGACTCTATCATCCTGTCCATATGCACCCACAAAGCTTTTGTCGATCCCCACATCTCTTGCCTTAAAGCTGGGCACAATTTCAATCTCTGCAGAGACAAGATCCTCCTCTTTTATACCATAATTTTCTTCAAGAAACTTCAATATAAAGTTTTTTATTTCCTGTTCTCCTTTTTTACTCTCTTTTTTCTTTTCTTTCATGGACCCAAAAAGTATATTCAGTTCCTCTCCTGCAATACCATCGAATAACTTTTTATCACCCTGTATCTTCTTCGCTAAGTGAGGCAGAAGATCACATACTGTGAAGACGGGATCTTCAGGATCTTCACCGATGACAAGATTGAGTTTCTCTCCATTCTCCTTTACAACTACACCATGTATCGCCAACGGTATGGAGACCCAATGGTACTTCTTTATACCTCCATAGTAATGTGTTTTTAAAAGGGCAAGTTCCTCATCCTCATATAGAGGATTGGGTTTTAAATCCAGTCTTGGAGAATCAGCGTGGGAAGCTATTATTCTGAGACCTTCTCTGAGATCTTTTCTACCCTTCACAGCAACTATGACAGATTTTCCCCTGTTTACCTCATAAATTTTTCTTCCTCCTTTTTCTATTGGCAAGAAACCATGTTTTTCAGCTTCTGAAACTATATAATCTACTACCTCCCTTTCAGTTTTGCATTTATTCAGAAAAATACGATATCCATCCGAAAATCTGAATACTTCATCTTTATCTAACTTACTCCATGCGTTTTCTTTCATTGTCCTCACCTCTGTACTTTTTTACCTTTAAACAGAGTCCATGGACAGACGCCACAATCACTTTTTCTCCCTCTTCAATCCGCTCATCACTCTCTGCCTTCCATATCTCTCTCCCTATCTTTATCTGCCCATATGGATCGATCTCTTCCAATACTACACCCGCCCTATTTATAAGAGTTTCCGTTCCGAGAAGATCTTCCCTGTTTAGTATCTCCCATGCTTTTATTATAATAAAAATATCTTTGAGTACCAGCAGGGATATAAAAATCAGAAAGTATCTCAATTGAAATTTAAAAATAAAGTAAAGTCCAGTAAGAACAAGCTCATCAAGAAGCAGAGCAAAGATTTTTCTCTTTTCTTTCATGATATTCCTCACTCAAAAAATTATAAAAACTTTCTCTCATCAGATTAAATATGAAGAACTTAATTGATTATCTTGTAAAATACAGATATATAAAATCTGAATCTGTGAAAAGAGCATTTGAAAAGGTGGATAGAAGATTATTTGTTCCTGAGAGTTTTAAGGGTAGAGCTTACTCAGATCACCCCCTTCCAATAGGCTTCAATCAGACCATATCTGCTCCATCGATGATCGCAATAATGCTTGAGGCACTGGATCTGAAAAGAGGAGATAAAGTCCTTGAGATAGGAACGGGATCAGGGTACAACGCAGCTCTGATCTCAGAAATCGTCGGTGATAATGTCTTCAGTATTGAGAGGATACCTGAACTCGCAGAGTTTGCCAGAGATAACCTAAGGAAGGCAGGATATAAAGTCAAAGTCCTGATAGGTGATGGAACACTTGGATATGAAGCGGAGGCACCTTATGATAAAATTATAGTGACAGCTGCTGCACCCAAGATCCCGGATCCGTTGATAAAACAGCTGAAGATCGGAGGAAAGATATGTATACCTGTGGGGGAGAGATTCTTCTGTGATTTAATCCTCGGTGAAAAATTAAGTGATGGAAAACTCAGAAAGAAAAACTATGGAGGTTGTGCTTTTGTACCTCTGATAGGAAAAGAGGGATGGTAAAAAAGTTTTTATAATTTTATCTCTATCCATTCTTATGATCAGGGAAGGAAAACTCGATGAACTGAGAGAAATAATGGAATGTGTCCATAGAGTAAGAAAGGAGTCATGGAAAAGATACGAGAAAGAATATTATCCAGGGAAAGCTCTGAACTCTGATCTCACAAACTTCAACGAGGATAGAGTGAGGGAGATAATAAACTCTGATCTCAGATTTCTCTTTGTGGCTGAAGAGAATAAAATAGTGGGTGTTGTTCATGGGATGATCTATGGAGAAAGTGGATATGGAATGATTCACTGGCTTGGTGTGGATTTTAAGTATCAGAACAGAGGAATTGGAACACAACTCCTGGAAAGAGTTTTTGAATACTGTAAAAAGAGAAAAATACATAAAATCTCTCTTTACACATTTCCTGTTCTCAGAAAAGCTATAAATCTCTATCTTAAAACAGGATTTGTGCCTGAAGCCTATCTGAAAAAACAGTGGTGGGGCGTGGATTTTATCCTTATGAGCAAGTGGCTATGAAGAGAGTAAGATTTTTATATTGATAAAATATTTTATGATTATGATTGGAAGGTATAGATCGTGGTATGAAAAAAACTTTATGATCCTGGGAAAGAAACTTGCAAAGTTTAATATAACTCCCAATCAGCTCACACTTTTATCTCTTGTCCCTGCAATCTTTTCATGTTATTTTTTCTCTGAAAGAGAGATACTCTATGGATTGATATTCATGTTTCTCAGCTTTTTTGTGGATGCTCTGGATGGAAACCTTGCAAGAGCCACAGGAAAAACGACAAAAACAGGGAAAATCCTGGATCCTGTTGTTGACAGATATGTGGAGGCCCTGATAATCTTTGGAACAGCTATGGGAAGAATGTCAGAGTTCTGGATAGCATTTTACTGTCTTTTTGGAATGATCATGGCATCTTACGTCAGGGCAAGAGCTGAATCTATAAAAAAAATGAATCTGATGAGTGTGGGTATCATGGAACGTCAGGAAAAATTTCTGATACTTTTAGCAGGTATTATTTTATTCAATTTCTACACTGAGTCTTTAAATTATGCATTGCTCATAATAGGAACACTCTCTCATGTAACAGTGATACAGAGAATGCTGTATGCAAAAAAGGAGGTGGGAGAATGATAACATGTGTGGGAAATCCAGTATATGACTATATAGAGACACCTTACTACAAAACTGAGAACAGGATACTCTCCGGATGTTCCACAAACGCATGCATAGTGATGAGGAAACTGAGCATGAAAACGATACTTGTAGGTGATGTGGGAAGGGATTTTATAGAAGACTTCAAAAAGAACATGAAGGAACTCCAGGTGGAGTACTATATCAAAGAGTGTAGAGAATCTGGAGGGTTCAGTCTTAAATATTTCAATAATGGAGATAGAGAATTAAAAATACTTGGAATAGCAGGTGAAATAGATAGTTTTCCTGAAAAAATACTGAAATCTGAGGTTATAGTTCTTGCACCAATACTCCAGGAGATAAACTTTGACCTTAATGAACTGAGAGAGAAGTTCAGAGGGATCATATTTCTTGATCCTCAGGGATTTCTGAGATATGTGGAAAACGGAAAGATCTTAAGAAAGAAAAACCCAGAAATTGAAAAAATTGTCAGTCTATGCGATATTGTAAAGCCAAATGAGTATGAAGCTGAGATAATGACAGGAATCAATCCTCGAAAGAATTATAAAAGGGCTCTTGAAATTCTCTATTCATGGGGATGTAAAATTGCCATCATCACTCTTGCAGAAAAGGGAAGTGTGATCTTTGATGGAGAAGAGTTTGTGGAGATACCGCCTTACAGAACAAAACCAATTGACCCCACAGGTGCGGGGGACACATATGCAGGTGGATTTATCTTCGAGTACCTGAAAAAAAAGGATATTTATGAAGCGGGACTCTTTGCATCATGTACAGCATCGATAATGGTGGAGAACATAGGAAAAATTCCTGTTACTGAAGAAGAGGTAAGAAAAAGAGTTGAAACACTGAAATAGCGGGGAGTGGATTTGAACCACTGACCTGTGGGTTATGGGCCCACCGGGCACTCCTAGCTGCCCTACCCCGCTGTACCTATATATAAAATGGGAGAGGTGCTGTTTAAAAATCTTTCCATAATCGAAGTATTGTGTTGAAATATGCTAAAGAGATCGAGGAAAAACTATGTATTACATGTCCACTTTGGTTTTTTTCTTTTTGATAAGAGCATTATTCTATATTCAGCAGATCTTCAAGCTTCTGTTTCAGAATCCTTCCTTTTTCAGTGAGCTTATACCTTTTAATTCTTCCCTCTTTCTTATGCTCCACAAGACCGAGTTTTTCAAACTCCTTCAACCTTGTACTCACATAACTGTACATGCATCCAACTTTATTACGGATCTTTGCTGTGTACTCCTCACCTTCTATATTAAGGAAGATCCTTAATGTCGTTCCATTGAAAAAAAGATCAATCAGATCATCTTTTTTTATCTCTTTCATGATAGTTACTGTACATCAAGGGTATATAAATCTTGTCTTTTCTGTAGTTTGGTATTAGATTAGTTTCAGTACCCCGCCAGAATAGATGAAATTATACGCTTTTCAGCTTTTCTCAAATGTTCTACTGCTGTTGCTTTACTTATTCCCAGTTTTTTTGCGAGTTCTTTGCTAGTTATTTTTCTCGGAATATCATAGTATCCATTTTTCTTTGCAGCAATGAGAACTTCCTTCTGTTTTTCTGTTAAAACTGATAGAATATCGTGTTCCGGGAAGTTCACTTTTTGAAAATGAATATGTTTTACAGCTCCAAATATTTTAATTACCTTCAGGAATTTCTTAAGATTATCATTGTCACTGATAAATGAAAGTACGATCTTTTCCTTTGAAACAAAGGCAGGAAGGGTGTATATAACATCAAAATTAAATAGTTTAAAAATTTTCATAAGTTTCTTTTTGTATTTTACCTTGATCAAACAGGTATATTTGTTGTTCTCTTCTTTTAAAACATCGAGGATTACCGCTCCCTCCGGTAAACTTAAATCTTTTAGCGTAAATCCTTCCTTCATCTTTATATCAGCTATTACTATCTTTA
>JAGGSE010000149.1 GCA_021159225.1 bacterium
GAGACAAACCTAAAGAAAATAGCAGTGCTAAACCTAGAGGACCCTGTCGGAATCATAGAAGGAGATGTTTATCTCCAAAAAGCAAATGTCAGAGATATTAATATGGAAGGGGCAATGATTGAGGGTTCGTTAGATATGCAAGGAATAACAATCTTCGGCTCTCTTAATATGACCAATACCAAAATTAACGACATTTTGCTCTTGAAAGGCGGTATTATTCGTGGAGACCTAAAAATAGAGGGCTTGAAATACAAAGAAAGAATCGCATAAAAACCTTATGAGGTTTACACATCTCCATGTTCACTCTCATTACTCATTATTAGATGGGCTACCTACAATAGATCAGTTGTTGGATTATGCAAAAAAACTTGGCATGGATTCTCTTGCCCTAACCGACCACGGCGTAATGTACGGAGCAGTGGAATTTTACAAAAAGGCAAAGAAAAAAGGAATCAAGCCCATCATCGGGATAGAGGCATACCAAGCACTAAACAAAAGAACAGACAGAAGGCCCGGTATCGATGACAAGAGGTATCACCTGGTTCTTTTGGCTAAAAACGAAACGGGCTATAAAAATTTAGTGAAATTAACAACCAGAGCCCACCTGGAGGGTTTCTATTACAAACCCCGCATTGACGAAGAACTACTGGAAGAATATTCCGAGGGACTTATCTGTCTTTCCGGCTGTCTGGCTGGGAAGATTCCGAAATTAATTTTAGCCAACAAAATAGAAGAAGCGGAAAGAACCGCTTCAAAATACAAGGAACTTTTTGGCAAGAATGATTTTTATCTAGAACTTCAGCATCATCCCCACATACCCGAACAAAAAAAGGTAAATAATGCCTTAATAAGTATCTCAAAGAAATTGGGCATCCCTCTAGTGGCAACCAACGATTGTCATTATTTAAGACCGGAAGACGCAGATGCCCAAGATATTCTAATGCTGATTAATACCAACGCCAATCCCCAAGACCCCGAGCGACTAACAATGAAAATGGATGACTTTTCTTTAAGGACAAGCCAGCAGATGGCCGAGGCCTTCAAGGAAATACCCGAAGCACTGGAAAACACCCAAAAAATTGTCCAAATGTGCAACTTTAATTTCAAACTGGGCAAGGTAAGTTTGCCGAAATTTCAAACCCCAAATGGGAAAACACCCGACGAATATATAAGGGAACTTTGTCTTCTTGGTCTGAAAAAGCGCTATGGTCCAAAGCCGCCACAAAAAGTAATCCAACGGCTCAACTATGAACTTTCAGTTATCTCCAAAATGGGCTTTTCCTCCTACTTTTTAATTGTCCAGGATTTTGTTAATTGGGCAAAGCAAAACCGAATCGTGGTAGGTCCTGGCAGGGGATCAGCCGGCGGTTCTTTGGTCTCATATCTATTGAACATCACCAATATTGACCCAATAAAATACAATCTCATGTTTGAGAGATTCTTAAATCCTGGCAGGGCAAAGGTTTCTCTGCCAGACATTGATATTGACTTTACTGACAGAAGAAGAGATGAGGTCATCAATTACATTAAGCAAAAATACGGCGAAAACCATGTCGCCCAAATCATTACCTTTGGAACAATGGCTGCCCGGGTTGTGGTAAGGGATGTGGGAAGGGCATTGGGCTACCCATATAACTATTGCGATAAACTGGCAAAAATGATTCCCTTTAACTTCAGCCTTGAGGAGGCATTGGCAAAACTACCTGAATTCCGCCAGATTTACGAGACCGATGAGAAGGCGCAAAAACTTATTGATTTTGCCAAAAAATTGGAGGGGGTTGCCCGACACGCCTCTACCCATGCCTGCGGCGTGGTTATTTCTGACAAACCATTAGATGATATTGTCCCGCTTCAGAAATCCAGCCAAAACGACTCAACTATTGTCAGCCAGTATGAGATGCACTCCATTGAGGACCTGGGCCTTTTAAAAATGGATCTTTTGGGACTGAAAAACCTTACTATTATTGAGGATACCCTGGTTAGAATATACGAGGTCCAGAACAAAAAAATTGATATTGAGAACATACCCCTGACTGACCGAGCCACATTCAAACTATTTCAAAGGGGAGAGACCATAGGCGTTTTTCAGTGCGAATCAGAAGGTTTTAGAAAGTATTTAAGACAACTAAAGCCAACTGAAATGGAAGACCTAATCGCTATGGTTGCCCTTTATCGGCCTGGGCCTATGCAGTTTATTCCCGATTTTATTGCCGGCAAGCGCAAGAAGAAAAAAATTACATATCTCCATCCAAAACTCAAGCCAATTCTGGAGAAAACCCAGGGAATCTGTATATATCAGGAGCAATTGATGGAAATTGCCCAAAAACTGGCTGGTTTTTCTCTATCTGAAGCCGACCTCTTAAGAAAAGCGGTAGGGAAAAAGATAAGGTCTCTGCTTTTGGAACAGGAAGAGAAATTGACTCAGGGAATGAAGAAAAACGGCATTCCTGAAAATGTTGCCAAAAAAATCTGGCAGTGGGTCCTGCCCTTTGCTCGCTACGGCTTTAACCGGTCCCATAGTTGCGCCTATGCCCAGATTGCCTACCAAACCGCCTACCTAAAAGCCCACTTTCCGGTAGAGTTTATGGCTGCTCTTTTAACCTCGGAAAAGAATGACGTGGAAAGAATTGGTTTTCTTATTGGCGAATGTAAGAAAATGCATATTGATGTTTTGCCTCCTGATATCAACGAAAGTTGGAGAAACTTCACGGTGGTGCCAAAGAAAAATCAAATCAGGTTCGGATTCTTGGCAATTAAAAACGTCGGAACAAATGTGGTTGAGGCGATTGTTAAGGAAAGAAAAGAAAACGGGCCCTTTCGCTCAATTAAGGACTTTTTCTCCAGAATGCCCTCTTCAGTAATGAATAAAAAATCACTGGAGAGTTTAATCAAGGCAGGAGCCTTTGATAAACTGGCTGAAAGAAATCAACTCTTAATGGGACTGGAGGGACTGCTTGAATTTAACCGGGAAAACCGGAAAAAGAAGATGTCTGGTCAACAGGGTCTTTTTGACAGAATAAAATCAGACAACGAACTTTCCCTACCTAAAGCCAAACCAGCGACAAAAAAAGAAAAAATCTTCTGGGAAAAAGAACTTCTTGGGCTTTTTGTAAGTTCTCATCCCTTAGAGGGATTCCAGAAGGTACTGGCAAAAAAAGCCCTGCCCATATCAAAAATCGGCTCAGGTATAACGGGTCATCTTTGCAGAATTGGAGGAATTATATCCGAAATTAAAAGGATCATCACAAAAAACGGCAGCCCAATGCTTTTTGTAAAAATGGAAGACCTCACAGACAAAATTGAGGTAGTGGTCTTTCCCTCAGTACTCTCAAAGAACCCCTCTGCTTTTCAAGAGAACAAAATCGTCCTTGTCTCAGGAAGAATAAGCGAAAGAGGAGACACGCCCAAACTTATCGCTGAAAATGTTGAGGAACTTGTAGAAGAAGGATAAAAATGAAAAAAAAGGCAACTGAAATAGACAAAATAAGACACTCTCTTGCCCACATTATGGCAGCAGCGGTCCAGGAAATATATCCCGGGGTTAAATTTGGCATAGGTCCGGCAATTGAAAACGGTTTTTATTACGACTTTGATCTTCCCTCCCCTATCTCAGAAAATGACCTAAAAAAAATTGAAAGAAAAATGCAAAAGTTAATTAAGGAAAATATCAGGTTTGAGAAAAAACTTATCTCAAAGAGGGAAGCCAAAAAAATATTTAAAGACCAGCCATACAAATTGGAATTGATTGAAAAAATTCCGGAAAAAAATGTCTCAATCTACAAAAGCGGGAAATTTCTTGACCTCTGCAAGGGACCTCATATTAAATCAACCAAAGAAATAGACCCTGCCGGATTCAAACTCACAAGGGTTTCTGGCGCCTATTGGCAGGGAAGCGAAAAGAATCCGATGCTCACCCGGATTTATGGTTTGGCTTTTAAAACAAAAAAGCAACTTAAGGAGTTTTTGGAAAAAGAGAAGGAGGCGGAAAAAAGAGACCACAGGATTTTAGGCAAAAAACTTGACCTGTTCCATATTGACGAAAATATTGGACCGGGATTAGTTCTCTGGCATCCAAAAGGAGCCCTGATTAAATACCTTATTGAAAACTACGCATTAGATGAATATCTAAAAAATGGATACCAACTGGTCTGCACCCCCCATATTGCCAAGTTAAATCTCTGGGAAACCTCAGGGCATACCAAATTTTACAAAGAAAATATGTTTCCCCCTTTTCATATGGCAGAACTAAAAGAAGAGGAAAAGGATGACTACCAAATTAAGCCAATGAACTGTCCCTTTCATATTGCCATCTACAAAACAAAAATCCGCTCCTACCGAGACCTGCCTATTAGATACACAGAACTGGGCACGGTCTACCGCTACGAGAAATCAGGTGTCCTCCATGGCTTGACCAGGGTGAGAGGATTTACCCAGGATGACGCCCACATCTTTTGCACCCCTGAGCAACTTTCTCAGGAACTGACCTCTGTCCTAAAACTGACCTTCAAAATACTAAAAAAATTCGGATTCAAGAAACTTAATGTCTATCTTTCTACCAAGCCAAAAAAATTTGTGGGAGATGAAAAAATATGGCACAAGGCAGAAAACTCCCTCAAATACGCCCTGAAAAAAGTAAAATCAAAATACACCCTTGATAAGGGCGGAGGGGCATTCTACGGACCGAAGATTGATATTAAAATCAAAGATGCCCTGGAGCGAGAATGGCAGTGCACAACAATTCAAGTAGATTTCAATCTCCCTGAGAGGTTTGATGTTACCTATATTGACCAAAAAGGAAGAAAGAAAAGGCCAATAATGGTTCACCGGGCACTCCTGGGTTCGCTGGAAAGATTTATCGGGGTTCTTCTTGAATACTATGAAGGAGAACTTCCTTTTTGGCTTTCTCCCATTCAGGTCTGGATAATTCCCTTAGGAAAGAGACATCTGAAATATGCAGAGCAGGTAATGAAGAAATTAAAAGAAAAAGGAATAAGGGCCGAATTAAAAGATGAAAAAGAAACGGTCTCCAAAAAAATCCGGGAAGGAGAAATTCAAAAAATCCCCTATCTTTTGGTAATTGGAGATAGGGAGATAAATTCAAAAACAATCAGAGTAAGAAAAAGAAAAAAAGGAGATATAGGAGAAATGAAATTGGACCAATTTATTGATAAAATTAAAAAATAGAAAAAGGTCGACGTTCAAATAATATTTTGAACGAAAAAAAATAAAAAAAATATGAATAAAAAGGCATTGAAGATTCTTGTTTTAGGTCTGACCTTGGCTATTATCTTTGGACTGTGTGGGCTGATGGTCTCGGCCCAGGAGGTTTCTGCCCAGGACCTTGGGATCTCAAGCCCCTGGATTCTACCAGGAGATCCGCTCTATTTCTTAAAGGATTGGAGCCGTGGCATTCGCTCTTTCTTTACCTTTGATCCGGTAAAGAAGTTTGAATTAAGGTCAAAATTTGCTAATGAAAAACTGATGGAGATAAAGAAAATGATTGAAGAAAAGAGAAATCCAGAAGTTATTGAAAGGGCAAGTGAAAATTATGAAAAGGAAATAGAAAGAGTGAACAATCAGGCAGATAGATTGAAAGAAAAGGCAAAGA
The DNA here is from genome assembly GCA_021159225.1 of bacterium. Classification (GTDB taxonomy): domain Bacteria; phylum Patescibacteriota; class Minisyncoccia; order Minisyncoccales; family JAGGSE01; genus JAGGSE01. The sequence goes on from JAGGSE010000149.1 coordinate 5,609, forward strand.
AAAATCCTGAATTAAATAGGTTTTTAGACAAATGGACCCAGCACCAAATACTTCACCAGAAACTCCTTGAGAGATTGGAGACCCAGGTTAGCCCTCAAGCATTTGAGAAAATAAAGAAAGTTAGAGAAAAACACCTGGAAAGATTTAAGGATGTAATGATGAAGTTGGAAAAGAAAGAAGAACTTCCAAAAAGATTAGAAAGGGCAGTAGAAAATCTGAAAGGCGGCCCCTTCAAAGAGGTAAAGGCACTAGAGATACTAAAAGAGTTAGAAAAAAGGGTACCAAAAGAGGCAAAGAAAGGTATCCAGAATGCCCAAGGAAGAATCCTAAACAATCTCCAGAAAAAATTAGAAAAGATGCCGGAAAAAAAGAGGGAGATGATAAAGGATTATATAGAAAAACTGCCAGGAGACCCTGACCTACATATGAAAATTTTACAAGATATCACAGCAGTTCCCCAACTGAAAGAACTAAGAGGAAAAGTAATTAAAGGAATCTCCGAAAAAATTGAAAAGAAAGCCAAAGAGAAAGGTTGTCCAAAATGGACCCCACCTGCTCCGGATTTCTGTAAGGAAGGAAGAATTGTGATAAAAAGGGATTCCAAGGGCTGTCCCCTACCGCCAAAATGTATTCCTTATTCCAGCAAGGAACTAATAAGGATAAAATGCATCTCTGAATGTCTTAAGTCATATCTGCCTTATGTGCCAGAGGATTTGAAATCCTGTCTTAAAAAGGGAATTTCCTCTGAAAAACCGGTAGAATACGGACTGAAGTGCGTTAGACCCTATATGGAAAAAAGAGGAATAAAGGTTAAAGAAAAGATAAAGGATTTTGAGGTTTGCCTAAAAAAATGTTTAGGAATTGAACA
>JAGGSE010000007.1 GCA_021159225.1 bacterium
GTAGTAATTCAAAGCACTTTCTAAACTGATATAAGAGGGACTATAAATAAAATTTGCCAGTAAAAACGGGTCTTTAATTTCAAAATCAGAAAGTTTGTAAATACCGCGAGAAATATTCTCTAAATATCTTTTTTTTGACCAAAAATTTAATTGATTTAAGGTAGTTCCTCTCTTTGCTCTTGGGAAACATTTAAAAACATCCTCTAACTTAAAAAGGGGATAATTTTTAAATCTATTTTTCAATTCATTGAAAGTCATTTATTTCCAAAAATAATACCTTTTTGTTATTATAAGAAACATATCATATTTAATCAATAGTGTGCTTAACTAAAAATTAAGGGAGACCCTTAAACCATTTTACTGTTTCCTTTAATCCCTCCTCTAAATTGTATTTCGGTCTCCAGTTAAGTTCTTTTTTTGCTTTGGAGTAATCCAAACAACTTCTTTTTTGTTCGCCTGGTTTCTCTGGACCGTGAATTTCTTGACAATTAGAACCAGTTAATTCTTTAATTTTTCTGAAAATCTCATTGATACTTGTTTCCTTAGCGGTCCCAATATTATAAATACCGCTTTTTTCTTTTTCCATCGCCAAAAGAGCTGCCTCAACCACATCTTTCACATAGACAAAATCACGGGTCTGGCGACCTGAACCGTTGATAATTGGCTGATTGCCAGAAAGCATCTTATCTGTAAAAATCGCCACCACTCCTGCCTCCCCCTTTGAGTTTTGACGGGGACCGTAAACATTGGCAAGGCGTAAAGAGAGATAATCTAAGCCATAGGTTTTTTTGTAAAAATAAAGATATTTCTCCACAGTTAATTTGGCAATCCCATAAGGGGATTCCGGACTTTCCAAATAGGTTTCCGGCGTAGGAATAACATCGGTATCGCCATAGATAGCCCCGCCCGACGAGGCAAAGATAAATTTTTTGCGCTCGGAGACCTGAATAAAACCCTGAATTAAATTCAGCGACCCTAAAATATTGATTTTAGCATCCTTTATTGGACTTTCTACGGATTTTCGGACATCAATCTGAGCGGCAAAATGAAAAACAACCTCTGGCTTCTCTTTTTGAAAAATTTGAGGAATTTCTGGGTCCTGAATATCAATCTGGTAAAAACTGGCTTTGGGGTTAAGGTTTTCTTTTTTTCCGGTGGACAGATTATCAAGGACCACAACCTGGTGGCCTTGCTCTATTAATTTGTCGACAAGGTGGCTTCCTATAAAGCCACATCCACCTGTTACCAATATCCTCATATTTCGCCTAAATAAGGGAAGTTGTTTTCTGTTTTGTTTTCTTAGAAAAACTGATAAAACTACCGCGGGCAAAACTAATTACAGTTTTATAGAAGCCAACTTTTTGTCATTAATTATCAGAAATATATCACAAATCAATAATACAGTTAACCAAAAATTAACCCAGGCCTGTCCCCGGACAAAATAAGAGAGAGACAGGAAATTGCCTAAAGGATAATCAATATCTTCTGATATGCCGGGGCGCAGAATCGAACTGCGACCTTTGCTTTTTCAGAGCAACGTGCACACCGTGTACACCACCCCGGCCCAGTACCCCCAATTTCAAATCCTCCCTAATCCTACCAAATTTACTCCATCAGAGCAAGCCCTTGTATGAATTCACAACATAGCATCTTTTTCTGCACCTCTTTGAGAAACAACACCCTCCTTAATTCCTCCTCTCAAAGATTATTATCTTACCAAATTTCCCCTCACACCATAAATTAAAATTTCGGTGTAGGGTTTAATTCATAAATCACGAAAGAAAAATCTCAACAGATGAAAAACAAAAGGCGGGGCTTTGCCCGCCTGTCTTAAAAATCGCCATCGCTTCCAAAAAAGGTAAAAAGGTAAAAAACCCTCTCAATTCTAGCTAAGAACCAGAAAGGAAAAGTTGTCGTTGGGTTGTTGTTGTGGAACAACAAGAGTTTTCTGAAAGTAAAACTCCGCCATAATTGCGGAGTTTTACCTCTTTTTCTTTTCCAGAAAAAGTTACAAAAGCAAATCATTAGTAAAGTTATCGCTGATTACCGGTTTTTGTCTTTTGTAAGAAGAGTTTTCTATTTTTTCTTTAGCGTAATCAAAAGCTTCTTCTGTCGTTACTTGTTCCGGCTCGTAAAGCGTACTATCTCCGTCATAATCATGAATATTTGCCAGCCCCTTCAGCATTCCTTCTTTTACAAAGTAATGAGTGAATACTCCTTCGCCATCTGGTTGTCCATCTCCATCTACATCATCGCCTTCTTTGGTATAGACATAAGCAACTTGGTTTTCGCTGGTTGCCATAGAAATTACCCTTCCGGTATCTGCCAAATCATCCATTCCGCCGGCTAAACAAGTATCAAAGACAAAAGCAATTCTGGTGGTAGCAAAACCAGTAAAGGCTGTTTTTAACTCTCCGTCCCAGATATAATCTATACCTGTGCTATCATTATTATGAACAACTATTCCTTCGTCTCGGCTTTCATTGTCTTCATCTTGGGCTATCCCATCTGCTCCATGTCCGCTAAAGAAGAATACGATTTCATCCTCTGAAGAAGTTGCTTTGTTCTTGAGTTCGCTAATGGCATTAAGAATATTCTCTCGAGTAGGTCTTCGGGCAGTGATAGTGGGAATATCATCAGTAGTATCCTCTTCAAAATAAGTTCCACCATAATCTTTAAACAAATAGATGTTGTCTGGATCGTATCCGTAGAGAGTAGTAAGGGCTTTGTACATATTCAAAGAATCCCCATCTGACTTGCAAATATCGTTTTTCTCTCCTGGATAATCGCAAATTCCGATTATAATGGCATATCTTTCGCCACTCGCAGAATCTCCTAAAATTCCAGTTGCTGCTCCTTCGGAAGGACCATTATTCTTGTCTTTATCCTGTCCAGGAGGGGTGGTAGGCCTATCTTTTACCTCTCCAACTTCCAAAGGAAGAATTGTCTTTTTAACTAAATGAATATCAGTAACTGGCAAAGGATGATTTGCTGGGTTGGTTACATTAACTGGAACTGGTTTAGCAGCCCAAACTGGCATCGCTAAAACAGAGCAGATTGTTATTAAACCGAATAGTTTTTTCATGTTTTTGGCTTAAATTTAATTTAAATGACCGACCTTTTTCATATCACCTTTTTACACGGAAGGTGATAAGATAATGTTAAAATTAAGTCAAATTTTTATTCAAATGAAATCTCGCTATCTTTTATGATTATTTTGCTTGCTGGGAATTTATTTTTCAGGATATCATCTTCGCCAAAATCCCAGATTTCTTTCCCGATTTTGAGATATAAATTTTCATTGTAACCTATTCCATAATTAAGCCCGCAAACTTTTTGAAGCGTCTCGCATTCAATTAGATTATCTGACCATTTACCAATAAATTTTATATTTTCGTTTTCATCGATCACATACAAAAAGTAGTGGCTTATACCAGTCTTCATTCCGTAGGTTCCGCCATGGATTAAAAAATATATTTTCTTGTTGTGGTTAAAAATTTCTACCTTACCTTTATCTTCATAAAATTCATAAAATTCTTCTTTTCCTCGTTTATCGACTAGGTTATTATTTTTATCAAAAACAGAAAAAAATTCTACTGCACCACGGCTATTCCAACCTATCATTTCTACTTTTGCATTGTTTTTTATATTACAGGTAAATATAAAATGATCTAACTTATTATCAAGTTCCCACCATTCTCCTTTTTCATCTGGCCATTTGAGGTTGCCACCAATATTGATAACCCAAAATCCCTCCTCCCACAATAAAAGCAAGAATCAATACAACTAAGAGATATTTCCAGTTAGTTTTTGAATTATCAAAATCAATTTTCATCATTTTTTATTGGCAAATTTTATTGCTAATTGAGAATGTAACCAAGAATGAGATAGCCACATAATGGCTTTGTCTGGTCTTTTTCTTTCTATTTCCTTGTTGGCTTGGGTTAGTTGCCTTTCTGCTTTTCTAATCAGGTAGTCTGTTATCTTTTGAAATTTAGGATTCCGAACCTCTGTATTCTTGGCTTCAAAAAGAGATACCTTGGCTAAAAGGAAATCGGCTTTTACCAATTTTTCAATTGCATTCTCAAAAGCAATTTTAAGTTCATCTGGGTTCTTCTTAAATTTAATCTCATTCATCATTAATCTCACTGCTACTTTTTCATAATGGAAGACAACCATTCCTGGTTTTGGACATTCTGATTTAATTTCTTTTAATTTCAGTTTGTCTTTTCTAAGAGGCTTTCTTAATAATTTCTCTATCTTCTTACATCTCCCTTTATCAAAGAAGACCAAATGGGAGGCATCTTTCCAGAGGTCTTCATTCAAACTTTGATTTAGAAACCAGATAATTCTATCAATCCTTTTGTCAGTCTTTCTATTCCCTGTTTTAACTGATTTTAGGTCTGAGACGACTTCTTGCTTAAGAGTCCTGGCACTTTCTACCTTAATTGAGGTAGTGCCTAAATCTGAAAATTGGCCATCACTTACCTCTAACCTTAAAACCCCATCATAATCATTATTAAAGATATGTTCTATCCTTGGGTTATCTAACCAATCAGTATCCCAGTTTCCATCTGAGTTAAAGTCCCAGCGATATTCTAAAGGGTCATTATTGGGGTCAGAAGAACCTGAGGCATCAAGGGTTATGGGTAATCCAGCATAGCCCTGATAAGGCCCATTGGCATTGGCTATTGGCGGCAGGTTCACTGCTCCGCCTCCATTTTCAAATCCCAGAACAAGATAATAATCTTTTCCCTCATAGTTGGCAATAGTAAGGGTCATTCCCCCAACTGTCTTTCCCAACCCAAGAATAACCCTTCCTGGACATCTTGGATTTATCTCTTCCAAAGATTTGGCTTGGGGGCAAATGTAAACTGAAAACTGATTGGAAGGTTGAGAATTTTCCTGGCTTTCCAAATTCTCTGCCTGGGAAGAATGAAAAAGAGAAAAGATAAAAGTGAGAGCAAGGGTTGAAATTAGGAAGATAAGGATTGGGATTTTTGAAGATTTTGGCATGGTTTGTTTTAGATTTCACATCGCTCCTGTAGTAAGTCCAAGTATTGCCCAACCGATAAAGATGGAAAAAATCAAATTGATTATGTTGAGAACAATAGCGAAAATTGCCAGATTTTGTTTTGTGGACTCGTAGGCCTTATTTCCTAAAAAAATACCAATCGGTGAAAGAAAAAGAAAAATTAAAAATGCAAGCTCTTCAAGAAAATCTAAGAAAAAAACACGGAGAAGCAAAGGTAATTTTTCGATGAGATGATAGTGGGCAGTTGTTATTTTTTCAAAAATTGTATAGGGATGCGCTACCGGGGGTGCATATAAATACAAAAAATTGAAAAATAGAAAAATGACTCCTAATATCCCAATAATAAGAGAAAAAAACAATTTTAGATTAAAAACTTCTTTTCTCATTTTTTAGGTATAAACAAAATCTTTGACCTTTTAACCTCTTTTGGCCAGTTTTCCATATAAAGGATTGATTTAACCTTCTTTAATATCTGAATCAGCGATTAATTCTGAAAGGTCAATGTTGCCTTCGGCTTCTCCGAAATTAACTGTGATTATCCCTACAGGTGTTGAGGCAGAGTGGCTGATATCTATCAATACCTCAACTCCATTTCTATTTTCAGTGGTAACTGTTAGTTTCTGATAATTTCTCAAAGAAATAAATTGATTCTGAGAAGGTCCAATGATAAGGTAGGCATAACTGAAGTAAACCTTTTCTTTTCTGGGAATAGATTCATCTTCTTGAGTTTTCTCATCTACTAAGGTTAATTTTACTGGAATTTTGACCTCGCTTCCTGTTTGCTCATAAGTACCGAGATTTATTCCTTGTTGGATTTCATCAACTGAAATGAAGACTTCTTCTCCTTCCTTTTCTCCAATTGGGAATCCGAAATCCCATTTGTATTTAGAAATTTTTCTTTCAGTAAAATATTTAGCCACAAATCTATATCCAATTGGCATTCCGCTTCCACCAATTGTTACTGGGTAATAATCAAAATTCGGATTCAAACTAACAAATTCATCCCCTGTTTCAGTTGTTTCCCAATTGTTTGATCTTATATCGTCAGTTCCAAAGATCTTTACTATTCTGATAATTCCCTTTTTGCCATCAACTACTCCGTTTTGTTTTGTTGCTTTCTCAACTCCTCTTCCGTTTGAACCTACCATTAATGCCTCGGTGGTAATAACCCGAGTTGAATTTATTGGATTGTATTCTTTATTTGCATTCGTAACCCAAGGAAATTTTCCAAGAATTCCTTCGAAGCTATGAATATGACCCCCAAAATCGAATACTACTGATTTGTTCTTTAAAATTTCTCTTAATTGCAAAAGCTCAGGAGACGAAAAGGCTTCTGCTATACTCAATTTCATCGGATGATGCGAAAACAAGATTACTGGTTCTCCTTCAAATTCTTCCAACTTCTCT
>JAGGSE010000211.1 GCA_021159225.1 bacterium
CTTAACTGGTTTACAATCTCGTAAATCTGGGCAAGGCCAGTAGGGGAAATGGGATGACCCTTTGCCTTCAGTCCTCCTGATGGGTTTATCGGCAGACTACCATCCAGATTCACCACCCCTTTTCTAATAAGTTCTGCTCCTTTTCCGGGTAAAGCAAAGCCCAGGTCCTCATAAGAGAACAATTCAACCGAGGTAAAGGCGTCATGGACCTCTGCTACCTGAACATCTTTTGCCTGGATATTCGCCTGACGATAGGCAGTTTCAGCCGCTATCTTGGTTGCCACAAAATGCCAGGGCTCTTCTCTATTAAATGTCATTATGTAGTCCGTGGCAAATCCAGAGCCAGCAACCTCAATATCTGTCTTCTCTTGGGTCAGAACTACTGCTGCTCCGCCATTGACTGAAAGGGAACAATCAAAAAGCCGAAAGGGCGAAGAAACCACCGGCGAGTTTTTTATTTTTTCTAAAGAAACCGGTCTTTTATAATAATATGCCTTGGGGTTCTGGACAGCATTTTGATGATTTTTGAAGGCAATTAAGGCAAGGTCGTCCATTGTTGCCCCATATTTTTGGGCGTAAAGTTGCCAAACCAAGGCATTCCCCACCGGAAACAGAAGCCCCTCTTTTTGCTCAATCTCTCTTTCCTGGGCAGATAAAATGCGGTGGACAGTGACCTGGCTTTTATTATCAACCACCTTCTCCCCTGAACAAACAAGTATGTTTTTAAATCCTTTAAGATGAAGCGCTGTCCAGAAAGCCACCCCGCCGCCACTACAGACAGAGGGTGTCTGAATAATCGGGCAGTGGGTCTTAAAAAGGTCGGACAAAAAAGAGGTCTTATGGGTCTGGTGTTCCTCTTGCCCGTCAGCGTTTTCCATCCCGCTAAAGACAACAAGGTCAATATCAGAAATCTTCATCCCAGCATCTTCCAAGGCCTCCATTGCCGCCTCATAACAAAACCCCCACCAGGGCTTTTGGGAATAATCAAATCTGGTCATTCCCACGCCTTTAATATACATATTAACTAATTGCCCTTTGGGACTCCCTCCATTTTTGGTACTCCTCAAAGGTTAATTTTCCCCCTTTTTCTAACTGTTCTTTCAGGTCGCTTTTGAATCCCTCTGACCGGGAGACCGCTCTTAGACAGATAGCCCCTGCCCCGCTTCCATAGCCCGACATTCCGAGTTGCTGCCCCTTCTTAATTTCTTCTAATATGGCAATTAAGGAGATAAAAATTGAACAGGTGTAGGAGTTTCCAATGTAGGGATTGTATTTCAGCCCCGGCTTGACCTTCTTTTCAAAAAAAGCCCGAAATTCCGGCAATGACCTTACCCGGTCAAGGTCCTTCTTGTATTCCTTGAACAGTCCAGGATTTTCCAGGCACTGACTCAAGCGGAGATGGGGCTTTTCCTTCAAACTCTCGTGCCTCCAAAAAACAGCAGCAGCCCATTCGGTCATTTTGGGAAAGGGGGTATGCATAACAAAAAAATCAGCGGCCTGAACAAGGCTCTTCCCCCCCAGCGTTTTCAATAAATCTTGATTATTCCTTTCCCAGTCCTCAAGGGCAAACTTTTGACAGCCAAGATAGGCAGATTTTGTTAGTTGCCCATTCACCTGGGGGAAGGGAAAAGAAGATGCTGGCACCCTAAAGTCATCAACATCAGCGGCATACTGGCCTATATTTTCATAATCAACCTCTAAAAGTTTGGGGTTGGCCTCCACACGCATAGCCACAGCGGCACACCCTTGGGTCATTTCTGCTGCTGGGTTTGTTTCAGGGTAGATTGAACGGTCAAGAGCCAAGACAACCGCCGGCTTTCCCCTGTTGGCAACAGAGTATTCACAGGCAGAAATAAGAGCCTCTACTCCTCCCAAACAGGCAAACTTATACTGAAAAGGCAGTCTGGTCAATCCTAGTTTCTTATTAATGAGCCTGACTCCAAATGGCTTAGAAAGGTCAGGGTCTGATTCGGTGGCAATAAAAAACCTTTCCGCATCCTTATAGTCAATTTTCTTAAGAGCCTCAGCCGCCAGGTCCTCAACCCTCTCTTGATAGGGAATGCGTGCCTGAAAAACGCCCAGCCCCTCGGTAGCGTAGGTTGAAGGAATGTTTCTAATCTTGGTCAGTTCTTCTAAAGACAAAAAATACCGGGGGATGGCCACGCTGATTTGAGATATTCCAACCGAAGAAATATTGACTTTTTTTTCTGCCATGGTCTATATTTTAACACATATTGCCAAAAAGACAATTAAGAATTAGAATAAGAAACAATGAAGGCAACTGCTATCGCCAATGCCAATATCGCTCTAATAAAATACTGGGGGAAAAGAGATGAAAATCTATTTCTGCCCCAAAACAGCAGCATCAGTTTAACAACCGACTGTCTCTCGGTTAAAACAACCGTTGAGTTTTCTTCAAGAAACAAAAAGGATATTTTAATCTTGAACAACCGAAACTATCCCCTCAATTCAAAGGAATATAAAAAATATCTTAAACCATTTTTGAATAAAATAAGAAAACTCGCTGGGACAAAAAGAAAAATTAAGATAGTCAGCCAAAGCAATCTTCCAAAGGGAGCGGGTCTGGCCTCCTCTGCCGCCGGCTTTGCTGCCCTGACCGCTGCAGTAAATGAAGCCCTGGGTCTTGGGCTAAACAAGAGAGAAATGAGTATTTTGGCAAGACAGGGCTCTGGGTCTGCCTGCCGCTCAATCTATGGCGGTTTTGTAGAATGGCAAAGAGGCAAAAAAGATGATGGCTCTGACTCCTTTGCCCTTCAGATAGCCCCGGCAGATTATTGGCCAGATATTCGGATGGTTATTTGTCTTACCTCAATAAAAGAAAAAAAGGTTAGTTCAAGAGAAGGAATGGCTCAAACAGTAAAAACCTCCCCTTTTTATCCCTGCTGGCTAAAGACAATTGATAAAGACATTAAAAGCGCCAAAAGGGCAATAAAAAACCGGGATATATCCCTGCTCGGCAAAGTATCTGAGGAAAACTGCCTTAAGATGCACGCCTTGATGATAACCACAAAACCAGGTATTATCTACTGGAACGAAAAGACAATTGCTCTTATCCACAAGACAAGGGAACTCCGTGAAAGAGGACTAAAATGCTATTTTACCATTGATGCCGGACCCCAGGTAAAAATTTTATGTGAAAAAAAAGACCTGAAAGAATTGATTAAGGGGATTAAGAAGGTATCAGGAATTAAAAATGTAATAATAGCCAGACCCGGCCCAGGCGTTAAAATCAGTAAAAACCATTTGTTTTAGAATCTCCTTCTGCCTCCGTGTTATTTCTCTGGTTTTTCAATTCCTTTTCCCACTCCTTTATCTGCTTATTTAATTTCTGCGAGGCTCTCTTTTTCCCCTCTTCGGTCTCTGCCAGAGATTGTTCCCATGCCTCCAATTTTCCTTTTATCTTATCCCGTGTATTCCTAATTTCTTCCTTTTCTATCTCTGAGGATGACCTATTTTCATAGCCCAGTATCTCTGCCTTAAGGACCAAATACAAAAACCTTCTCAGATACTCCCTCTGTTTCTTCTTTTGGGTTCTGGCCTTTTCGGTAAATCCTTTTACTCTCTCGCCTGACTTAATAATCCTCTCACGCAGACTAAGCCCCCTGGTTAGAGCCCTAATCCCAATCCGGATTTCTTCTCCTCCCTGCTTGAGAGCGCCACCTTTTCTCATTTCTATTCCCTCGTTAATTAATTTCTCCGCCGCTTTTTCAAGCCACTCAATTGTATATTCGGCTTCCTTCCAAAAAATCTTTATTCTTTCCGGTGGCGTCTCTATATTTATCCTTTCTATATCACTCTCTATGGACTCCAGGCCTGAAAATGCCTTCTCCAATAATTCCTCGGCTGTTTCCTTTGGGCTTGTTTCCATCCTTGGACTTCTTTCTCTTCTCGTTTCCCTCATATTATCACCTATTTTATCTTTATTAAGCCAGGAAGTCAAACTATACAGGTCAATCTCGGCAGTAAGTCCTAATTATAAAGACTCAAACCCTAAAATGACAATCCGAAATTCAAAATTCTAAATCACATTTTTTCATATTTTAGGACCTTCCTTAATTTTCAAGAATATGTTAAAAGAAAAGAATGGAACTAAAGAATCTAATTAAAAAATTTGTTCCCTCCCCCTTGCTCAACTTTTACCATCTCTCCCTTTCTTTCTTGGGAGCGGTCTTTTATGGGTTCCCCTCGCGAAAATTAAAGGTTATCGGTGTAACAGGAACAAATGGAAAAACAACAACAACTGAGATGATAACAAAAATCCTTGAGGAAAATGGATTTGGGGTTGCGCTGGCCAACTCAATCCGTTTCAAAATCAAGGAAAAAGAACAAAGAAATGAATCAAGAATGACAATGCCGGGAAGAGCCTTCCTTCAAAAATTCTTGAGAGAGGCAGTAAAAGAAAGATGCCAATACGCTGTTTTAGAAGTAACCTCAGAAGGAATTATTCAGTACAGACATAAATTCATTGATTTTGATACTGCTATTCTTACCAATTTAAGCCCGGAACATATAGAAAGGCACGCCGGATTTGAGAACTACAAAAGGGCGAAGGGGGAATTGTTTCAGGTAACAAAAAATATCCATATCATAAATTTAGATGATAAAAATGCCGACTATTTTCTCCAGTTTCGGGCAAAAGAAAAATATCTCTACAGAAAAGTCAATGGCAAAGAGCCAATGGTAAAGATTGAAATTCAAAAAGAAGGATTTTCCAAGACCCTAAAATTTCCTCTTTCCCTAAACCTGCTGGGGGACTTCAACATCTACAATGCTTTAGCCGCTATCTGCCTTGGCTTGTCTCAGGGAATTGATCTGGCAAAATGCAAAAGGTCATTGGCTTCTTTCAGGGGCGTAGAAGGAAGAATGGAGGAGGTAATTTCTAAACCGTTTAGGGCAATTGTTGACTATGCCTTTACCCCCAATGCCTTAGAAAAGGTTTATCAAACACTTGTCAATAGGTTCGTAAAACAAACAAAGGGTCAACTAATCTGTGTTTTGGGCGCCTGTGGCGGAGGGAGAGACAAATGGAAAAGACCTGTCCTAGGGAAAATAGCCGCCAAATACTGCAATAAGGTCATTCTTACCAATGAAGACCCTTATGACGAAGACCCAATGGAAATTATAAATCAGGTGGCTGAAGGAACCCAGAACCAGCAGGGCAAATCAGTTTATAAAATTTTAGACCGGCGTGAGGCAATCAAGAAATCATTGGAACTGGCAAAAAAAGATGATGTAATAATAATCACGGGCAAGGGGTGCGAACCCTCAATCTGTTTGGCGCAAGGAAAAAAGATTCCTTGGGACGACAGAAGGGTCCTCAGAGAAGAGTTTGAAAAAATCTATGAAAAGATTTGAAATACTGGAACACAAGGCAGACCTGAAAATCAGGGCCTTTGGAAAAAATAAAAAAGAACTCTTTAAAAACGCAATGATTGGAATGGAAAATGTTCTTCAGGCAGAGGGTAAAGGCCCAAAATCAAAACCTAGAGAGGTAAAAATAGAATCCAGCGACCTAAATTCCCTTTTGGTTGATTTTTTATCGGAAATCAATTATCTAAATGAAGTAAACAAAGAAATCTATAATAAAATAAAATTTGCTAAGTTTTCTGATAAGGAATTGGAAGGGGAACTCTCCGGCTACAAGGTCAAAGGTTTTGGATTGGTCATAAAAGGGACAACCTATCATAACTTAGAGATTAAGCAAAAAAATAAAATTTGGCAGGCAACAGTTTTATTTGATATATGATTTCCAAAAAAATTTTCAAGAAAATAAATGACTATCTATGGGAGATTCCAAAGTCCTTTAGGTCGGATATGAGGGTACCGGCAAGGATTTATGTTTCTGAGAAGATGTTGGAAGATGTAGAATCCGAGGCATTAAATCAATTAATTAATGTCGCTTCCTTACCTGGAATTGTAAAATATTCTTTAGCAATGCCTGACATCCACACTGGGTATGGTTTTGTTATTGGCGGCGTTGCAGCAACAAGATATCCAGATGGAGCTATTTCTCCTGGGGGAGTTGGGTATGATATATCATGTTCAGTCAGATTATTAAAATCAGAATACACTGAGAAAGAAATTAGACCTTATTTAGAGAAATTATCTACCGAAGTTCAAAAAGAAGTGCCTTCAGGTTTGGGAAGAGGAAGACAGATAAAACTTTCAATTGAACAAATTAATAGAATTTTAGAAGGAGGAGTGCCTTATTTGGTGGAAAAAGGTTATGGAGAAAAAGAAGATATTGAAAATTG
>JAGGSE010000013.1 GCA_021159225.1 bacterium
AGAAATCAAATTTGATATGGCTTATATTGCCCGCTATTCTCCCCGACCTGGGACACAAGCAGAAAAAATGAAAGACAATGTCTCTGATAAAGAGAAGAGGAGGAGGGAAAAAGAACTTACCAAAATTTTGAGAAAAACAATCCTTGCCAGAAATAAAAAATTTATAGGAAAAACCATTGAGGTTCTGGCGGAAAAAGGCAAGAACAATTATATCTACGGCAAGTCCCGGCATTTCAAAACAGTAAGGTTCAAGGGAGACAAAAGTTTTATTGGAAATTTTGTCAAAATAAAAATAACCAAGGTCCAGCCATTTGGATTAGAAGGCAAAATAAGCAGTTAAATGAAAAATAAACTCATTGTTCTTTTGGGTCCTACTGCTTCAGGAAAGTCAAAATTAGCAGTGAAACTGGCGAAAAAATTTAATGGAGAAATCGTCTCTGCTGACTCGCGCCAGGTTTACAAGGAAATGCTAATCGGCACGGCTTCCCCGGCACAAGAAGCGCAAAAACCAAATCTTGTCTCCGCTTCAAGAAAAAAAGGACCTATTTTAATTGAAAAAATTCCTCACTATATGCTTCATATTGTTTACCCTAATGAAAACTTTAATGCTGCTATTTACAAAAAACTGGCTGTCAAGATTATAAGAGATATTCAAAAAAGAGGAAAACTGCCATTTTTGGTAGGAGGGACGGGATTGTATATTTCTGTTATTGTTGACAACTTGAAATTACCAAAGGTTCCGCCAAACAGAAAATTGAGAAAGAATTTGGAAAAAAAATCCCTAAAAGAACTTTTTGAAATCTACAAAAAAATCGACCCCGAGGGAGCAGAACGCATTGACAAACAGAACAAAAGGCGGCTTATCAGGGCTATTGAGGTGTCTAAAATCAGCGGCAAGCCATTTTGGAAGCAAAGAGAAAAATCCTCTCCGATGTTCGAGACCCTCCAAATAGGAATCAAATTAGACAAAGACCTGCTGAAGAAAAGAATAGAAAAAAGGACAGAAAAAATGTTCAAGAACAATTTAGAGGAGGAGGTAAAAAATCTGGTAAAAAAATACGGTTGGGTACCCGCCTTAGATTCTATTGGCTATTATGAATGGAAGGGATATTTAGAAGGGAAAAAAACAAAAAAACAGGTCAGGAAAGAAATTACCCTCCATAGTTTGCAATACGCAAAACGACAAATGACCTGGTTCAAAAAAGACAAAAGAATTTATTGGATAAAAAACTATAAAGAGGCAGAGGATATAATCAAGAACTTCCTAAAATCCTAAGAAGCGTTTCCCTTGTAACTTTCGGGTCTGCCCTGCCTTTGGTTTTAGCCATTACCTTGCCAACCAAAAACTGAAGAGCGTTCTCTTTGCCCTTTTTATAATCCTCAACTGGCTTGGGATTTTGGGAAACAATCTCCTTTACAATTTTCTCAATCTCGGACTGGCTACTAATAAGAGCAAGTCCCTTTTCTTCAATGATACAAGAGGGATCTAGTCCTTTTGAAAACATCTCTTGAAGAACTGTCTTGGCAATTTTTGAGGAAAGGGTCCCCTTATAGATAAGGGTAACAAATTCAGCAAAATCCTCCGGGCTAATCAGGAAGTTCTCATCTTCTACCGAGGCTCCCTTCAGCAATCCCTGCAGGTCAGTAATCATATAATTTGAGCAAAGCCTTGCCAATTCAAAAAATTCCTTCTCCTCCACCTTGCTTTTCTTCTCAATATCCCTTATCCATCGCCTTAGTTCCGACATCACATTCTCAAAATACTCTCCCAGATCTTTGTTTTGAACAAAAACCTCAACCGCTTCCTTGCCCAGTCCGTACTGCCTCTGAAGTCTCTGTCTCTTCTTATCCGGCAGTTCCGGAATCTCCGCCTTCAATCTATCAATAATATCTTGGGTAATATGAAGAGGAGGAAGGTCGGGCTCGGGAAAATAACGGTAGTCCTGCGCCTCCTCTTTTTCTCTTTGAGAAAAGGTGACTTCTTTGCTCGGGTCCCAGCCCCTTGTCTCCTGAACCACTTTCTTTCCTTCGTCTAAAAGTTTACTCTGGCGCTTAATTTCATACTCTGCCGCTCTCTCAACTGCCCGAAAGGAATTAAGATTTTTTACCTCCACCTTGGTGCCGAAATCAGATTGAGATTTAGAAAGAGAGATGTTAATCTCCACCCTCATCTGACCCTTTTCCATATCAGCATCAGAAATGTCCAAATATCTAAAAATTAATTGAAGTTCCCGGGAAAATTCTCCTGCCTTTTTGGCTGATGTTATATCCGGTTCTGTTACCAACTCCATCAGGGGAACCCCTGCTCGGTTAAAATCAACCAAAGAATAATCTCCTTCCGAAGAATGAATCAGCCGACCAGTATCTTCTTCAAGATGGATTTCCCGAATTCTTATCTTATTCCCTCCGATTTCCAAAAAGCCATTACGGCAAAGGGGCTGATATAATTGAGAAATCTGATAGTTTTTAGGCAGGTCAGGGTAAAAGTAGTTTTTCCTGTCAAATCTTGGTTCCTCCAAGATATGACAATTCAGAGCCAGTCCTGCTTTTATTACCTTTCTTACTGCCTCCCTGTTGATAACAGGAAGGGTGCCTGGATGGCCCAAACAGACAGGACAGATATTGATATTAGGGGTTTTTTCGGCTGGGTCGTTTAGGCAATCGCAAAACATCTTCGTTTTCGTTCTCAACTCCAAATGAACCTCCAAGCCGATTTTAACAAAATACCTCATCTTTTTTATTAACAACCCCTTTTTCTTTGGGTGTGGTAGGAATTGAACCTACGGCCTCCATTTTATCAGAATGGCGTTCTACCACTGAACTACACACCCATATACTATCATATACTATCCAGCCACTTCAGTAATAAACAATTCTTGATAATTTCTCTGCTGAGGCGTCTTGACTAAGGGAAGCATATCGCAGCCGAGCCCCAGAGGAAGATTGCGTTTCAGAAAAAGGTTTGTGAGGCTCGGTCAGATTTTGGAAGCGCCTGGGAATAAACTACTTCTTACTACTTACCGCGACTTCGTGCTCCCCGAGGCAAGATGCCTTGCCAGATTTGCTACCAAGGTGGTTAGCAACTACATCCTATTAGACTAAACACCCAAAACAAATAGTTCTTTTCTAACTGGAAAATTGTTTACCCTCTGACTAAAAAGAAGGTTTAAACCCAGTTGCTTAAAAACTTCCTTCCACTCCCTTTCAGAATAAAAGGTGGTCTTGGTAGGATTTCTAAAGAGTTTATCAAAGGAAAAGCCATGAAGGCGGCAAAAAATGTCTGAAATCCAGGTATCTGGAATGTCTTCAAAAACAATAATTTTGTCCCTGCTTACTCTTTTTGCCTCTCCCAAAAGCGCCTTGGGTTGGCTTGTATGGTGCAAAACATAACTAATGAGAACAAGGTCAAAAGAGTTGTCTTTTAGAGGAAGGGATGACGAACCGCTGAGTTTAAAGGGGATATCAACTACCCTTCGGTCTACAATATCCACACCCAAAAGTTCTGCCCGGAAAAATTCTTGGAAGGTTTTTCCAACAATACCTGGTCCACAACCCAAATCCAGAATCCTCTGACCATCTCTGATAAAATCCCGACACTTCTGGCACATCCTTATCGCTTCCCTCTCATAAAGTTTCCTAAAGAGTCGGTAGTACATAACATAACCGCTTCCCGGAAAATCTCAGCCCTAGGTCTTTTGATAAGTTTCTTAATCCTCCAGTTCAATCGCTCCCATAGGACAGGACCCTTTTGCTTCCTCAATTTCTTTCCTGCTCTTTTCTAAATCCGCTCCTTCTTTTACCTTTGACTTGTGGTCCTCGTCAAACTCAAAAACCTCCGGAGCAATATTAATACATTGGCCACAGCCAATGCATTTATCTTTGTTGACCTTAACCTTCATATGTTTAATTTTATAGCAGTTTCAACCGCTCAAGTCAAGGGACTTATCTCTTTCCTCCTTCAGTAATTTGTTGAACAATATTAACTGGAACCTGTTCATAGTGGCTAAACTCCATTGTAAACGTTCCCCTGCCTTCGGTTAAACTTCTCAAGGAGGTAGCGTAACCAAACATTTCTGCCAAAGGAACCATAGCGTCAATCACCTTCAGATTGACCCGGTCTTTTGTTTCCTCAATCCTCCCTCGTCTGGCTGATAAATCGCCGATAACATCACCAAAAAATTGAGGAGGAATAATCACTTCCAGTTTCATAATCGGTTCCAGAAGAACCGGCTTTGCTCTTTTGGCTGCTGCCTGGAAAGCCATAGAACCAGCAATCTTAAAAGCCATCTCCGAAGAATCAACCTCGTGAAAGGAGCCGTCATAAAGAGCAACGGAAAGGTCTACCATTGGATAACCAGCGACAATTCCCTTGTCCATTGCCTCCCTTACTCCTTTTTCCACTGCCGGAATAAACTCCTTTGGAATAATGCCACCCTTGATCTCATCAATAAACTTGAATCCCTCTCCTCTTTTTCGTGGTTCTAATCTCAACCAAACATGACCATATTGACCTCTTCCGCCTGACTGTCTGATATACTTGCCTTCCGCCTTGGCTTCCTGGGTTATTGTTTCTTTATAGGCAACCTCAGGCCTGCCAATATTCGCCTCTACATTAAATTCTCGCTTTAAGCGGTCGGCGATTATCTCTAAATGCAGTTCTCCCATTCCTGAAATGATTGTCTGGCCCGTTTCAGTATCCTGTTTCACCCTAAAGGTCGGGTCCTCCTCGGCTAATTTTCTCAAGGAGGCAGCCAGTTTATCCTGGTCTGCCTTTGTCTTCGGCTCAATGCTAATAGATATCACTGGCTCAGGGAATGTAATCTTTTCCAAAACAATGGGATGAGATTCGTCGCAAAGGGTATGACCTGTGCTAGTGGATTTTAGCCCCACAGTAGCGGCAATATCCCCAGCAAAAACCTCCTCTACCTCTTCCCGGGAATTGGCATGCATTCTCAAAATCCTGCCAATTCTTTCCTTCTCATTGGTTGTGGTATTTAATAAATAGGACCCCCGTTTAAGATATCCCGAGTAAACCCGGAAATAACTTAGTGTTCCTACATAGGGGTCGGTTGCTATCTTAAAAACAAGAGAAGAAAAGGGCTCATCATCTTTAGGTTTTCTTTCAATCTCCTTGCCCGTCTTTGGGTCAGTTCCTTTTATCGGCGGCAGGTCAGCCGGGCTGGGTAAATAATAACAGATAGCGTCCAAAAGGGGCTGAACCCCTATATTTTTTAGGGCAGAGCCGCAAAAAACAGGAATTAGTTTGTAGGATATAGTGGCTTTCCTTAAGGTGTCTCTTATTTCGTCAACTGAAAGTTCATTTTCTCCCAGGTACTTTTCTAAAACAGATTCGTCCTCGGTAACAATTTTTTCAATTGTTTTTTTCCTCTGCTCTTTTGCCATCTCCAACAGGTCGTCCGGAATCTCTTTCTCAACTACCCGTTCTCCAAAATCTCCCTCAAAGTACAATGCCTTCATCGTCAATAAATCGATTACTCCCTTGAAATTGCCTTCCGAGCCAATTGGAAGTTGGAGGACAACGGCATTGGGAGACAATCTTTCCCGAATTGAATCAACTGCTCTGTCAAAAGAGGCGCCCATTCTATCCAATTTATTGACAAAACAAATTCGGGGGACGCTAAACTTGTCTGCCTGACGCCAAACGGTCTCTGACTGGGGCTCAACTCCAGCCACACCGTCAAAAATAACAACTGCGCCGTCTAAAACCCTCAAAGACCTCTGAACCTCGGCAGTAAAATCAATATGACCCGGCGTGTCAATAATGTTAATGCGGTGCTTCTGGTCACTTCCCTTTCCCCGAGGGATCCAAAAACAGGTGGTAGCAGCCGAGGTAATAGTAATTCCTCTTTCTCTCTCTTGCGCCATCCAGTCCATAATCGCCTGACCATCATGAACCTCTCCAATCTTATGAGAAATTCCTGTGTAAAACAAAACCCGCTCGGTGGTAGTGGTCTTTCCAGCATCAATATGGGCAATAATTCCTATATTCCGATATCTTTCAATTGGATATTGTCTGGGCATAATATGTTATCAACGAATTTACGAATGGATTACGAATTTACGAATAGAAGGTTAATGGCGGTTTTTTTTTATCATTGAAAATTTATAATTCTCTGTATTTTTACTCCTTTTGACCCGAAATTAGCCAAGATTCCTAATTTTAGATTACTTGCCTTGAGATAAGATAAAATCTGCTCTATATGAG
>JAGGSE010000066.1 GCA_021159225.1 bacterium
TCGAGATCCTCGAAGAGATACTTTACTTGGTTCGGTGCTATAGACCAGCGTATCTGGAAACCCGCACCGAGCTCCATGAGCCTCTCCACGCCCTTCCACGCATCATCAAATGAACCACGACCATCTGGATATACCCTGTTCATATCATGAGTACGCTTAGTACCGTCTATGCTCAGAAGAAAACCGAAGTTACGCTTAACCATCCACTCGGCAATGTCACTCTCCTCGATGTCTGGAACTGACTGAGTCAATAGTGTTGCGTTGGTGGTAACTCCCCAAGTAATGGCCTTACCCTTCTTCTGGTATGGGTTGAAGTCCGTATATTTCTTATTGTATGCGTACTCCCAACAAGGCTTTATGACCGTTGAGAACGCCACGAGAGGTTCGCCACCAAACCACCAGATGTTTGGTTTCTGTATGTCCTTACTCTCACGCCAGAGGAACTCAACAAGTGCCTTCCATACGTCCTCAGGCATGTCGCTTGAAGGCTGTTGCGGATAAAGCTTATATACGAAACAGTTGTGTACCACAAAACCCTCAGCCACGTAATTACCTGTCTCTGTCTGTAGATTATAGACATCATCCTCACCAAAGACCTCTATTGACAAGACTTCCGCAGAACCTTTAGGTGTAACAGAATACAACCTGTCCAACCTCTCATAATTAGCAGGTCTAAAAGTGTTTATAAACCGTACAACTTCATCCAAACCGCCCCTCAGCCTAACAGAATATATACCCTGCTTATTACGTTCGATTGTAACATTAAACCCAAACTTCGACAGCATATCCCTAATGACCTCTAAGACCATTAAGTCCTTATTCGATATTCTAAGAACACTTCGATTTAACGTACCTTCCGCATCGAACATACCAGCAACAAAGCCCCTGCTAAACTCAAGTGAATCCACCACCTCTGGGCTTATGATCATCCCTATGTACTTCTTCTTATAAACAGTTACCTTTGGCAATGACTTCTTTTTCCCGTTATACGTATAAGTATGCACACCCTCACTATATTCTACACCAAGATATGAGAGAAACTGCTTCACTCTCTCAATAACATCCTTGCTCTTAATTGCTAACCTAAGAAATCTAGTTACTCTCTTGACAGGCTTCTTATACCCATACTTTACTAAGTATGGCTTTGTAGGATCTGTAGTATACCAATACTCAACACTACTACCGTCCCCCAAGAACACACCGTACAAATACCCCAACATGTAATCCCTAGAAAATCTATTGTACGTGTCCGAAGGAGTAACAATATGCTTAAGCAGGTGACCAACCTTTAGTCTATAAGACTTCACTTCGCCTGTCTTTGACGGATCAATGGATAACCATCGCTTATAGTTAGACAATATTGCATGATTATCTGTAACATAAAGAGGCCCACGTCCCGTAGTTATCTTATATACAACATCCTTTCTATGGGTCTTTGCTATCACTTTAGACTTTACCATCTTGGCGTGCTTATAATTCTCCCCGAACACTATCCCAACTACATAATCCCCTTCACTAACTTCTTCGATAGGCTTCCACGTAAAGTCTGCCATAAGTATTCTTGTCCCCTTTCTGAGGCAATAACGACAACGCAGATTACACCTACCCGTCGCCCAGGGAGTTACATGGCTTATTGCACGTGGAATCCACTTCATGACCTCAACATCCTCTTCCCTTCCTACGAAAAAGTCCATGAGATCACCTCATGTCAATCTGCCTCTTCCTCTGAGGCCTCTCCTTTGGCACTGCCTCGTACTCATCACATCCCGCTGGACTCATGTTCATTCCTGCCTGACCCTGCACAATGTTATAGAGCTCCATGACCATCCTCTCAAGCCTACTGAGCCTTTCAAGGATTGTCCTGTCAGCGAAGTACTCTGTCTCCCACTTTTTATCATATTGCTCCTCTTCTCCAGCGTACCCGAGCTGACATGTCTCACATGCCCCTTCACAGGAGTAGCAGACCTGACACGTGAAACAGTTCACACACTGGGCTCCCTGACCACGCTCTGGCTTATAACAGTTCTGGCACGTCTCACACACACCCTCACAGGAATAACACACCTGGCATGTGAAACAGTTCACACACCTCTTTTCCATACTACATCACCTCCAAGAATTCATACCTGATATGCTCTCTGACAGGCGACACACACCTGACATGAGTCACAACTCTCACATGAGTAGCATGACTCACACGTATCACACACATTACACTGTGTAGTATAGTTTGTCTGACACAGCTCACAAAGCTCACAATCAACACAAGTCATACATGTATCACAGCTCTCACATGTATTACATGAATAACATGAGGTGTCACACTTCTGACACGAGTTGCAGTTTTGGCACGTGTAACACGTCGAGCATGAATATGCAAGTTGGCATGAATTACATGAGTAACACGACGCATTACATGACTGACACGATACACAGGACTGACATGACTCACATGAGCCATAACAGGATACACACACTTCACAGGAGTCACACACATCGCAGGACGCATAACACTCCTGACAGGTGTTACAAGATTGACAAGACTCACACGACCCATAACATGACACGCATGTTTCACAAGTGTTACACGAGTAGCACGAGGCATCACAGTTCTGACATGAGTAACAGCTTTCACAAGTATAACACGTTGAGCATGAGTACGCAAGCTGACAAGTATTACATGCAAAGCATGAAGCATCACAGTGCTGACACGTATTACAGATCTCACAGGTGTAACATGTTGAACATGAAACCCTTGACTGGCACGTATTACAGTAGTAGCATGACACATTACACTTCTGACATGAGACACATGACTGACAGGAGTAGCATGAGACACATGAATACCTTGACTGACATGTGTCACAGGAGTAACACGATACGTTGCACTTCTCACAAGCATTACAGTTCTGACAGGTCTCACATCCGCCATAGCATGTGTTACAGGTCTGACAGACATCACAAGAGTAACATGAGGAGTAACAGGTCTGACAGCTTACACACAGCTGACACGTGTAACAGACAAGTATGTTCACGTCCATGAAGACCACCCTCACACAATACCCTCAATTGTGTAACACCTCTCACACGTATTACAGCGCTGACACGTATCGCAATCCTCACATACATCACAGGTCTGACACGTTGTACACTTTTGTATTGTATAGGCACTTGAGTAACACACCTCACACGTCACACACGCCTGGCAAGAGTAGCACGCATCACACACGTCACACACCTGACATGACTGACACGAACCCTGGCATGAGACGCAATTCTGACAGGTGTTACAGTAGTAACATGAAGCATTACACTTCTGACAAACGTCACACACCTGGCATGTCTGACATGAGCCCTCACATGAAACACATGACTGACAGGAGTTACATGAGTAACACGATATGTTACACTTCTGACACGATACACAGGACTGGCAGGTCTCACACGACCCATAGCAGGACACACATGTCTGACAGGAGTCACACGTGT
Organism: bacterium; assembly: GCA_021159225.1. Classification (GTDB taxonomy): domain Bacteria; phylum Patescibacteriota; class Minisyncoccia; order Minisyncoccales; family JAGGSE01; genus JAGGSE01. The sequence continues at coordinate 3,490 of JAGGSE010000066.1, forward strand.
AGCATGAAACGTTACATGACTGACATGATACACAGCTCTGACACGACTGACATGAACCCTGACATGAGACACACGACTGACAAGTATTACATATGTCACACGAAGCATTACACTTCTGACAGGTGTCACAGGATTGACATGTCTGACATGAACCCTCACATGAAACACATGACTGACACGCATCACACGAATAACACGACGCGTTACACTTTTGGCATGATACACAGTTCTGACAGGACTCACAAGACCCCTGACAGGCAACACATGCTTCACAGGTGTTACACGAGTAGCATGATACGTTGCATTTCTGGCACGATACACAGCTCTGACATGTCTCACAAGAACCATAACAGGCAACACATACTTCACAGGCATTACAGTAGTAGCATGACACATTACACTTCTGACATGAGACACAGCTTTGACAAGACTCACAGGAGCCATAACACGCAATGCACGTCTCACATGAAATACACTCCATGTCCAAGAGGTCTTTCGTATGGGACGCACGCCTGAGAATATTTTTACTCATTACACCACCCCTATAGCGATAATATACTGTGTGGTAATATTGCTAGCCCCTGAACCTGTCTTAAGCCTTATAGAGACTGTGTGTCCACCATCGCCTAGCGATGTCAGGTCTATGTAACTCTTATACAGCTCCTCGCTAGTACTCGTCACCGATATTGTTGATTGTAAGTTACCATCTATATATATTTCTACGTATCCAGTACCTGCATTCACGTATGCTGAAACATATACCTCGAGTCCTATGAAGTTCATCTGGCCGAATGAAGAAGACTTGAAGAACCTAAACGTCTTCACCTCAGTTGATGTCGAAGAAGTCACCGTAAATGGTGTGTCGTCGAATGCTAGAACTACCCTACACGCTCCCTTCAGCTTGCTTGCATACACAGTACCAGAAAGCCACAAGTCTTTCCACTTATACGTGGAGTCACCAATGCTGTACATGCCTGATGACTTCGGCTTTAAGTTAAAGTCAATGAGGGGTGCCCCCTCGATGAGGGAACTGACACTGAGCTTCACCGTGTACACTTCAGCTATTCTATACGATGACGTACCTATTAAGTATGCATTGTCGCTGTCTGGTATGAAGTTCCCGTTAAAGCTTATGTCCGTAATGTCATGGGTGTGTGACACCAATGCAAAGTCAGAGGCATGCTTACCGTCCACAGTATCAGCGTCAAGACCAGAGCCACTTCCCTGTGGTGAGATATCACTCGGTGAGTGCGTATGTGGTTCGGGAGGATAGACACTAGGCTTATTAGTTACGTTATCCCAGTTGACAGATTCAGCGACTTTTGCCCTGCCTACATATCCATAGCCGTTACCTATGACAGTACTAAGCACTCCCGTCGCTGGGTCGGTAACTTGAATACAGTAATTGTACACGTCGAAGATTAAACCAGCTCCTGCAGGTGTTAAGGTATTCGTTGTATTGTTGGAGTCTATGACCTTCACCATAAAGTCACTTGCGTGATGACCATCGACCATATCAGCATTAAGACCACTCCAGACTCCAGAAGGTAATGAAATATCAGTATATGAGTGCGTGTGAGGTTCTGGAGGATAAGTGCTAGGTTTTCCTGTTATATTGTCCCAGTTAACAGATTCAGCTACCTTTGCCCTAGCAACATATCCGTATCCATCCCCTATAACAGTTGTGACTACTCCAGTAGCAGGATCAGTAACTCGGACACGGTAATCATAAACGTCAAATACTAGGCCAGTCTCTGCAGGCGTAAGCGTATGTTCTGCATTGTTTGAGTCAATGACCTTCACCTTAAAGCTAGTAGCATGGTAGCCATCGAGCTCATCAGCGTTCAGACCAGTCCATACTCCCGTTGGAAGAGTGATATCTGAGTAAGAGTGAGTGTGTGGCTCAGGTGGATACGTAGACGGCTTTCCAGTAATGTCATCCCAGTTAACGGACTCCGCAACCTTTGCACGGTCAACATAGCCATACCCCCCTCCAATGACCGTAACAACAGACCCAGAATATGGGTCTGTGAGCTGAACCTTATAGTCGTATGCGTCAAATATGAGACCTACCTCTGCTGGAGTCTTAGTGTACGTGTTGTTATTAGTGCCTATGACCTTCACCTTGAAACTACTTGCATGATAGCTGTCCAGCATATCCGCGTCGAGCCCGCTACCTGCCCCATCAACATTCTTTACTTTATTTAGTACAGTGCTGTCCGAAACATTTGAGAGGTCTACTTTAGCATAGTACGAGGCTATATCCGTTATGTCAGACACACTATGTGTATGGGGACTTGGTGGGTAGGTAGAAGGTTTACCAGTCACATCCTCCCAACTAACAGACTCTGCCACCTTCGCTCTAGCAACATAACCATAACCATC
>JAGGSE010000161.1 GCA_021159225.1 bacterium
GTTGAGTCCGAAGGACCAAACAAGGGCGCCATATTTTACATTGAACTGCCGGTAAAATAGCCAAAAGAGGTTTAAGGAGATAAGCTCCTTAAATAGCTCCTTAATTTTCAAATTTCCAATGACCAAAATTCAAAACCAAACCAAATCAAAAATCAAAATGCAAAATGAATTTTTCACCTGGAATTTAGAATTTAGAATTTAGGATTTTCTGTTTGAAATTTGGATTTTGAATTTAAATCTAAAAAATTAAATGATGCTAATTAAGGTGAAGGTTTTTCCAAATTCAAAAAAGAGAGAGGTAATCAGAAAATCTAAAGACAATTTTAAGATAAAGGTGAAATCTAAACCTGAGAAAGGAAAGGCAAATAGGGAGGCGATAAGGATGCTTAGTTGTTATCTTAAAATTCCGGAATCAAAAATCAGGTTGGTTAAGGGCTTCAAACAACCAAATAAGATTTTTGAGGTATCAGAGAATGATTAATCTTGATAAACTTTACAAACAGTTGAAGAAAAAATACGGCTCTCCCAAGGGTCAGTGGTTGCTTTGGTGCAAGAGGCCAAAAACAGAGAAAGAGAGGGAGGAGGTAATTATTGAAGCCATTTTGACCCAGAGGGCAAACTGGAATAATGTAAGACTGGCTTTTGGAAATTTGAAAAGAGAGAAGATGGATCGTTTAAAAGGAATCTATCAAAAAGGTGAGAAAAAGTTGGCTCCTTTGATTAGACCATCTGGATTTTACAAAACAAAAGCCAATTATTTGTTCTACTTAGCACAATTTATTCTTAAAAATTATGGAGGTATAAATGAAATGAAAAAAGAAAAACTCCAAGACCTAAGAGAGAAATTGCTCAAACTAAAAGGCATTGGTCTTGAGACTGCCGATTCCATTTTGCTTTATGGTTTAGATAAACCCATTTTTGTGATTGATGAGTACACACGACGTTTTGTAAAAAAACACAAATTGGCAAAAAACCTCTCTTATCACTTTTTGCAGAAATTATTTGAGGGAGAGATAAAAAGAGACTTTAGATTATACCAGGACTTCCACGCCTTGATAGTGATTGATGGCAAGGCTAGGTAATATAGATTTATCAGATATTTTCTACTTTTAGGTTTTTGGAGTGAAAAATTTAACGGCAATTTTTTTTGTTAAGATGAACCTGTATAAAAAATCAGGAGGTTTTAAAAATTGGAGAAACAACCTGAAAAAGATGAGATACATTTTTGACACCCCGAAGACGGCAGAGATTGGCTTGAAGAGTTTATCTTCAAAAGACCTCACGAGGCTTTAGGTTACAAAACACCTATTGAAGTTGCCTGCGGACCCCATTATTTGTCAAAAATGTACTCATCTTATACAAGTTCTTTTATTTTTTTTGGAGGTTGTGTATAATTAAATAAGATGTTAGAGTTTTTAACTTTAAAACCGGAAGCTTTTGGGTTAGATATTTCTGATTTATCTTTAAAGATAATCAAGCTCAAGAAAAAGGGAGGGTCTTTGAGATTGGCCTCTTTTGGTCAAGGGGAGATTAGGCCGGGAATAATTAAAAATGGGGAGATTAAGGATCCGGGGGCATTATCTAAGGTTATTGAGAATTCCCTCAAAAAGGTCAGGGGTGAAGACCTGAAAACACAATATGTTGTAGCGTGTCTGCCTGAGGAGAAGGCCTTTTTGGAGATAATCAGGATGCCCTTGATGGAAGAAAAAGAACTTAAATCCGCGGTTTTGTTTGAGGCGGAAAATTATATCCCCCTACCAATGGAGCAGGTTTATCTGGACTTTGAGGTAATTCCTTCTTTGTCAGGTCCTTCTGACAAGATTGAGGTTCTCATTGCTGCTCTTCCTAAGAAAATAATTGATTCTTATGTAGAGGCAATAAGGGGAGCCGGCCTTTTTCCAAAGGCACTAGAGGTAGAATCTCAGTCTATTGCCCGGGCATTGGTGAAAAACGGGGTGAGTTCTTTCCCTGTGCTTTTAATTGACCTCGGGGCAACCAGGACCAGTTTTATTATTTTTTCGGGCTGCTCTCTTCGCTTTACCTCTTCTATTTCTGTTTCTTCTCAGGGATTTACCAAGGCTATTTCCAACGCCCTTAAGGTTTCTTTAACAGAGGCAGAAAACCTGAAGTTAAAGTGGGGAATAGAGGGAGCATTTGGAATTGAAGAAGAGAAGAAGCTTGAAGTCCAAAATCAACGAAAACAGGTATTTGAGGCGCTGATTCCTTCTCTAACTGATTTGGCAGAGCAGATTAGAAAATACATAGATTATTATCAAAGTCATACCAAGGAAAATAATCTTTCTCGGGACAAAAGAGAAATTAGCAAGATTATTCTCTGTGGTGGAGGAGCCCGGCTTTTAGGTTTGCCCGAGTTTCTTTCTTCTCAACTTAAAATTCCTGTTGAGTTGGGCAACCCTTGGGTAAATATCCTGCCAGCGCCCTTGAAGGAAATACCGTCCCTTCCCTTTAAGGAATCCCTTGCCTATACTACAGCCCTTGGTTTAGCCCTAAGAGGTTTAGAGTATGATTAACCTATTGCCACCCCAATATAAAGAAGAATTAAGAAAAGAGAGAAGATTTCGCCTTCTTGTTATCTTGGAGATTATATTTTTCTTTTTTCTCGTTTCTTTAACTCTGATTTTGTTTTCAATAAAGATTGATATTACAGCGGGAGTTGAGGAGCAGAAGGTCATTTTTGAATCGGCAAGCAGGCAGTTTTCTTATTTTAAACCGATAAAGGAAAGGATTGACCTGACCAATAAAGAGGTTTCAATTGCTGATTCATTTTATAAAAAGCAGTATAAACCAACCCTTCTTATAGAAAAAATTTCGGCACTTCTGCCAAATGGCGTCTATTTAACCTCTCTTTCCTATGAGAAGAAAACAATGGCAGTGAACCTTGCTGGTTTTTCGCCAACAGTTGACGCCCTTCTTGAATTTAGAGATAACATAAGAAGCCAAGAGGAGTTTGAGGATGTTAGTTTTCCCATTATTCTCTGGATGCAGCCGTCCGATATTAATTTTAATATAAGTTTAAAGGTCAAGCGTTAATTTAATGACTAAAAACAAAAAGAATGTTATCTTGGTTTTAGGGGTGCTCGGTCTGATTTTTTCCTCTTGCCTGATTTTCCAGACAATAAGAGAGATTAAAAAGGCCTCTTCCGCTTTGGTTTCCCAGAGGGAAAAAACAATTTTGCTGGAAAAGAAAATCAAGGCATTAGAGGAGATTAACAAAAATTACAAAAATGACAAAGAGAAACTAAAAAAAATTGATGGTCTGTTTGTCAAAACTGATGAGCCCATATCTTTTATTAAATTTATCAACTTTCTTCGGCAGACAGAAGAAAGTTGTCAGGTATCAATTAATATCTCTCCCCCTTCCTTACAGAAAAAAGATTCTGTCCCTTATTTGGCTTTTCAGATTTCGGGCGAGGGAAGATTTATCGGAGTGATGAGGTTTTTAGAAAAAATAGAGAACAGCCCCTATCTTATTGAAATTTCTCGCCTTTCCTTGAGAAAGGTAGTTTCCAAGGAAAAGACACTTCCCAAAAAACTTGGTTTTAATTTATCCCTGAAGGTTTATTCTTTTCCAAAATGAGAATTAGACAAAAAATAAATACAATTAAAGAATTTTTTAAGGAACTGCCTCTTAAAATGGCAGAACACAGTTTTTTAGGTTTTCTGGCTTTATTTTCTATTTCCTTGATTATTGGAGGAATAATGTTGTATAAATATGATATTACAATCCGCGAGAAAGAAATAAAGATAGAGGGTAGATTGATTAAACTTCATAAGAAAAAAATGGAAAATGTTTTAGAGTTAATTAAGCAGAGGGAGAAGAATTTTCAAGAAGTTGATTTTAAGATATGGCAGAATCCTTTCCAGAAGTCATTTGTTTTTCCAATTGTTTCAACATCAACCCAAGAAGCCACTTCCACTGAAGAGCAAAAAACGCCCCTGTAGTTCAACGGACAGAACACGGGCCTTCTAAGCCTGTGATGGGGGTTCGATTCCTCCCAGGGGCACGAGAGGGTTAGCCAAGAAGTTAAAAGCAGGAGAAATGATTTTGAGAGGCGAAAAAAGAGAAATTGGAAAAAGAGAAAAAATTGAGGTTTCCAAAAAAGAGAAAGAGATTTTAGAGAAGTTAGAAAAAGAAGGCACAAAAGAGAGAATAAAACCATTAAAAATAAAGGGCCAGTTCCTTCCTCAGATAGCAACCTTGAAATCGGGAGAAAAAGTGATTTTTAAACCAAGACAGGAAGAATTTTTGCTGAGATATGAGAGAGCGAGTTATTTAACGAGTTCTTTTTTATTTCGTGATATTTTTCCTGAACTTCCTTTGGTTCCCCCAACTGTGATAAGAGAAATTGGAGGGCAAAAGGGAATTTTTCAACTCTTTATTCCCGAGACCGAGGCCTTGGCAGAGATTAACCTGAAAAAGGCTGAAAAAAGTTTAAAAGAGCAACTTTTGGCATTTTTGATTTTTGATTATATTATCAATCAAAAAGATAGAAGAGGGAATCTTTTAATTACTAAGGAGGAACCAAAAAGAATTTTTCTTATTGACAACGAGGAGATTTCTCCTTTTTCTCCCCTTTCTAAACTTCCTCCTGAAATTTTTGATGTTGAGATTCCCCTAAGGATCAAAGAGGGCCTCAGAAATTTTTGCAATTCAAAAGGTAAGATTGAAAGAACACTGACTGACCTCTTAAAACAAAAGGAGGTAGATTTTTGTTTTAAAAGAGCAGAAAGAATTTTGGAGGTGATTGAAAAATATGGAAGGATCCCAAAAGAAAAAGAAGAATATCTGGAGGATATTAGGAATAAAGAAGGCAGAAGAAAACAGACAAAACTTACTGACTTTTTGGGAGATTAGTTAGATCTTATGAGATTTAACAGAGAATCTTTTACTCTTAATCAAAAAAGGAAAGGAGAAAGAGAAAGGGGATTGTTAGAAGAGGAGAAGAAGAGAACAAAGGAGATTTCTTCATTTTTGGAAAAAATAAGGTCAAATAAGACAAAGGTCTCTTTACGAGAACTTCCCCAATGGGTATTAAATGAGTCAAACAACTTAAAGAAAAACAAGATTTGGGTCTTAAAGACCGAGACCGGCAATAAGACCGTTTTCAATATTGAGGGAGGCTTTGAAATTACTGTTCAGGTAAAGAAAATAAGAACGCCTCAGGTAGTTATTGAAATAGAAAGAAATACTGAAAGGGGAAAAGAACCCTATTTTAACCCTCTTTTGTTAGAGGGAGATTCGGCTAAAAAAATAATAGAAAAAACTGGATTTTTAGAAATAATAGAAAGCAAAAGAGGGAATAGGACGGTGCTAAAGGAGGGCACTGGAGAATGGGGATTCTTACATATATTATATAAGCATTTTGAAGAGTTCAAAAGGGACTTTCAGATAGAAACACCAGGCCAACTAAGGGAGATAATTGCCAAGGCAGTTAAAAAAGCCCAGCATGTTTTTTCGGCTAAGGATAGGGTAGAATATAATTATCTGGATGAAAAGACCAACAAGATAATAAGGGTGATAGCAGACCCGCATTCCCAATTGATAATTACCGCCTATATTTTGACAGAGAAGAAAAATAATTCCAATATCCAATATCCAAATTCCAATGGTCAAAATTTCAATGATAATTGGAATTTGGAATTTGGAAATTGATTTTTAAGATTTGAATTTTGAATTTTGAGATGTAGTTTTGAGATTTGCCCTGTACCACGTCGGGTACAGGGCAACCCTGAACCCTATGTGGTTCAGGGTTGAGATTTGACATTTGAGATTTTAAATTATTATGAGGTTTTCAGATTCTTTTAGAACGGC
>JAGGSE010000005.1 GCA_021159225.1 bacterium
GGTAAGCTTTTAAAAGGGGAAATTGGGAAAGAGGAAATTGGGGACGTGCACATTTTTGCTTAGGAATTTATTTAAAGATAGTGATATAATTTGATTATGATGGATAAAGAAACAGTCAAACGATTTTTGAAACCGAATTGGAAGAAAGTAGAAAACAACGATCGCAAAATCACCTGCGTCATAGGCAAAATTTCAAAGGAGTTTTGGATTCGCCAATGTGATTTCCTTCTTTACTTTCTCAAGAATTTTTAATAAAATAAGTTCAAGCACGGACTTTTTACATTAGACAAAATTGGATTTTTTCTCTCTCGGACGGCGTCTCTGCTCTACCTGCTGAATTTCATCTTTTTAATTTTTTTTCAGCCCCAGCCTTATTTGTTGGGTTTGGGTTTGGTTGGATAACCACACATTAAAAGAAATGGCTTTGGATTTGTCAAAATTGAATAAAGAACAGCGGGAGGCGGTGGTCCATGGACAGGGACCGCTTTTGATTGTGGCTGGAGCGGGTACAGGAAAGACCACGGTTATTACCCAACGGCTTGTCTATCTTGTTGAAAAAGGACTGGCAAAACCCGAGGAGATATTGGCGGTGACCTTTACGGACAAGGCGGCTAATGAAATGGAAGAGAGGGTTGATAGACTTTTGCCTTATGGGTATGTTGATCTTTGGATATCAACATTCCATTCTTTCTCAGAGAGGGTTTTGCGAGACAACGCCTTGGACATTGGCCTGCCTTCTGATTTTAAGATTTTGGATGAAACTGCTGCCTGGCTCCTTGTTTATCGCAATCTTGAGAAATTTAAACTCAATTACTACAAGCCGTTGGGCAACCCCACAAAATTCATTCAGGCGATGATTTCCCATTTTTCTCACTGCAAGGACGAAGCGATATACCCGGAGGATTATTTGTCTTATGTGGATAGATTGAAAACAAACCTAACAGAACTGCCCGAGAAGGAGGAAATTGAACGGCTTAAAGAGGTCTCAGAGGCCTTCCATCTTTATCAGCAACTTTTGCTGGAAAACAGCGCTTTAGATTTTGGCGATTTGATAAATTTCACCCTGAGGTTGTTCAAAAAAAGGCCGCAGATTTTGAAGAGATACCGGGAGAAGTTCAAATACATATTGGTTGATGAATTTCAGGATACAAACTGGGCCCAGTATGAATTGGTAAAGGTCTTAGCCGCGCCCAAAAACAATCTTACCGTTTGTGCTGATGACGACCAGATGATATATCTCTGGAGGTCCGCATCTTTCAACAACATTATTCAGTTTGGGAAAGATTTTCCTAATGCCAAAAAGGTTTCCCTTATCAGAAACTATCGCTCTCCCCAAAACATACTGGACAAAGCCTACAGATTTATAAAAGCCAACGACCCTGACCGTTTGGAATGCGTCAACAACATCAACAAACACCTGGTTTCTCAAAAGCGGGAGAAGGGGATTATTGAACATCTTCACGCCAGAACATCAGAGGAAGAAGTAGAAATGGTAATAAAGAAAATAGTGGATATCTTAAGAGAGGACAAAGAAGCCGGGTATAGCGATTTTGCCATTTTGGTAAGGGCAAATAACGCCGCCTTGCCTTTTGTCAAGGGCCTGGAAAAAGCGGGATTGCCTTATCAGTTTTTGGCCTCCCGCGGGCTTTATACCAGATCCCTTATTTTGGACATTATTTCTTATTTTAAGGTATTAAACAATTATTATGAAAGTTCACCTGTTTTTCGGATACTTAACCTGCCTTTTTTGAAAATCTCATACGAAGATATAGTTAAATTAACAGGATACGCCTCCCAAAAAACCAAGTCCCTTTTTGAGGCAATGGAGGAGCTTTCTTTGATTCCGGGGATTTCAAAAAGGGGGCAGGAAAAAATTTTATTTATTTTATCTCTTATCAAAAAACATTCTAATCTTGCCCGGCAGAAGCCAGTTTCCGAACTGCTTGCCGCTTTCTTAGAGGACTCCGGCTATCTAAGATATTTAGCCCAAAGAGACAACAGGCAGGAGATTGGTTTGTTGAATCAGTTTTACAGGAGGGTAAAGGACTTTGAGGAATCAGCGATAGAGCCGACCTTGAACAACTTTATAACAGAACTTGATATGGAGATAGAATCCGGGGAAGCGGGAAAGATTGTCTTTGACCCGGAAGAAGGTCCGGATGTAATAAAGGTAATGACCATCCATTCAGCCAAGGGGCTTGAGTTTAAATATGTTTTTTTGGTCAATATGGTGGACAAAAGATTTCCCAGCATTGAAAGAAAAGACCCGATTGAACTGCCTGATGATCTAAGAAAGGACATTAAACCATCAGGAGATGCTCATCTTCAGGAAGAAAGGCGGCTCTGCTATGTGGCAATGACTCGGGCAAAAAAAGGACTCTATTTTACCTCGGCTGAGAACTACGGCGGGATGAGAAAAAAAAGATTGTCGCGTTTTTTGATCGAGATGGGATATGGTGAAAAAAATCATCTTTCTGAAGATAGAATAGAAATCAAAAATCAAAAATTTGACAGAACAAAAGAAAGAGAATCAGGTTTATTGGTTAGAAATAGGTTAAAGAAGGAATATTTGCCTCCTCACTTTTCTTATTCTCAATTGGCGGCTTTTGAGAAGTGTCCCCTTCAGTATAAACTTGCCTTCGTTTTGAAGATTCCGAGAAGAGGCAGGGCGGTTTATTCTTTTGGCAAGACAATTCATAAGACCCTCTACGATTTTTTGAGAGAAATAACAATTAAAGGCAGGCAGAAGGATTTGTTCGGTCTCAAGGCAGGCAATCTTCCCGAAAAGAAAGACAATTCTTGTGAATTCAAACATCTATTGGAAATTTACAAGCGCAACTGGATTGATAGGTGGTATGAAAGCAAGGGGCAAAAGGATGAGTATTACAGGTTAGGAAAAAAGATAATAAAGAATTTCTACGACTCGTATTGCAAAGAAAATCCTGAGATTTTAAGCGTCAACGGGACACCTGCCTTGGAGATTCCTTTCAGTTTAAAACTTCAGGGAAATATTATAAAAGGACAGATAGATAGGATTGACAAAGTAGGGGAGGAGGTGGTAATAATTGACTATAAAACCGGCAATCCGAAGAAAAAATTAGCCCGGGAGGATAAAGAGCAATTGTTGATTTATCAGTTGGCAGTGGAGGAGGTTTTCAAAATGAAACCAAGGGCATTGGTTTACTATTATTTGAATGAGGGAAGTAAGATTTCCTTTTTGGCAGATGAGAAAGAAAAGAATGAGATGAAGGAGAAGATAGTAAAAGAAATTGAGGAAATAAAAAACAGCGATTTTGAAGCCAGACCTGGCAGGCACTGTGCATTTTGTGATTTTAGGGACATCTGTGAAAAAGCCCAAAATTATGTTTGAAAAATTTAGACAGTTGGCAAAATTAAAACAAATCCAAGACCTTCTTTTAAGAGAGAAAATTGAGGTTGAAAGAGAGGGTGTAAAGGTTGTTCTGAACGGAAAAATGGAAATTGAGAAACTTGAACTTAATTCCGAATTGCCGAAGGAAAGACAGGAAATAATTTTGAAGGACTGCTTCAATGAGGCATTGAGCAAACTGAAAAGGGTTTTGGCTCAAAAATTTTCTCAAGAGGTGAATTTGTAAAATTTACCCTCTGATGGTAAAATAACAAAAATAGCCGTTAGGGGGAAACCCGGTCGGACTAACGGAATTTTATAAGGTTCAGAGGATATCTTTATGTCAAAAGAAAAGGTAGTTTTGGCTTATAGCGGAGGACTGGACACCTCGGTTATTCTTCACTGGCTGGTTCAGAAGGGTTATGATGTTATTGCCTTTGTTGCTGACCTGGGCCAGAAGGCAGATTTTAAGGCAATAAAAGAGAAAGCCCTAAAATGTGGCGCTTCAAAGGTTTATATTGAAGACCTAAAAGAGGAATTCATTAAGGATTATATCTTTCCGGCAATTAGGGCGAATGCTGTTTACGAGGGAAGATATCTTTTGGGGACCTCTTTGGCTCGGCCCTTGACCGCCAAGGCCCAGGTTGAGGTGGCTAAAAAGGAGGGGGCAACGGTCCTTGCCCATGGGGCTACGGGCAAAGGAAACGACCAGGTAAGATTTGAATTGGTTTATTACAGTTTTCTTCCCGGAGTAAAGGTTATTGCTCCTTGGAAGGAAAAGGACTTCTTGGAAAAATTTCAAGGCAGGTCAGACGAAATTGAATACGCCAAAAAGCATGATATTCCAGTAGACAAGACGAAAGAGGATCCTTGGAGCACTGATGACAATATTATGCATATTAGTTATGAGGCTGGCGAACTGGAAGACCCTGATAGAAGACCGCAGGAGAGGATGTTTCAAATGACTGTTTCTCCGAAAGAAGCCCCAGATGAGGAGACCCTTATTGAGATTGACTTTGAAAAGGGCAATCCTGTCAGGGTGAAAAATATAAATGACGGAACAGTAAAGGAGGGAGTTCTTCCTCTTTACTGCTACCTTAACGAATTGGGAGGCAGAAACGGTATCGGCAGGGTGGATATGGTGGAGAATAGGTTTGTAGGAATAAAATCGCGGGGTGTCTATGAAACTCCTGCAGGCACAATTTTGCTAACTGCCCACCGGGATCTGGAGGGACTAACAATGGACAGAGAGGTGATGCACTTAAGGGACGGGCTTATACCAAGGTTTGCTGAATTGGTTTATTATGGACTTTGGTTTTCTCCGGAGATGGAGGTTCTAAGGACCCTTTTTGATAAAACGCAGGAATATGTCACAGGCAGAGTAAGACTTGCCCTGTACAAAGGCAATATTATAATGGCTGGAAGGACCTCACCTTTTTCTTTGTACGACCAAGCCCAGTCAAGCATGGAGGTCCAAGGCGGCTATGAGCCAGAAAACGCCGTTGGCTTTATCAAAATAAACGCCATTCGGCTGATTAATAATACATTGAGAAAAAGAAGGTCTGTTTGAAATTAGTTTTTGCTATATAAGAATAGACCATTAAAAGGTGGCTAAACTTTGGAATGGAAAAAAATTAAATAAAGAGATTGAGAACTTTACTGTCGGCAATGACTATATTTTAGACCAACGTCTGGTAAGGTATGATTGCTTGGCTTCAATTGCCCATGCCAGAATGCTGGGGAAGATAGGGATATTGAATCCCAAGGAGGTAAAAAAATTGGTCAAGGGATTGAATGAGATAATTAATCTGAACAAAGCAGGCAGATTTAAAATCAAAAAGGAAGACGAGGACTGCCATACCGCTATTGAAAATTATCTGACAAGAAAACTAGGGGATTTGGGAAAGAAGGTTCATACAGGAAGATCAAGAAACGACCAGGCGCTTGTTGCCTTAAGATTATATTTCAAAAACGAATTAAAGGAAGTAAAGAACCTTGTTAAAGACCTGGTAAAGGCAATTAAAAGGTTTAGCAGAAAATATGGACGAATAGAAATTCCCGGCTATACCCATTCCCGAAAGGCAACCCCCTCTACAATTGCCAATTGGGCCGGCGCCTTTCAGGAATCAATGGAGGATAATTTAAAATTGTTGGAGGCCGTTTTTGAACTGATAGACCAATCGCCTCTGGGCAGTGTTGTTGGCTATAGTTCTCCTTTGAAATTAGACAGAAAATACACAGCCAAACTACTTGGGTTTAGCAAGGTTCAAAACAATCCTCTTTATGCCCAGAATAGCCGGGGCAAGTTTGAGTCATTGGTTATTCATCTTCTTTCAATGATAATGTTTGATTTGAACAAAATCTCCTCTGACCTGATTTTGTTTACGATGTCTGAGTTTGGCTATTTTGAACTGTCTT
>JAGGSE010000072.1 GCA_021159225.1 bacterium
TCTACCCAGTTTTATCAGTAAACTGGCCGGATGACAAACGGTAGGGTTTAACAGTTTTCAAAAAGAAGAAAAGCAAAAAGAAAAACTGAAAGATGGATGAAATAGAAATTGACAAAGGCAGGCCAACTACCCGGACATCTTTTATTGCCTCAAGATTCAAAAGATGGATTAAGAAAAGGGAAAATGAATTTTGAAAAGACAAAAGGTAGACAAAAACAAGACAAAGAAAAATGTTAACAAACATTGCCATAATACTTGCCAGGGCCGGGGTTTTTGTATCCTGGCAGGCATAAAATGCCTTGGCAATTAAAAGAACAAGGCCTTGGGCAAAAAGCCCTATGGAAAACGCTCCTAAACAAGCGGCTGTCAATCGGCTGTCTACCAGTCCAAACCTTCCCACCCGAAGAATGACATTGACCAAGACATCTCTAAGCAAAAAAATAGCAATACTCAAAGGAATGGTCAAAAAGAGGATATAATAAAATGTGGAAAGAAAAACACTTCTAAATCTCTGAGGTCTCTGCTTGGAAAAAGACAAACTAAGAGCGGGAAAAGCGGCGGTAGAAAAGGAAATTCCGGTCAGGGTAAGAAAAGGCCTGATAAGGGACTCGGCGAGATTAAGAGCGGCAATACTCCCCGAACCCAACATAGAGGCAATGGCTGTTAAAACAATTATGTTTGTTTGACTGGCTCCCAGGCCCAGGGAGCGAGGAAGGGTCAGTTTTAGGGTTTTCAAAAAGTTTGGTTCAAGGGGAGAAAAGATCATTTTGTGCCTAAATCCCATTTTTATCAAAATAGGCAGTTGAATCAAGATGTGGAAAGCGCCGCCCAGCACCACTCCCCAGGCAAGCCCTTCAATTCCAAACAATGGATAAAGAAATAAAATACCGGCAATAATACCAAGGTTATACATTATAGGAGCCAAGGAGGTAATAAGAAATCTTTTGAAAACCCGCAAAATTCCGGAAACGAGATTGCCCAAACCGAGAAAAATAGGACTAAAAAGCATAATCCTGGTCAAACGCACTGTCAGGTCTCTTTTTTCTTCAGAAAAACCAGGGGCGATAAGTGGAACAAGGGAAGGGGCAAAAATAAATAAAATTATTCCGATTAAAACCAGAGAAAACAAAAAGAGGTTTAAAAGGTTTGAAAAATAGTCAAAGGCATCCTGTTTGCTTCTTACCAAACACTGACTAAAAATAGGAATAACAGCCGCTCCAATAGCGCCGATGATAAAGGTCATTGAGATAAAATCAGGAATTTTAAAAGCGGCGTAATAAATATCCAATTGGTCTCCCAGCCCAAACTGACCAGCCAAGAGCCGATCTCGGAGCAGGCCCAAAATAAGGCTAAAAAAAGAAGCGCCAGTTAAAATAAGACCTGCTCCGGCAATGCTTTCTGTTTGAAGGTCAAAAAATCTTTTAAGAGGTTTCATCTACTTTTCGCAGGATTAAAATGGGGGTCATTTCGTTCGCCTGACCAGCGGGATTGTCCTTCAAGATTTCCAAAAATATCTTTTCTTTTCCCCTTAAATCAGGACTTTTTCCTAAAATGTTTTGGCCAAGGTCATTGGCATCAACAATAAGGAAAGAGAAGCCGTATTTTGTTCTTAATTGAGAGCAGAGATTGTCGCAGTTTACCGGACCCAACATGCCCATATCAGCATATTGGGGAAAAACATCCCCATAGAAGCCGTCCAACTGATTTATCTGGTGTCCAACCAGACGGTAGAAATTTCCAGAGATTCCAAAAAGTTTTGAAACAAAGCCAATTATCCCGGCAATTATCACCCTCAGCAATCCTGCCTGATTTATAGCCACCTGCATCTTTAAGGGATTGCCCACCGAAAACCCATGGGGACTTTTCTTCGCAAATTTAGAAAGAAATTTTGCCCAAAAGCCTACCTTCAAATCTTTTCTGTAAACAATCCTCTTTTGAAAAATTGAAATAATTTTATCTCCAAAACAAACAACATCACCCTTTCTCAAATATGGCAAGACATATCTTGCCAAAACCTCATCCAGGTTATCCTTCTCAGTAATAAAGTGTGTCTTAACCGGATAACGAGCCCATTTTTCTCCCCTTACCTCAATTGTCAGTTTCTTGCCGGGATTTGGAGGAAACATAAAAAAGGTCCAAGGCAAGCGATAAGCCGAATTCTGTCCCAACCGCTCCGCGGTCGGATACGTAGCCCGCTGCGAAGCAGCTGGTGGCAATCATCTATCTGGCCTTTCCATTACTGGAGAGGCTCAAGCGAACTACCTTAATTTGTTCTTGCACCCCGTCAGGATTTAGCCGTTTCACTCCTCGCTTCGCTCAGGCAAATCCCCAAGTTTATACGAGGACTCTCCCGGCCTACAAAGTAGGCCGGGAGCCTCTGCCCTTGCGGGCATCGGCGTCTCTGTTCGCACCTCTCGGCTTACGCCGGCCGGGTGTTACCCGGAACGTTTTAGATTCCGAAAATCTTCGGAAAATGGGTGTTCGGACTTTCCTCCCCGCACACAATTTGCTCTATTTAAGACTATCTTTTAATCTTTCTTTAACTCTCCTTATGGCTTGGCCATGATATTTTAGGGCTTCTTCCCTTTCTTTGGCATCTTTCTTTGATTTATAGGCTTCGTAATAAATCAGTTCGAAAGGAGCTCTAGATTTAGTGGCAACTGATTTTCTAAGATTATGTTGACGAATACGCTCTCTTAAATCTTTAGTGTATCCAATGTAACATTTTCCGTCTTTCTTACTCCTTATCAAATAGACATAGTACATGAAATTTTAAACAGAGCAAATTGTGTGCGGGGCGATTGCCTGGCTTGCCTTGAACCACCTAAATTATACCATAATCTGCATCTGTTAGCCACCTTATTCAATCAGACATTATCTTAATATCTCATCAAAAGATTTCAAGAATTTTTTATTCATCTCATCTAAATAATCTTCTTTTTTCTCATACCCCATTACTTCAACTTCAGCATAATAAGTAGCCCTAAAACCTTTTATATATTCTTGAATCTTATTCTCGTATTCCTTGATTACCCCTTCAAGTTCTCTTACCTTAGATAAATTTCCTGCTTTTTCGTTTAGTTCCTTTAAGGTTATGAGGGTATTTCTGCCATTTACAAGCCCGTAATAAGATTCTGTTGAAAATGGTAATTCTTTATAACTTTTTAATCCTTTGTTTTTGGCAATGATATCCAAACTCTCTAATTTTGCCCGGGTTACTACTTCCGCTCCTCTTTTAAGACCATTTTTTGAAATCTCTTGAGAAATCATATGAAAATCAGCCAACTTTTCTTCAATCAACTCCCGAATATCTGTTTCTGGATGGGCACCGTAGACAATAATCTCTAAAAAAGAGGGGGCGCCTTTGATAAATCCGGCAAACTCTTTAAATCTACTGGTTTTTACCTCTTTTTCAAAAAATGGAAGTTTAGTATCTTTCCCTTGTTCTATATTTCCCTGCATCTCCAGCCAAAAAGGCACATCCTCTGAACTCTCCAGTCTCATTGCCCAATGAAATGCCTCATGTCTAACGATGGATTTGGTTGTTTCTATTGCCTTCAAAATCTCATTGTTTTTTGCCGGAAATTTTATTGCTCTTAACTCCTCGTCGCTTCTTTCCGGGGTAAAATAGTTATCGCTTGTGGTATCTGCGATTATTTCTTCTATAAGATTTCTTCTCCCAGAAAACTCCTTGAAAAATCTATTTTCTTCTTCAGCAATTTCCCCTACCCTCTCAAAAGCGCCTTTACATAGTTTTCTATCAATACCTAATTTTTCAAATGGGATTTCTTCAAAAGAAAAATCTCCTTCTTTTGTGGCAGCAGTTAAGGTGAAAGGTTTTTCTTTCTCTACTTCTTCTTTTTCTTCAGTTCCAAATTTTGGCTCAAACCGTCTTTCAATATTGGGCATAATTCTTTTAACAAATCTTACCTTGTCAATCTCTCTATTTCTTTAACCCTAACATTTTTTTCTATTCCAATGTTCTTGAGAACATAAGAAGGTCTGACCTCTAATTGACCTTTTACTTTCTAACTATAACGCATTTTTCATAATCAGGAAAATTGTTTCTATTCAACATTCTAAAATCAATCTTTTCATCTTTTACTCCACTCTTTATTTTCCATTCATTGTCATCTTTCTGCAAAAGATAATGAAGGATTTGTTTTCTCCATAATTATTCAAGAATTTCTTTAAGTAATTTCTCCTTAAATTCTTGAAGTCCTTTTTTGTCAAGGATTATTGTTTCAGAGGGCCATTTCCCTTCTCCTTCTTTGTAATTTCTCCAAACTTTTAATTCTTCCTCTTCTCCTCGCTTCCATTCATAGCCACCTTTTCTCAAAACCCCTCTTTCGTAAGAGTTCTGCATTATTTCTCTTCCTTTTTTTCTTAACTCTTCTTCAAGCCGATAGCCCAAAAGGTAGGGGATTAACATCTCCAATTCTTTTTCTCTCCTCTTCTCGTCCTGTTCTCTTCTAATACCTTCTATGAAAAAAGAAAATTCTTCCCTCTCCTCTTTGGTCAAAGGTCTCTCATAAAAAGGTTTTTCCTTTTCTTCTGTTTCCGGCTCAATTCCAATTTCTGATTTAAATTTTTCTGGGTTAGGCATAATTTTTATTTTTGGGGAAACCTCTTTTTCTTATTGCTTAATTATTGCTTAACCTGGTTAAACGATCCCATTAAAATCCTTAAAATCCTTTCTCTAACTAAAACGCTTCTTCTTTTTATAACTTTTTTCCCAGAGAGGATGGGCTTTGGAAATAGTGATGTCTTGAGCAATCTCATACCTAATTGGTATCTCTTCCCCTATTTCTCTTTTCTCTTCTACTCCTGCTATTCCTTCTGTTTCAATTCTTATTCTCACTCCTGATTTTCTCATAGTTTTTATCTTCCACTCTAATGTTCTTGAGAACATTAGAGGCCTTTATTCCTGATCAATCTTTTTCTTTTATCTTTTCCTTCAACTCTTTTATTTTCTCTTTTAGTTCTATCATCTTGAGTTCTCGGCCTACTGTGAGTTTATAGAACTTCTCCAGTTCCTCTTTCCTTTTTTTAATTTCTTCATATGCCCGCTCGATTTTTTCTTTGCTTTCTTTAAGTTTTTTTGTTCTCTCTCTAACCCTTTCTTCCAAAACCTCTTTTTGCCTCACCTCTCTTAGAGTGCTTTTAACAAGAAGATAGCTTATAAAACAATGTGTAAGAAAAACCCCTCCCATCAAGATCTTCATTGGAAGGGTAGTTTTTACTATAAAGGGTAAAATCAACAAAACCAGACCCATTATCCCAACCAAAATTTGGGTTAAAATAACCTTGATTCCAAAAAGCCGGTGCTTAACGATTGCATAGGCAGTAAAAATAAAGAAAAAGATGGCTGAGGAAGTTCCAAGGTATGATAAGATTGGAGAATGTTTCTCTACAAATAACATAAAGCCAACATTAAAAATAAGATTGGCTCCAACCCAGATAGAGAGCCCAATCAAAAAGTATTGAACCCGAAGTTTCTCTAACTGAGAAAGGGTAAAGTATTTCTTGAAGATATTAAAAATCATAATAATAACCAGAGGAATTATAGTAATTAAATCAATAATTCCTCCTGTGCCCAGAACGTATCTTACCCCTACCTGAAGCGGCTCTATGCTTTTTATAATAGTGTCTGTAAACAGGGAAAGGAAGAAAAAAACAACCTCTATGCCAACAACTGTTATATCTAAAGCGGGATATCTTTTACTTTCCTTTGGGAAGTAAATGCTAAAAAAATAAGCAAAAACGAGAA
>JAGGSE010000014.1 GCA_021159225.1 bacterium
TCTTTCCATTCTTTTACTTGTTTTTTGAGATTTCTGTGTTTAAAAATTTTTTCAATTATTTCAATTCCGCCTTTTTGCTTGAAAATTCTGTCTAAAGTAATAACATAGTTAGAATTTCTGACAAATTTTGGCTTTTCCCAAATTTTAACTAATTCATCTTCAAATTGAGAAATAAAATCAATAATTTTGTAAGCAATGTTTTTTAATATCTGTAATTGATCAATTCTTTCTTTGGGCCATTCGGATTCTCCCGCCTGCGTTGAAACTTCGGCGGGCAGGTCGGCAAAAATATATTGATAAAGCCAAATTTTGAATTGCTCTTTCAAAAAACTTTTGGCGTCTTTGTTGATAAAATAATCTACCTCACTTTGCTTTTCAAAGGTTCTAAATGCCCTCTCTAAAATTTCATCTGTTATTTTGATACCTTTCTTTTTCAGTTCTCTTTTAATCTCTTCAGTTTTTGTCTTTGTTCCTCTTTCAGAATAAAAAACCTCAAAAAGAATTGTTCCATCTTTTCTGATGTTCTTAAATTGATAAACCAAACTTTTCTTTTCGTTGGCTTTTTTGTATTCAATTTTTGAAGTATTAAAGAAAAATTTATAATCCTTGCCCTTTTCTTCAAACTCTACTGAAAGATTGTTCAAAATGCGGTCTGATTTTACATAGTAAAGCATATGAGTTTTCCAGAATAGAATTACATCCTTATCATCGGTATAAACTTTATCGTAAACATTCTGGAAAAGCGGAGTGTAATTAAAATAAATAGACCCGCTTTTTGAAAAATAGCGGTTAAAGAAAGAATAAAGTTTATCAAAAAGTTCTTCTCGGAATTTTGGATATTTCTCTAAAGCCTTGTTGATGTCCTTTTCTAAATGTTCACGGATTTTAGAATAATAAGAAGATTTAATCCGCATCAGATTAACAAAACCGCCTTCTCCTTCAATTTTGGCACCTATAAAGATATCTCTTAAAGCATTATAAAATTTTTGTTCCTTGGTCATAGTTTTTGACATTTTACCTGCTTTTTATTATTTATTCAATTATTATTTATCTATTCCAGCTTTTTTGAGGCGTTCTCGGGGGCGTTCTTCTTTTGGCAGGTCGTGAATAGTAAATGATTTGCTCATATTCTTAAAAATCATCTAAATCGCTTTGCTTAATTCTTCATTGGCCAGGCTCGGAGGCTTTGAGTTTTCCGGATTTAAGATAGCGTATAAGGGTGCGTTCGCTGACTCGTGATATTTTGGCTGTGCAAATAAGCCCACCTATGCATAGGTGGGGGCAAATTTTCTGAGTAGGTTTGCTACTAATAATGTTCAGGTGCGCGGGAGAGGACTTGAACCTCCACGGCCTTGCGGCCACTAGCACCTCAAGCTAGCCTGGCTACCAATTACAGCACCCGCGCTCGGTTGAAAAAGGATTATTTTCTTTCCTTAATTTTTGCCTTTTTGCCCTTTACCCTCCTTAAATAATAGAGTTTTGCTCTTCTTACCTTTCCTCTTTTTAGGATTTCAATTTTTTCTATTAGCGGAGAATGAAGGGGAAAGATTCTTTCTACTCCCACTCCAGAAACCTCTTTCCTCACGGTAATGGTCGCTCCTGGTTCCTTGCCGTGTTTTCGGGCAATTATTATTCCCTCAAAGGATTGAAGTTTTTTTCCTTTCCTTTCTTTTTTCCCCTTTTTAGGAGAAGCGGAGGGCGAGACCCTTTGATAGACCCGAACCGTATCTCCCGGTCTAATGTCAGGGATGTTTTGTTTTGGTTGGAGGTTTAATTCAGGTGATTGTGTTTTCATATGTTTTTCAAAACCTTTTTTAGGTCCTCTGGCAAAGGAGAAACAATTTCTTTTTCTTTCCCAGAGGGCAGTTTAATTTTTATTTGGCTGGCATGAAGGAAGTGCCTTTTTAGGTCCTTTGGCTTGGGTTGGTTTTTAAATCCATATAATTTGTCCCCGGCAAGCGGATGACCCAGATAGGCGAAGTGCGCTCTGATTTGGTGTTTTCTGCCTGTTTTCGGCTCTGCCTCAACAAGGGTATATTTTTTGAATTTTTTTACCACCCTGTATTTTGTGATTGCCTCCCTTTTGCCTTCTGCCCCGGGCTCAAGGGGAGAGAAGACCTTCTGTTTTCTTCGGTCGTTTGGCGACCTGCCGATAAGTCCCTTGATTTCTCCTTTCTCTAATTTGGGAGTGCCTATTATAAGAGCCAGATATTTTTTCTTTACCCTCCTTTCTTTGAATTGTTTTTGAAAAAAATCAAGGGCTTTTTTATTCTTGGCTATTAAAAGAACGCCTGATGTATCCTGGTCCAATCTATGGATTCTTCCCTTCAGATTGTCTGAGTTAACCCCTGGGGGTTTGTCTACTGCCAAGAGGTTTTCGTCTTCGTAAAGAACATTTAATTGGACGGGCATAGTCCAATACCATTTTAATAAAGTATTCCTGAATTGGCAAGTCGTTTTTCATTTCTTGTTCTGTGGGCGCACTCCGATTCGAACGGAGGACCTCATACACGTCAAGTATGCGCTCTGCCAACTGAGCTATGCGCCCATAATCGCGGACTCCTACAGGAACCTATGCTTTTTCAGAGAGAATCACTGTCCCGGTTTTGTAATCCAACTTGGCGATTTTTACCTTTATTTCCTTGCCCATCATTTTTTGGAATTCCTTTAGGTCTTTTGATATATCCAATTTTTTTATGCCTGAGTAGTGCTTGGGGAGCAGATAAGAGAAGGGTAGGAAAGCGGGTATTCCTGAAACCTTGGACAGAAGCCCTCCCCTGTTTACTCCCAAGATTTTGACCATAAATGTTTCTTCTTTTTCTTTCTTTTCCTCTAATTCCCTCCAGACCAATTCCTCCCTTGCTCCCTTAATGGATAGTTCTACATATCCATCCTCATTATCCAACTCAATTATTTTAACAGGAATTTCTGCTCCGGGTTTCAATTCTTTTAGCATATCCTTGGTTTCAAGCAGTTCTCTGCCATAAACAATACCCGTTTTGAAGTTTTCTAAATCAAAGAGTAGGGAAGAACTCCCCCTCCATACAAGTCTTCCTTTGACAATGTCTCCTTCCTTGGGCGGTCTTATGAAGTTTTTCTTTTTCATTAAGGTTTTCATAATCTGTAGATTATATACACAATTCTTGAATTTTTGCAAGGGTCGTGATATATTGATAAAGAAAGATATGAATCTTATCTGGTACGGACAGTCCTGCTTTCAACTTTTCCTTAAGCCGAGCAAGGACAGGCAGATTTCAATTGTTATGGACCCTTTTTCAGAAGAGATTGGCTTGAAACTTCCGCGGTTGAAGGCGGATATTGTCTGTGTTAGCCATGAGCATTATGACCATAACAATGTGAAGGCGGTCTCTGGTTCCTCCTCCGATAAGGAGCCGTTTTTAATAAACGGTCCCGGAGAATATGAGATAGAAAATATTTTTATTCAGGGCATTTTCTCTTGGCATGACAATTGTCAGGGCAAGGAGCGGGGAGGGAATACCATTTATACAATTGAGGGAGAAGACATACGCCTTTGCCATTTAGGAGACCTGGGACAAAAGGAATTGACAGAGGAGCAGTTGGAAAAAATCGGGGATGTTGATATTCTAATGATTCCTGTTGGAGGGGTTTATACCATCGGAGCCAGCCAGGCAAGCAAAATAATCTCTCAGATTGAACCACGGCTCATAATTCCCATGCACTATTATATTCCTCGGCTAAAGATAAAACTGGACTCCTTGGATAGGTTTTTGAAGAACTTTGGCTTAAGGGCAATTGAGCCGGTGAAAAAATTGTCAGTTAAAAAGAAGGACCTATCTGACCAAGAGGCGAAAATAGTAGTGATGAAGGCATAAAATAATTCAATGTCGCCAAAATCTTCTAAAAATATAAATAAAATCGGCCGCGTTAATTCTCGGGAGATAACCCAGGAGATGAGGGAGAGTTATATTGATTACGCAATGTCGGTTATTGTCTCCCGCGCCCTGCCCGATGTTAGAGACGGGCTGAAACCGGTTCAGCGGAGGATATTGTATGCGATGTATGAAATGGGATTGAGGGCAGATGCCAAGTTTAGGAAATGCGCCGCTATTACCGGCGAGGTCTTGGGCAAGTTTCATCCTCATGGCGATGCCCCGGTTTATGATGCCCTTGTAAGAATGGCTCAGGACTTTTCTTTGAGATACCCTCTAATTAAGGGCCAAGGCAATTTTGGCTGTTTTACAAAAGATACCAAGGTGCGGCTTTGCAATGGAAAAGATTTAAGTTTTGAAAATTTGATTAAAGAACAGAAAGAAGGGAAAAGGCATTGGACATTTGCCTTTAACCCGGAAACCAAAAAGATTGAGATTACTGAAATTAAAAATCCGAGGTTAACAAGGAAAAATGAAAAGATAATGGAGGTGACTTTAGATAACGGAGAAAAGATTAAATGTACATTAGACCATCTGTTTATGTTGAGGGATGGCAGTTATAGACAGGCAAAGGATTTAAAACCAGGAGATTCCTTGATGCCACTTTATATTAAGTCTTATGACGGCAAAGAAGATAGAAATTTAAAAGGTTACCAAATAGTATATCAGCCGATGAGAGATGAATGGGAATTTATCCATCGGTTGGCTGACGAGTGGAATTTAAAGAATAAGATTTATAAGAAAAGTGCCGGCAGAATCAGGCATCACTTAGATTTTAATAAATTAAACAATAATCCTGATAATATTTTGAGAATCCAATGGCAGGACCATTGGAATTATCATAAGAAAATCGCATCAGAACGTCATAGAAATGATCCGGAATACAGAAAGAGAATAGCCGAGGGTAGAAGGAGATTCTGGGCAAAGGAGGAAAACAAAAGAGTGCGTTCTTATCTTCAGTCAGAAAGAAATAAAAAGATGTGGCAGAATTCAAAATATAGAAAAATGTGGATAGAGGCTCGAAAGAAAATGTGGCAAGATCCTGAATATAAAGAATTTATGAGAAAAGTTTCCAGCGAGAATCTTAAAAAATTATGGGAAAGGAAAGAATTTCAAGAGTTAATGAGCAAAATAAAATCCCAAGAACTTAAGCGGAGGTGGCAGAATGAAACTTATAGAAAGGCTATGGCTGAACGGATGAGAGAGTTATCTCTAAAAATTTGGTCAGATCCTGGACATCGGAAATATATTTCGGACCTAATGAAGGAAAAGTCTCAAGATTCTGCCTGGAAAGAGAGGCAGAGCAAAATAGCAAGAAGATTGTGGTCTAATCCGGAATATCAAGCAAAATACTCTACAGATTTTTTCAAAAGAATAGGAAAAAAACCTTGGGCGAACCCCGAATTTTATAAAAGACAGATAGAAAAAGCAAAAAAACAATGGCAGGATCCTGAATTTAGAAAAAGAGTAAGCATGATAGTGAGGACTCGAAACTTAGAGCGAATTGAAAAAGATCCGAATTTTATGAAAAAATTAGCAGAAAAGGCGAAAATTGCACTCCGGGAGAAATGGAGGAACCCTCAATATAAAGAGAGAGTAGTAAGGAGTAAAATTTTAGGCTACGTTTATTCTCTCTTGAATAAATATCCGAAAGTAACTCCTGAGATATATGAGAGAGAAAGAACCAATAATGGTATTCCAAGAATTGAAAGGGCATTAAATTATTTCAATGATTTCTCAGAAATCTTGGTAGAATCTCAAAGGCGTAATCACAAGGTAGTTAGAACCAGAATTCTTCGAAAAAGAGAAGATGTTTATGATATAACCACTGAACCCTGGCATAATTTTGCTTTA
>JAGGSE010000015.1 GCA_021159225.1 bacterium
CTAAAAAACCCCAAACTAAAATTTACCTTTTCATTAAAAATACGATATGCCCGGTTACAGATATTCTGATGTTCTTAAGAATATTGGAATATTCTTAAGCTTTGAGATGTTTTTAAGAAATTTGTGTACTTTGGTTTGGGTTTGTTTTTCTTTAATTGTATTATCTAATCATTTCGGTGTAAATCTTCCTCTCCCTTTGGGAAGGGGAAGATTAAGAGGGCGATGTGAAAAGACTCTTTCGCTTCCTCAACCTCTTTGAGAAAGGATGTAGAAGGAAGGTTTCTGCTATTTCCTTCTTTTCTGAGACAATTCTTAGTTCCAATATTCCCGATTGAAAGTTTATCCTCCTACTCCGAAGAAGGGGAGAGGTCGGGGGGTGTTTTTCCCTTGAAGTAAGGTGATTAAAGAAATATAATTTATCGTATGGAGGAAGATT
This sequence comes from bacterium, assembly GCA_021159225.1. Classification (GTDB taxonomy): domain Bacteria; phylum Patescibacteriota; class Minisyncoccia; order Minisyncoccales; family JAGGSE01; genus JAGGSE01. Next base: position 437 of record JAGGSE010000015.1, read on the forward strand.
TGGAAGATATTAGAAAAGAGGTTTTGAACTGCAGAAAATGCGGGCTTTGCAATACACGGACAAATCCGGTTGTTGGGGAGGGAAATCCAAAGGCGAAAATAATGTTTGTGGGCGAGGCGCCGGGATTTAACGAGGACAGAATGGGCCGACCATTTTGCGGCGCGGCAGGAAGGGTATTAGACGAACTCTTGGAATCTATCGGAATAAAGAGGGGAGATGTCTATATTTCCAATCTGCTGAAGTGCCGGCCTCCGGGAAACAGGGACCCCCAAAAGGAAGAAATTTCTGCCTGCTCCCCTTTTTTGGAGAGACAGATTGAAATTATCAAGCCAAAGATTATTTGTCCTTTGGGCAGGTATTCAATGAGGTTTTTAATGGAAAAATACGGACTCAAAGATAAGATTGAGCCAATTAGCCGAATCCACGGAAAGGTGTTTGAGGTAAATAATCTCTTTCAAAAAATTAAAATTATCCCTCTTTACCATCCGGCAGTAGCAACGTACAACATCAATATGAAAGAGGTTCTTAAGAGAGATTTTAGGGTTTTAGAAAAATTTAGATAGTTTAGGGTTGCTAACCATTTTGGTAGCAAGTTTGGCAAGGCATCTTGCCTCGGGGAGCAATGAAAGAGATTAAATTGGTAATTTTAAGCGGAAAAGGAGGAGTGGGAAAGTCAATGCTGACTTCATCTTTGGCTATGCTTTTTGCCAGGAAGAGAAGGACCGTAGCAGTGGATTGCGATGTTGACGCGCCAAATTTGGCAATTTGGTTAGGAGACCCGGGAAATTGGCGGGAAATAAAAAAGATAAGCGTTTCTGAAAGAGCAATTATTGATGATAAAAGATTGACCAAAAAAGAAAAAGAAGAATGCCTAAGAAAATGCCGATTTAATGCTCTGGAAATTAAGGAGGGGAGATTAAGAGTAAATCCTTTTTTGTGCGAAGGATGCGGCGCCTGCGAAATTTTTTGCCCGAAAGGGGTTGTAAGAATGAAGTCGGTTAAGAACGCCCAGGTTCTTGTTAAAAAAACAAGATATGGATTTCCTTTGATTTCAGGCCAACTTTTCCCCGGAGAAACGGGTTCCGGAAAAATAGTTACAGAGATTAAAAAGGAGGCGGAAAGGATTGGCAGGAGTTTTAGGTGGCATTCAGGATTGCAAAGCAAACCAATGTTGTATGTCATTGATTCTGCTCCCGGAACTGGATGTCCGGTAACCGCCTCCCTGCGAGATTCAAATCTTGCTATTTTGCTTACAGAGCCCACCCCCTCGGGATTTTCAGACCTGAAAAGGGTTTTAGGGGTGGTTAATTATTTTAATATCCCTTGGGCGCTGATAATTAACAAGTGGGATATTAACAGAAACCTGAGTGAAAAAATAGAAAAATGGGCGGGGATGAAACTTCTGGGAAAGATATCTTATGACAAGAAGATATTTAGGGCTGTTGCCAATTTAAAACCAATACTAAAAACCGAATTAGAGGCTAAAAGAGAGATTAAAGAGATTTTCAAAAAGGTTAAGAAACTGCTAGCCAAGAATTTTTTATAGTTGCTGATTTTTATAACACCAGGGGCAGGAGCCTATTTGGTAAGAGGAATCATAGTTTTCCTTCCAGGTTTTGTCCATTAAAGGATGAACCCTTTTTGAATATTGGTCAATTTTTGGGGCCAGTTGATGAATAAAGTTTTCTGCTTGGGGATGGGTAGGATGGAGATTGAATTTTTTAACCAACTCTCTGATTATTCTCGGATGGTCAATTAAAGGACAGGGGAGTAGGAGGTTTTTGTCATAGGGCTCAATCTCTCTGTATTTTTTAAATAGGGGAGAAGCCATTATCTCTTTTAGGGATTTTTCCTTGATGTTATCTGCAGCAAAGTGGGTGAAGATGCAGGGTTCCACCTCTCCCTTGTTGTTAATATGAATGTAGTGCTTCCCTGCAATACATCCTCCTACTAGAGGAGCATCTCCCCAAAAGTCAATAGTAATAATAGGCTTTTCATTTCTTATCTCCTGATGTCTCTTCCATAGATTATACCTTTGTTCTGGAGAAGGCATTAACGAAATATCTTCTTTTTCTCCAAAAACAGGCATATAGAGAAAATACCATCCCCAAACACATCCTTTTTTTATCATCAAATCAATAAATTCGTCTGAGGTAACAACATCTGCATTTTTGCTGGTATAGGTCACTGAAAATCCATGGGGTATGCCGTATTTCTGGCAAATTTCCATTGCCTTCATTGTTGTCTTGAAGGCGCCCTTCCCCCTTCTTTCATCTGTTTCTTTTTCAAATCCCTCAACTGAAAACTGAATAAAAATATTTCCCAGTTCCTGAAGTTTTTTAGCCACATCTTCTGTTAGCAGTGAGGCGTTGGTAAAAAGTTGTGCCCAGGCGGTATCATTGTATTTTTTGAAAATTCTATAAATTCTATCAAAAACCAATAGAGGTTCTCCTCCCAAAAGCGTATAAAACTGAACGCCCATTTCTTCTCCCTCTTTTACAATCCTTTCAAAGAGTTCTTCTGGCATATCATCTGCCTTGGTGTAGTTTTGGGCATAGCAGCCGACACAATGATAATTGCACCTCATTAAGGGAGAGATTAAAACAGTGGCAGGAGTGAAAGAACCCTCTTTTTCTGTTCTTTCTCTCAGTTTATTCTTTCTTTGCCATCCTCCGAAAACAAAATTTTTGATAAATTTCTCTTTGCAGTTTGGATGCCACTCTTTTAAAATCCTTTGAGAAACACCATAAATCCACCCCTTTTTTCTTAAAAATGACTTTCTGATTGAATTTATCTGAATTTTTTTATTTTCTTTCTCGTTTTTTCCTTTTCTTATTGTAAATGGAACGGGGAAGACCTTAAATATGTTGGTAATTATCTTGACATCGTTGTCAGAGAGTTCGGTTTTGTTTTTAACAAAATTGGCTATTCTTTGAACAAGAAAACTCTTAAACATACTTTTTATTTTGATTTAACCATAAACAGACCTTTGTAATTTGGGAGGCGATTTTTTTGGCATTTAATTTCTTTTTTGAGGAATTCTTGACCTTCATTGCTATTCCTTCTAAGGCGCCCAAGAGATAATTAATGAATTCTGGATTTTTTGAAACCCTTTTCAATTTTTCCTGGAAAAAACAATTAATTTGCCTTTTTATCTTTTCAAGATTACCTTTCATTTTTGCCTCCTTTCTGGGTGGTTTTAAATGAAGAAGACGGATTAGATTTTTTTCTTTTAGACAAAACTCCAAATATCCCTCAATGGTTTTAGATAAAATCTCCTCTTTTGACATTACTAGGGATATCCTTTTTTCAATCTCTTTCTTCAATCTTTCAAGGGACTCATTTAGGACCTCAAAATAGATTTCTTTTTTACTCTTAAAGTGATGGTAGAGGGCGGGTTTGGTTATTCCCAATTTTTGGGCAATTTTTTGCATTGAGACATCTGAAAATGAGGACTCAGAAAATAGTTTGGAGGCTGTTTTTAAAATCTTCTGTTTTGTTTTCTTCATAATTTTTCTTACCGTTCGGTAAGTTTTATTAGAGGATAACAAAACCAAAACTATTTGTCAAGGGCAGAGGTTAATTTTTGGTTTCAGGAGAGATTTAAATTGAGAGAGATTTGTGGTACAATACCTTCTGTTAGGCGAGATTAACAATTGTCAAATAAAGCTCGCTAATAAATTGAAGAAAGGAAAACAGAAATATGACACCGAGGCAGAAATTTTCTAAAAGCGAGGCGGTGCGTTTTGGGTGGAATACGACAAGAAGCAATCTTGGATTTTTCATCGGGCTCCTGATAGTGGTGGGCATGATTTATTTTGTTCCAGATTTTATCGCCGAATTTTTGAAAAGAGACGCTCCGGTTCTTTCATTTATTATTGATATTATCTCTTGGATTTTGGGCATAGTAGTCCAGATGGGGTTGATTAAGATTGCCCTAAGATTCTGCGATAACCAGAGGGCTAAACTTGCTGACCTTTTCTCTTGCCCTTCCTTGTTTTTTAAGTACCTGTTTGGTTTGATTCTTTACCAGCTGATTGTTTTGGGAGGAACGATACTGCTGATTATCCCCGGTATCATTTGGGCAATAAAATTCCAGTTTTTTGATTATTTTATCATTGACAAGGGACTTGGTCCAATAGAAGCCCTAAAAGAAAGTTCTGCAATTACAAGGGGCGCTAAATGGGATTTGTTTCTCTTTGATTTATTGCTGGGATTTATCAATTTCTTAGGGGCTATCTGTCTATTGATTGGTTTGTTTGTTACTGTTCCGATAGCAATGGTTGCTATGGCTTTTGTTTACCGCAAACTGCTGGCTCAAAAGGAAATTTCTCAAGCACTTGAATTATCAACAGAGGAAGGAACTTAATTTTTATTTTTTCATTAATTTGGAGCAACTTTTATTCCAACATTCTTGAGAATGTTGGAATATTCTTGGGACGTCATGTCATTTTTCTATTCTCTTTTTTTAAATAACCTTGACCTTGCTTTTTGAGGGTATTGTAGATTTCTTCTCTTTTTCTTTCTCTTCTTTTTAGTTTTTGGTTAGAATTTTTCTGGAGGGTTTTTCATCTGATGTGGAATTCCAAGTTTTTTAATCCCTTTTGGCTAAAAGGGTTTGTTAAAGCGAGACGAGGATGAGATGGTCGGTTTGATTTTTGTGCCCGGGGTGGGATTTGAACCCACACGGGAGTGAATCCCAAGGGATTTTAAGTCCCTTGTGTCTACCAGTTCCACCACCCGGGCAGTTTTCGATTTAATTATACCATTTAATCAGTTCGATAACAACTTCTGGTAATTTCTCTGCTGAGGTATCTTGTTAAGGTGGAGCATATCGCAAGTTTCCCAGAGGAAGATGGCTTTCAGAAGGAAATTTGTAAGGATCGGTCAGATTTTGGAAGCGGCGGGGAAATAAATTCTTTTAATTTGAAATCAATCCTATTCCAGAACCTCCTTGAAAAGACAGAATTGTTTTCTTTAGAGGATCCTTTGTCTTTATCTTTTTCTTCTTTTTTAAGAAAGATTTAGATCTAATAAGATTCTGCCAATAGTAATCAGAGAGGGTGGGGAAATAGTTGGATATCTTCTGTTTTTGGTAAGACCTTAGTTAGGGGATTTAGTCCATTCAGCGACAAAATTACAAGAGACTTTTTTCTTTTTAGTAATCATTGATTTTGAAAAACGGTGATTGAAAAATAACCGATTGGCTGCCTTCCTTAATTTGGATATTTTTTTTCGTGAAATTTATGATTATTAATTTTGGCAATTTTATCAAATTCTTTAATCTTTTAAAGAAAAGTCTCATTGGATTTGAG
>JAGGSE010000226.1 GCA_021159225.1 bacterium
AAAGTGCCACCGGCACCTGTGAGTTTTTTGAAAAGCCAAAAGGAAATACAAACTGCATTCCCAATCTGGTAGGAGAACCAGTTTATGAATCAACACCAGAGCCAGAAGACCCCGGTAATCAGACAAAAAAGGTCCGCGCCTTGATGATTTTAAGGCACAAGAGGTAATTTATAGTTTTATAGGACAACTAATCTCAAACCAACCGCCACTTAATCCTGTCCAATGACTTACTCCAATTATCTGGAAGAAGAGATTGATAATTACCCAGGCGCCGAAGATAATAAGAAGCCCGAGAAAAACCGAACCAATGATTGACTTTGCCTGGCTAAGGGTTTGAGGCCCGCCAGGCAAAAATTCCATCACTGACATAATATAAAGTAGACCAGCAAAAGATAGCATTAAAGCGGCAATTACTATTGATATCTGGAAGATGAAATCCAAAATTGCGTCTAACATCACAAAAAAGTGGCAAAACTGGCAGTGGATGTATTTATTTTTCTCAGCATTGCATCCGCGCTCTGTATCTATGCCTAAACCGCTGACCTTTACACATTTGCCGCAGGGAACCAGTCCCTCATATTCTACCGTGTAGCCGTCGGCACTATAGGTCCTTGCTGCTAGTCCTGTCAGAGGCAAAGCCAGAATCCCTAAGATAATAAAAATTAAAAATAATAGTCTTTTCATTGTGAGCAATACCCTAATTTCTCCACTTCAGTTTACAGCATTTTGTTAAATTTATCCAGTCCTTAATTTTCAGGGATTCCGGTCTTTGGCTTGGCTGAATTCCGCTTTCCAAGAGCCGGATTCTAATTGTTTCTTTGTCCAGGTTTAGCCCTTGGGACAAACTATTGAGCAGTTGCTTTCGCGGCTGAGAGAAACCAGTTTTTAAAATCCCGAAAAACTTATTTAGGTCTGATTTAGAAAGAGAACTTGGCAGAGGTCTTGGCTTTATTTTGATTATAGCGCTGTCAATCCTTGGCTTGGGCAAAAAGGAATTTCTTGAGACATAGGAAACAATTTTGGGCCGGGCATAAAACTGGATAGAAGTTGCCAAGAGATTCATTTTCGGCGCCTTGGCGCAAATTCTTTGAGCCACCTCCTTTTGAATCACCAAGACCATTAATTCAGGCGGATTTTCTGCTTCCAAGAGTTTTCTAATTAGGTGAGAGGTTAGATAATAGGGGATGTTGGCAACAACCTTGAAGGTTTGAAGGCCGAGGTCCGAGGATTTGAATTTTAGGATATCTCCTGTTAGTATTTTGACATTCTTTGCTCCTTTTATGTTTTCCTTCAGTGCCTCGGTCATTTTTGGGTCTTTTTCTACAGCAATAACCTCTTTTGCCCTTTTTGCCAGTTCCTTGGTTATGGAACCAATACCAGGACCAATTTCCAAAACAACATCATCTGCTTTGAGGTCAGCCACCTTGATTATTTTTCTTAGAACCTTTTTATCAATCAAAAAATTTTGGCCCAGCCGCCTTGAGGGTGTTATCCCATATTTTTTCATTATCTTTCTTATTGATTCCATATGACCAAAACAACATTCAAGCGTAAAACGTAAAGCGCAAAAGGCAAAGCTACAGCGTAAAACTTAAAGCTAAAAAAGAAAGGTTTTGCTTTTCGCTTTAAGTTGTAGTTTTGCGTTTTGCGCTTTGAGCTTTGCGCTGAATTTTGGTTTTTGGATATTGGATATTGGAATTTCCTTGATTATAACACGAAACTTGACATTTTGTTTGTTTTAGGTGAAAATGATGCTTAGAGATATCCTTATTATGTCTTTCAAAAATCCTTTTTTCTATTTTGGGACATTTTCAATAATTATCTTTATTTCTCTGCTTATCAATCCCTTGCCAAAAGGACAAGATAACTCCTTTTTGGCTTTTTATCCTAATCAAGAAGGGAAGGCAGATCTTTTCTTGAATCAAGAGATAGCCAATCCCCTGGAGACCTCCCAATTATTGTTTTCTCAGAAAACGAGTTTGCAGGGTACCTCTCCCGTTTATCTATTCCATCCCCAATCACTGGCTTTACTTTCTGAGCAAGAGGAAAGGAAAGAGATTCAAGAGTATGTTGTCAGAAAGGGAGATACCATTTGGTCGATTGCCAAGCATTTTGGCGTTTCTTCTCAGACAATTATTTGGGCAAACGACCTTAAAACCTCTCAACTTAGGGTGGGCCAAAAACTGATTATTCTGCCGGTCGATGGCGTCTTGTATTTGGTCAAAAAGGGGGACCGCCTTGAAGACATAGCCAGAAGATACAATGCTGACCCTCAAAAAATTGCTGAGTTCAACAACATTAAAGAGGGTAGCCAATTATTTTTAGAAGAGTTATTAATCATTCCTGGAGGGAAGATGCCTTCTCAGGTTGCGTCTCAGGACAAGCCGGCTGTAAGAATTTCCAAATCCTCTCCCTTTAAGAATTATTATCCCTGGGGTTATTGCACCTGGTGGGTTGCCCATAAGCGTCCCATTCCCCGTTATTGGGGGAATGCCATTGACTGGCTAAAGAGCGCTAAAAGAGACGGATTTAAGGTTTGCGAGGGGAGTACCTGTCCGCCCAAGGTGGGGGCGGTAATTTCTTTAAGAACATCCCATCCCTTGGGGCATGTGGCTTATGTTGAACAGGTAAAGGGAGATACCTTGGTTATTTCCGAGATGAACTACTGCAAATTTGGCAGAATGAACTGGCGCCGGCTAAAGGTGGGCGATTCACGCATTAGAGGATATATTTATTAGGGCGTATAGATATCTTTCGCTCTGTAGGAAACGGCTTCAGCAAGATGGTCAAATGATATTTTCTCAGAGTTGCTCAGGTCGGCAATGGTTCGGGAAAGCCGGAGAACCCGATGATAGCCCCGGGCTGATAACTTGCCTGAATCCACAAACCTTTTTAAGAGGTCTTGACAGCGGCTGTCAATAGGACAGTACTTTTTTATTTTTGAGATAGGTATTTCAGAATTAACAAAAAAGTTCTCTCCCTTGAATCTTTCTTTTTGAATCTCCCTCGCCTTAATTACCTCTTCTCTTATTTTTGAACTATATCCCTCTTCTTCTTGGCTGCTTAACTTCTTATATCTCACATGGGGCACATTTATAAACAGGTCAATCCTGTCCATTAGAGGTCCTGATAGTTTTCTTCTATACTTTCTGATTTGAGATATGGTGCAGGTGCATTTTCTTTCCGGACTGCCAAGATATCCACAGGGGCAGGGATTAGACGCGGCTACCAGCATAAATTTTGCTGGGAATGAGGAATAGTGTTTTGCCCTTAAGATAACAATTTTCCCTTCCTCAATCGGTTGCCTTAGGGCTTCTAATACATCACGGTGGAATTCTGGAAATTCGTCTAAAAACAAAACGCCTCGGTGAGCCAAGGTGATTTCTCCGGGCCGAGGCGGGTTCCCCCCTCCAATTAAAGCCACCTCAGAGGAACTGTGGTGAGGAGAGCGGAAGGGTCTTTGTCCCATAATGACCTTGCCTGGAGGGAGAAGACCGGCTACGCTGTAGATTCTTGTGACCTCTAATGCTTCCTCAAAGGAAAGAGGGGGCAGAATTGAGATTATTGCCTTGGCAAGTAGTGTCTTTCCTGTGCCCGGGGGACCTATCATCAAAAGATTGTGATTGCCTGCGGCGGCAATCTCAAGGGCTCTTTTGGCATATTCCTGGCCCTTAATGTGTCCTATGTCAATGATGTTGTCTTGTTCAAAAAGGAATTCTTTGGGATTTATGTTTTGGCTTGGAACTCCTTTTCTACCCTCCAGATAGTCAATTACATCTTTAAGGGTTTTCAAGCCGACTACCTTTATTCCTTTTATTATTTGTCCCTCGGGAGCATTTTCTTCTGGTAGGATTAGTTCTGAAAAGCCCTTTTCTTTGGCTAATTGCGCAAAGGACAGGGCTCCCTTGATGGGCCTTAGCCTTCCGTCAAGGGCAAGTTCACCGAGAAATAACTTGCCTTTTGGAGAAAATTTAATTCTGTTGTCTGCCAAAAGATAAGACAGGGCAATAGGCAGGTCATAGATTGAACCTTCTTTTTTTATATCAGCCGGAGCCAGGGAGACAAGAACCCTTTCCGGCTGATGATGGGGAGAAGGATAGCCGGACGATTCAATTGCTGTTCCTACCCTCTCTTTTGATTCCTCAACGGCTTTATCCGGCAGCCCCACGATCTCAAATCGCCGGAGACCATAGGAAACATTGGTTTCTATCTCAATTATTTGGGCATTCAGACCCAAGAGGCAGGATGAATAGACCTTAGAAATCATTTCTCTTCTTTTTGGGCTACAAAACCCTATGCCCCGTGGTGATTCTTTCTAAAGCAGCGAGAAGTTCTTTTATTTGGTTATTTAGTTTTTCTTTAGTTTTAATTAATTCTTGATGGTTTTTTTCTAGTTGCCTAAGCCTAGACTCTATGTCTTTTTTTTCTTTTTCTATTGCCCATCTTTCTTTCTCTCTTGTCCTCCTTTCTTTTTCTAAATTCCACCTTTCCTTTTCTATTTCTATTTTTTTGTCATCTTCGGCTGTGCTTTCTCTTTTTTCTATTTCCCTAATTCTGTCTTCAATTTCTTTTTCTCTTTTTTCTGCTTGAGTGATATTTTTTTGTATTGCCCCCAATCTCTCTTTTATTTTCTGTGTTCCCTCTATTAGAGAGTGAATTTTTTCTTCTATATTCTTTTTCTCCGCTGTGAGGTTGTTGATCTTCATCTGGAGATTTGCCTTTCTTATTGAGACTTTGATTTTTTTTTCTTCTTCTAAAATTTTTGAATATCCAGGATTGATTTCAAAGAGCGCTTCTTTGAGTTTGTTTCTTTTTTCTTCTAACTCCCACCTTTCAGTTTCAATGATATGTCTTTGGTCTTCTATTTTCCATCTCTCTTTTTCAATTCTTTCCCTTTCCTGGAGAGGGGCTTCTTCCTCTCTTTTTTCTAATTGCTTTTTCTTTTTCTCTATCTCTTCTTCCTGCTGTGAGATTGTTTTTATCTGTTCATCTATACCGCTTATTTCAGCCAATAGTTCTCCTCTCTTTTTCTCTATTTTTTCTTTTGCTAAAGTGAGTTCTTTCAATTTCTCCTCTAGTTCTTCTATTTCTTCCTTTAACTGTTCATTTGTTTTTGGAGGTAGATTCGAACTGGGGGTGGGAGGAGAAGATGGCGGGGAAGAAGGAGATATCGGCTTTGTTTCTTTTATTTTTTGTGTTTCCGCTATCTCCGGCTTCTCTTCTCCTTCTGGCTTCTTTTGCTTCTTTTCTTCCTCTTTTTTTTCTATCTTTTCCTGTTTTTTCTCTATCTTTTCTTTGGGAATCTGGACCTGTTCCTTTTTTTTCTTTTTAGAAAAAACTGCCCTTTCAATGTCGTCCTTCATTGTTCTTATCTCTATCTCTTCCAATTCTTCTTCATTTTGATAGTTATTTTCTTTCATAGGTCTATTTTGGGGATGTTGATTGCTCTTTTGGTTTTTGTTCTTTCATCTTGTTTCTTTTTTCTATTTCCTCCATTCTCTTGATAATCTCTTCAAAGCCTCTTTCTTTCTGGGGAGTTTGGGGAGTCTGGATTTTTTTTTTTGGTGTGGGGCCTGCCCCTTTTGGT
>JAGGSE010000180.1 GCA_021159225.1 bacterium
CTTGGCCTTACATTTGTGTTTACCGGGTCATAAATTGTGTTGGGCAGATTGCGGACGCAGTTTGTCTCATCAATATCCTTAGGACTGAAAAATTGACAACTGCCTGTCTGGGAAGAACCAGAGGGATCCTCTTCGGTCATTAAAACAACCGCAGCCGGGCCAATAATTTTTAACGACCTTGTGCTTGTGACAGAAAGACCTATGCTGGTATAAGGATAGGAAGAAGCAGTAACGGAGGCGTAAAGGGTGCCGGGCAAACAGCCGGCATCTTTGTAGAAATCAATTTTCCCTGAAGGTTTCTTTCCCCTTTCATAGGTAAAAACCACAATTGAAGAAAGGGTGGTTGTTCCAATGGGAGGATTATTGGTTTCACTATCGGCAAGGTCAAGATCCTCAACAGAACCAAAAACAAAGGGACAGGCATTATCACTTACATAACCGGGCTTTTCAAAAAGAATGGCATAGTAATCAGTAGTAGAAGAATTTCTTATTTGAATTGACTTTGTTTTGTCGTCAAAATTAAATTTAGCCAGGTTATCAATGCTCTGGGAGGTATAAATAGGTCTGGTGGGACAGATCTTCTCATCGGTGGTGGTAGAGCAGAGATAAACCCCTGGCTTATTTGCCAGGAAATAGACCGATTTTACATTATGAATGGTTCTTACATACCTAATCCTATATCTGCCAATGTTTACCACCCTTTCCTCGCTTCCCTTAAAGCCCTGATTATCATAAAGATAAACTGCCAATAAGGAACTGGTTGGACTTAAAAATTTAACCTTGACAATATTAGAACAGGAAAGTTTTTCAGCAGTGCCCCTTATAAAATATCTCTTGCCGTTGTTATCTATCAAATAAATTCCCTGTTCTGGTTTTGCTTTTCCCAGTGTCCACTCCACAAGGTCAGGATTAATAGTAAATAAAATCAAGTAGGAACTTAGAATAATTATTAGACCCAAAAGAGCAGCAACTATTTTTCTTTTCGCTTCCTCAACCTGGTCCATATTTCCTGCTGAGGTAAGATAAAGAAAGCCAGCCCAGACAAGAACGCCCAAGGCAATTATCCCAGAGATAATAAAACCGAGATTGACCAGATACTTGGCATACTCAGGAAAGGTGGTAGCGGGAGTGGGGCTAGTAGCATGGGGCACACCTGGATAACTAACCTCGGTCCCTAAACCAAAGACAGGAACCAGAAAAAGAAGAGCAAAAATGAGAAAATGAAGTTTCTTCATAATTCCTTAATTAATACCTCTTTAGGGAACCCATTGACAGCAATAGTAATCCTCTAAATAATTCTTGATGGCATCCCAGCAGTCACTGCTGTCTTTATTTCTATAGCAGGCTTTTCTTTGATTTGAGGTTAATTCCTCGCTGTTGTAAGGATAGGCATTGAGGCAGGAGCCGGGATGACAGGTAGTTGCATTATAGGCAGTAGCAGGAATAGGGAAGTCAGGCAGGATAACCAGTTTACCAGAGTATTGCAGGTGCAAGCCCATTCTGGCGCCAAAAACCCTATTTTTTATCTTTCCCTTTTTAGAGGCAAAAGAAAATCCGGTAAAGCACTTTTGCAATCTTTCTCTGGCGACATTTAGTTTGTCCAGAATTTTACAGCGCTTGAGTGCCTCTACCTCATTGAGGAAGTTATTTTGGTAGGTAGGAAGGTGTCCTAAACTGGTGAGGATGTTACTATAATCAGTGGAAATGGCGTTAAAGTTGTCAACCGCGGCATTATAATATTCATTGGAACTGCTATAGTGGCTTGCCACAGAACTATTCGCACTGGCAATACTGTTAAAGGGGCAGATATCGCTCCCAGTGCAGGTTTCGCAGTCGCAGTTGTAGGTATTTTTAACGCAATGACAATGAGTGTGGCCAGAAGAGTCGGTGCTACAGGACTTTTTGCAGCATACACCACTATCTTCTGGCGTGCAAGGTGAGGTGCAAAGAAGGGAACAGTCATTTACGCAATCAACTGTAGAGCTAGAGCCCTTACTGGTAAGGTCAATCAATTGGTCAGGACCCGCATAATATATCTCACAATCGGTTTCGGCTGTGGTGTCTATTTTATCTATGGTGGTGGTAGAAGTATTTGTATTGCGGGTGCTTTTACCTTGATCATACACACCATATTCCACCCCAATTATCTCTTTAATCTGCTTATTAACATTTACAATTCCCAAAAAGGCATGCTCTCTGGCATCAAGGGCATTGTCTCTTATAGAAACAACCTCATTATAAAAGTTATTAAGATGAGAAATGGTATTAGTGGCAAGTTTTTCTGCCTGGTCAACTGTTTGTCCAATAGGAATAAGACCCTTGGGAAAGCCGTGCTCTAAGGTCTGGTCAATGGTGCATTTTTCTTTTTTGAAAATAACTGGTTCCTCAAGATAGTTTTCATTAAGATAAAAGGTGGCGGGGTCGCCGTCAAAAACAAACTGCTCCAGCCCATTTTCTATTCCGCATAGCCGGCCCTCGGTTGAGGTAGAACAGGAATCGCAAACTCCATTGGTATCGGTGCTATTGCAATTGGACCTCCAGCAGTATTTGGTAATATCATATTGGCTTCCTAAATATGCCTGGCTTGTAATTATTTCCTCCCCAGAGTGTTCTTTTTTGATACGCAAGAACTCCATTAGGGTAAGCCGGTCGCCATAGGGAGATTTCATTTTTTCTTCACCTTTTTCCAATTTCTCAAGTTCTTCTTTAAGATAGTCAATATGTTCTCTTAGGCGGGTTATTCCTTCATTAAAGGGCATAAACCTTGGATTAACCCTTGGGTCCATATTTGGGTCATAATACCATAGGTTTATTGTTGGGTCGGCACCAAAAATAAAAGCCCGAATCATATCCCTCTTTTTATTAATCTCCTTCTCCCAGTAAAGAATACCAGGAAGGGTAGAGGTAACAGTAGAAGTGATATCGGCAATATCATTGGGAAGGGTTGTATTTCTGAGGTTCTCCATGTTGGCTCTATTAGGGCAGGGATCATCAGAACAGCTGCAATTGCAGGTACATGACCCACAACCACTGCTATCACAGCATTTATTACAATGGGAGCAATCGCAGTTGTCTGCATATCCTTTTAGCTCCTCGGCATGATCTCTCAGATCCTTGGCATAGGTGTTTAGATGGGAGATTTCTGTTTTCAGGTTTGAAGGCACCAGTGTTGAAGTAAGAAGTTCCAGGTCATAGATATGGCCCTTTAGTATCTCAGATTTTCTTTTTAGGGCTGATAAGAGGTTTGCCAGGCACTCATAGCGGTCCTTGTTTAAGAGAATCCCTGATTTATTTCCATCCGAATCATAGGTGTAACAAAAACGGAAGTCGGAACTAGTTGAGAATATCTTTGTGCTGGAGGAATAGTAGTAATGGGTAGTGGTAGAGTCAAAAAAGGTGGTGGTTCCGACCAATAAGGTGCTGGTAGGAAGAGAAAGGGCAGAGGTTGAAACCAAGGGAGAATTGTCTACTGTTCTTAGGGGTTCTTCGCTTTGGCAGTCCGAAAGTTCTATTGAGGAATTAGGAGGAGAGGTAAAATTGAAGCAGGAAATGTTTTCCGCGACAATTCTTTCAACCAGTGTGCCCAGGGGAATCTCATCAAAGGTGCTGGGGGGAAGCGAAAGCAGGGGACCAGTAGAAGTAGGAGCAGGGGTTATCTCTCCAATTGAAAGAATAACCAATTGGGGATTAATAGTGGTTAATATAACATAGGCGGCAAGAAGAATAATTAATCCCAAAAGCCCGGCAATGACCCTTCTTCCCGCCTCTTTTTTTCTCTCTGGATTATCAATAGAGGTAAGGTAGATAAAGCCAGCCCAGAAAATAACTGCCAGGGCAATAATTCCTGAGATGGCCAGGCCTAAATTAAACAGGTATTTGATATAAACAGGAAAAGGAGTGCCCGAGGTCGGTGGAGGAGCAGTCCCTGGCACATTGGGATAGTTAATCTCGGTTTCTACTCCAAAAACCAAAAGCGGACCCAAAACAAGAAAAAGGATAAAAAAAATGGAAATTGCTTTTTTCATTCGCTTAAATTAAAATAAACAGAAAGTGTCCAGGAAGGCATAATCGTTCCCCAATAGGGAATTATCTCATTAACAAAAGGGGTTAAAAATTTGAGGTACCTACCGGTAAACAGTTTTCTTATTATGCCTGTTGGGCCCTTTCCCTTGTCCCTTAAGCCATTTGTTTTTCCTTTTCTCAAAAACAGCCAGAGCCCAATGGTAATTGCTCCCACAAAATCAAGAATACCAAAATCATCCAAGCCAAACCGGAGCAAGAACCATGGGATAGCATCTAACATCACTGCCCAGGGAAGCATTATAATAGTTTCGGGGGTTAGGGGTGGAAATTTAAACATCTTTCTTGTATTCTTGTAAATTGTAGCATATAATAAAATTGATGAAAAGATTAACTAAAAAATTTACCTCTCTATTTGTTCTGTTGCTGGTTTCTCTTTTTGTGTTGCTGGCTTCTCTTTTTATATTTCTTCCGTGTGCTGCTGAAGCAGGGGTACTAGATTGGATAATGGGAGCAGCAGGAGCAGTAGGAGGAATAGTAGGAGGAGCAGTAGAAGGAGCAGCAGGCAATTTAGCAAACGCCATTATTCAAGCCATTGCCAATCTGGTCATCTTGGGAATCGGAGCCCTTCTGGGTTTGGCTTATCAGGCCCTCCAATGGGTAATCAGTCCTAATTTTTTGAATATGACAATGACTGGCCCGGACAATCCTCTTGTCTATAATGCCTGGGCATTTGTTCGGGACCTGGCAAATATCTTCCTTGTCCTTGGTCTGATTGTCATAGCCCTGGGAATTATTTTGGGAATTAAGGAATACGAGGCAAAAAGGACACTACCGGTTCTTATTATCGTTGCCCTTTTGATTAATTTTACCCCGGTCATCTGCGGCTGGATTATTGATTTTTCAAATTATTTAATGAAGCATCTCTTAACAGGAGGGTTTAACAACAGTTTTGTCCAAGCCATAAGTAATGGCTTGCAAAGCCAGGGAGGAAAAGATCCTCTAAGGGCAATAATTGATGCCTTGGTTTTTATTATTTTTGCCATTGTTGCCATTGTGGTAATAGTTCTTTACTGCCTTTTGTTTTTAGTAAGATATGTCTTTTTGTGGGTTCTAATCATTTTCTCGCCCATTGCCTTTGTTAGTCGGGTCTTTGGTCCAAACAGGTACATAAAGATGTTTTTCCCTGGATTTCTCTACTGGGACAACTGGTGGACCTCCTTTATCCAATGGTGTGTCATCGGTGTCTTCGGCGCTTTCTTTATCTTTTTAGCAAACAAGTCAATGGTTGACTGGGTCATCCAAACCTCCCCACCGCCAAGCATCCTTGCCGGGCTTTATATGTATATCTTTCCTATTCTTATTCTTCTGATAGGTTTCTTCGCTACAATAGCAACCGCCAGTCAAGGAATGGAGGTCTTGCCAGGAAGCAAGGTAATAGTAAAGGCGGCTGCAGAAAAAGCCCAAAAGGGAGCCAGATGGGCAGGAAAAAAGGTTGGAGAGGCAGTGCCGGAAAGTGTGAGAAGGAGAGGAGAAGAATGGTCAAGATATA
>JAGGSE010000206.1 GCA_021159225.1 bacterium
CTCCCCTCTTTTCCTTATCATATATCCCTACTGTATTATGATTATTTAAACTTTTCTATTCTGAATTTAAATAAAAATTTAAGTATAGTAATATCATATTTCCATCATGTTTCTCGGTATAGATCTCGCCGGTGATGAAAAAAATATTACCGGAATGGCTCTCATAAATGAAAAGGTAATATTAGAGTCTTTACATAGCGATAACGAAATCTTAGAGTTCATAGAGAAACATAGCCCCAAAGTCATAGCTATAGATGCTCCTCTCTCTTTTTATGGTGAACATTTCAGAGAATGCGATCTTGAACTGAGGAAGGAGTTCAGAATACTACCTCTGACCTTCAAAGGCATGCAGAAACTCACCCAACGAGCTATCTCCCTCAAAAATAAGATCAAAGAAGAGGTGATAGAAACATATCCCCATGCGTCAAGAGAAAAATTAAAAGATGAACTGAAAAAATATGTTTTCAGAAACAAACATGAAGAAGATGCATTTATATGCGCCATGGTAGCCAGAGCTTATTATTTTAAAAAGGTAAGACACTATGGTGAAAAGGACAGGATATATGTTATCTGAGATTTTCTGGTAATGTTTTCCTGAGTTTCGCATCGAGTCTCTTAACTTTATTATAAAATGATAGATTTCTGAGAGCTGAGGCAATGATCTCACTCAGAGGTTTTAAAATCTCAATGTCTCTATCTCTGTATGCATTGGAAACACTTTTTGAGATATGTAGTGCACCAACGCATTTATCCTCTATCACAAGAGGAAAAAGTATCTGAGAAACAAATGTCTCTGTTAATCCAGGGATTCTTTTGGCTCTTTTATCTTCATTTGCATTCTTCACAAGCATTATCTCTCTGTTTTTGATACAGTACCCTACCAGCCCCTCCCCATACCTCAGGATCAGATCTTTCATCTTTTCTCTGACATCTTTCGAAACATAAACAGGATATAAATCTCTGTTATTCTCAGAAACTAAAAAGATTATAAGATTATCAAATCCTATCAATTTCTGAACAGAATCGGAGACAAATCTAAATATCTTATTAATATCTGTAGTTGAGTTTATCAATCTGCTGGCTTCAAAAAGAGTTTTTAACTCCTCTTCTGCTTTTTTACGTTCAGTTATATCTGTTAATGTCCCTTCATAATACAGTACATTGCCCTCCTCATCCCGGACGACACGGGAATTCTCAAGTACTGTGATGAGAGATCCATCCCTGCGTTTCAGAACAAGTTCAACATTCCTGAGTACACCATTCTTCTCCAGTTTTTTAATCAAAACATCTCTCTCCTTTGGATCTGCGTAAAGATCATGTGAGATATCAACACCAAGGAGTTCCTCCTCTGAGTCATATCCAAGCATACGCACAAGTGCTGGATTTACAGAGATTATTCTACCTTCAGGAGTACTCTGGTATATTCCATCAAACGCATTTTTGAAGAGAATCTCTCCATTTTTCTAAATTTATGAATTCTATATTCTGATGTACAGTTAATCCTTCATACAGAGCCATTTCCTGTGGCATATACCCCAGGGATTGAGTTATACTTTTATCCGGAACTTTTCTCCCGAGTACATATGCAGTACCTGATGTGGGCAGTAAAAGACCACAGAGCATTTTGATTGTGGTAGTTTTCCCGGATCCATTGGGCCCTATCAGCCCGAATATCTCTCCTTTTTCTATTTTAAGATTAAGAGATTCCACAGCTGTTAATGTTCCGAATTTCTTGGTCAGTTTCTTCGTTTCTATTATGGCCACATTCTCACCAGAAGAAAATCTGGTGTATCACCTCAATCTCCTCGCAGCCATCTCACATGCAATATACATCGGCTCAAACTCCTGAGAAACAGGAGGAGCATAACAGTACTCCATATTTGCGAGATCCTTTACATTCATTTTATTCAGTATTGCCAGGCATATCGCATCCATTCTTCCTATCAAACATTTTCCAATCATCTGAGATCCAAGGATTCTTCCCTCCTCATCAGTTATTACCTTCACCACTATATCTTCTCCTTCCATATATTCGGGCCTTGTCTTTCCTCTGTATTTTCCAATCAGGACTTTTATTCCCTCCTTCTCAGCTCTCACAGATGTTAATCCTGTACTCCCTATCTCCAGTCCGAATAACTCTGTTATGGAGGTATTTAAAACAGGCTTGAACTCAGTATCTTTTCCCGCTATATTATCTGCTATCACCTTTGCCTGTCTCACTGCTGTGGTGGCCAACTGACTCATTATAGGCTTTCCAGTTATGAAGTCCACGCATTCAACACAATCCCCACAGGCATAAATATCTTTAATATTCGTCTCCATTTTTTCATTTACTTTTATGCCGTAGCCTGTTTCTATCCCTGTTTTTCTGGCAAGTTCGATATTTGCTCTCACTCCCGTGGATATAACAACTAAATCAGTTTCTATCTCCCTTTTATCTGTTTTCACTGTTTTTTCTATCTCCAGGACTTTTTCATTGAGATATATTTCAATTCCCTTATCTTCTAAATGTTTTTTAACTATTTCTGCCATGTCTTTATCGAGCATCACAGGCAACACTCTATCAAGCATCTCCACTACTGTTACTTTTATACCATTTTTTACAAATGCGTAAGCTGTTTCCAGCCCTATCAATCCAGCTCCTATGATAACTGCCTTTTTTGCTCTCTTCATCTTCTCATATATCCTTTTTGCGTCATCCATATCTTTGAAGATTATAACATTATCTGAATCAATACCTTTTATCGGAGGTGCAAATGCGTAACTTCCGGTGGCAAGAATCAATTTATCATACTCCATTTCGGTATCGTCATAGATAATTTTCTTATTTTCAGTATCGATCTCTCTTACTTTTTTACCGAGAATGAGATTTATCTTCATTCTTTCATAAAACTTTTTATCCAGTGTCTGCAGAGCCTCAAAACTCTTTACCTCGCCAGAAAACACAAATGGCATTCCGCATGGAGAGTACTCTCTGTAGTTTTTTTCATTTATAATATATATCTCCGAGTTTCTGTCTCTTTTCCTCAGCTCTATGGCAGCTCTTGTACCTGCTGCTCCTCCTCCTATTATTACGATCTTCATGAATGAAAGTCTTTAAGGTCATTAATAAATTTATCTATATCGTACCGATAACAAGACTTGTTACCGTTCTTCTGATACCCTTTACCTTCCTCAGAGCCATTATAAAATGATTTATATTTTCTGTAGCATCGGAACTGATCTTCATCACCACATCAAACTCTCCATATGTTAGATATGCTTCCTCTATTTTGCAGGACAGATAATTCAGGTTTTTCAGGCTCTTTTTCACTTCCTCTTCTTTTCCTGGTTCTACACCTATCTGGATAAATGCCATTGCCATTTTTATCATCTCCTTGATGTTAATTCTCATTCTCATATTTATATCTTGTGACACGACACCAGAGTCCAAACCTTTTAATATATAGTTTTATTAAGTATATAGTAATGTTCACTGTCAAGACAAAAAAATACAGACTTCCATTCTCAAGGGGAATTCTGGCAAGGTCTTTAACTAGGGCAGGAGTGGAGATTGCTGAGGCTTATCATATTGCAGAAGAGATAAGAGATATGCTCGAAAAAAAGAAAACAGAGGAAATAAACTCAGAACAGCTTATGGAGATTATATATCAGTTTTTAAACGATAAAGGATATAAAAAAGAAGCTAAAAATTATCTCGTCTGGAGAAAGTTCAGAGAACTTGGAAAACCTATAATAGTACTGATAGGTGGAGGAACGGGGACAGGGAAATCAACAATAGCATTTGATCTCGGATACAGGCTCGGTATAAGATCCATTATAGGCACAGATACTGTAAGAGAGGTTATGAGAAAGATGATATCCAAAGAACTTCTTCCCACGCTTCACGCATCATCTTTTAAAGCATACAGCAGAGTTGAACCTCCAAGTCCGTATATAAACAGGACTATATACGCCTTTGAGACACAGGTTAAATATGTGAGTGTTGGAGCTGAGGCTGTGATCTCAAGAGCTGAACAGGAGGGAATCAATCTTGTTATCGACGGGATTCATTTAGTTCCAGGATACATCGATACAGAGAAAGAAAATTCCAAGATATTTCATTTTATACTTTATTTAAAAAATAAAGAAGAGTACATAAATAGATTTTATGCAAGATCCTATGGAACGAGCAGGAAAGCTGAACTCTATGTTAAAGAATTTAAGAGGATACTTGAGATACAGGATTTCATAGTAAATAAAGCTAAGGAACATGGTGTACCTCTCATAGAAAATAATTCCTTAGATGATAGTCTGGATTTCATAATGGATAGTATGACAAAAGAACTGGCAAAGGAGGTATGAAATTGTTCCTAAATGTGGAAAAAGCCAGAATACCGATAAAACAATTCATGACAAGGGGAATTATGGGTATAGATAAAAATGAAACAATAAAAAATGCATGTAAAAAGATGATAGAGTTTGGAATATCATCGCTTGCTGTTCTGGAAAATGAGAAGATAGTTGGTTTTCTGACGAAAAAGGATATAATAGAGGGTATTGCAAAGGGATTCTCTGTTGATGAGAAGATAAAAAAAATCATGAGCAAAAATTTAGTTTTCTGTGACAGTTCTGTACCGATAGAAGAAGTTCTTGATATAATGGCAAATTTTCAGGTGCGACATATACTTATAAAAGAAAAGGGAGAGTTTATAGGGATATTTTCACTGAAAGACATAATAGATCTTCAAAAATTTAATCTTGAGACACAGATTTCAAGTGATTGAATGAAGATAGCACATATTTCAGATACCCACTTCCCCCATATTATCAAAGAAAGCTTTGACAGAACTGTTGAGATGATAAATAACTCTGATGTTGATTTTGTTATTCATACAGGCGATCTTGTGGATAGAGGATATCTCAGAGAGTATGAGAAGGCAATTAAAGCTTTTTCTATGGTTAAAAAACCAATAATATTCGTTCCCGGGAACCATGATGGAAAGAATGTGGGTTTAAAACTGTTCGAAAATCTCATAGGCCCTCTGAGTGGGGTAAAAGAGGGTAAGGACTATGTGATTCTCTATCTTAACAGTGTTATTCCTGATATGAATGAAGGGAGAATCAGCAACTCAAGTTTTCTATGGCTCAAAGAAAAACTGAGAAAATATATTGATAAAAGGATCAAAATAGTATCCTTTCATCATCATTTAGTTCCGGTACCGAATACTGGAAGAGAAAGAAATGTACTCTTTAATTCAGGCGATGTGATAGATATTCTGATAAAGTATGGTGTGAATCTGGTACTGAGCGGTCATAAACATTATCCAAATATATACCAACTGGAGGATCTACTTATAGTAAATGCAGGAACAATGTGCAGTGTAAAAACAAGGCTGGGGGATAAAAACAGCTTTAACATAATAGAGATTGATGATAAGATCAGAGTAAAGACACTGAGGATGGACGAGATAAGAGAAAGAGTTTATACAAGAAAAAAAGAGAGAATATATAATGT
>JAGGSE010000126.1 GCA_021159225.1 bacterium
AAAAAGAGAAGATGTTTATGATATAACCACTGAACCCTGGCATAATTTTGCTTTATCTGCCGGGGTATTTGTTCACAATTCTATAGACAATGATCCGGCGGCTGCTCAACGATATACAGAGGCAAAACTTTCTAAAATAGGAGAAGAGATGCTTAAGGATATTGAGAAGAATACGGTTGATTTTGTTCCCAATTACGACCGAACCAGAAATGAGCCGGCGGTTTTGCCTTCGCCCCTGCCCCAACTTTTGCTCAATGGTTCTCTTGGCATTGCTGTTGGGATGGCAACCGATATTCCTCCCCATAACCTATCTGAGGTTTGCGATGCCCTAATTTATCTTATTGACCATCCTGATGCCCAGACCGAAGAGTTGTTTGAGTTTATCAAGGGACCTGACTTTCCCAGCGCTGGCTATGTCTTTGGGAAAAAGGATATTATTCAGGCGTATTCTCAGGGAAAGGGTCCTATTCTTACCCGGGGAAAGGCAGAGATTGTTGAAACGAAAAAAGGGAGGCATCAGATTATCATTAGCGAACTTCCTTTTCAGGTCCAAAAATCAGCATTTCTCCTTCAGTTGTCCAACCTGGTTTCAGAGAAAAAAATTGAAGGGATAAAGGATATCAGGGACGAGTCAGATAAAGAAGGAATGAGGATTGTGATTGAACTTCAAAAGGGGACAATCCCCCAGAAGGTCTTAAACCGGCTTTATAAGTTTTCCGAACTTCAGAGGACATATCACCTCAATATGCTGGCATTGGTTGAGGGTATTCAGCCCAGGGTTTTGAATCTGGTGGAAATTTTGAATTATTTCCTTCTGCACCGAAAGGAGGTGGTTGTAAGAAGGACAAAATACGATTTAGAGAAAGCCAAAGAGCGGGCGCATATATTGGAGGGTCTTCATAAGTGTCTTTCCCAGATTGACAGGGTAATTCAGACAATAAAGAGGTCTGCCAGCCGGGAGGAAGCCAGAAAAAATCTTATTAAAAGGTTTCGCTTAACAGACATTCAGGCAAATGCCATTTTGGAAACAAAACTCTCTGCCTTGGCAAGATTGGAAAGAAAGAAGATTGAGGATGAGTTAAAGGAGGTGCGTGCCAAAATCAAGGAACTTACCTCAATCCTCAAGAGCCCCAAAAAGGTAAAGGGGGTGATTAAAAAAGAGTTGTCTCTGCTTAAGGAGAAATTTGGCGACCGAAGAAAGACCAAGGTTTTTGCCAACAAACCAGGAGAAATTTCCATTAAGGACCTGATACCAAAAGAAGAAACAATCATTACCCTAACCCAGGGCGGTTATATCAAACGGATAAATCCAAAAACATACAGAATCCAAAATAGAGGAGGAAAGGGGATGATGGGGATGAAAACTGTTGGCGAAGATATCGTTGAACACTTTTTAACTGTTAATACCCAGGACAATCTTCTCTTCTTTACTGACTCTGGCAAGGTTTTTCGCTCACCGGTTTATGAAATTCCTGAGGGCAAGAGAACGGCAAGGGGACGGGGTCTGCCAAACTTTTTGGAAATATCTCCCAAAGAAAAGGTCTTATCCCTTATTCCTTTGGGGGAAGCCGAGCAGGCAAGGTATTTATTGATGGTTACAAAAAATGGCTTGATAAAGAAGACCCCTATCTCCGAGTTTGAAAATGTCAGAAAATCGGGTCTTATTGCTATTTCTTTAAAAAAGGGAGACCTTCTTTGCAAGGTTGCCAAAACAAGCGGCAAGGACGATATTATCTTGGTGACAAAAAAGGGAAAGGCAATCAGGTTTAGGGAGAAGGATGTGCGACCAATGGGAAGGCCGGCTGCCGGAGTGAAAGGCATTTGTTTGGAAAAAGGAGATTGTGTCATAGGGATGGATGTTATAAGTGGGGCAAAAGCGAGGCAGTATCTTTTGGTAATCACGGAAAATGGATACGGGAAGAGAACATCTATAAGGGAGTATCGGCGTCAGGGAAGAGGGGGAAGAGGGATTATTGCTGCTAAGGTTAACCAAAAGACAGGAGGGCTGGTTTTCTCAAAGGTTTTGGGCGAGGAGGAAAAGGACCTGGTTGTTATTTCCCAAAAAGGACAGGTTATCCGCTTGAAGTTGTCTCAGATTTCAAAACTTTCCCGGGCTGCCCGGGGAGTAAAAATAATGCGGCTGGAGAAATTGGACAGGGTGGCTTCAGCCGCCTGTCTGTAGACCTTGACATTTTATTTATTCCTTGTAAACTCTTTATAATATAAAGGTCGAATTCTTCTAAAAGAGCAAACGATTGTAGGTATTTTAAATTATGAAGAAAATTTTAGCCATTCTGATTTTGGCTGCTAGCGTGGCTGTTTTCGCTGGCCCGGTTCTGGCTGCTACTACCCAATGCTGCCAAATACACAGCACCTTTAAATTTGATGGTCAGACATGGGAGGCAGGAAAGTGTTATGGGAATGTGAGCGACGCATGTGTGGATGTGAATGGCAAGCAGCTTTGTTCTGCTACAGAAGCGAGAGATAGTTGGGGAGTGGCTTGTGTGTTGAACTCTATTTACAGGGCGACCAATGTAATTTTTGCCATCTTGCTGGTTTTGGGAATAATTTTGGGTCTTTATGCTGGATACAACTTTATGACCTCAGCCGGGGATGAAAAAAAGGTGGAGACAGCAAGAAATTACTTCCTTTATGCTATTATTGGGATAATTGTTGCCTTCTTTGCCAGAGCCATTCCATCTATTGTTGCCCTGATACTTTAAGGATGGTTCAGGTGATGATAAGAAGATAGACCCCCACTATTTTGATGTAGTGGGGGTTGTTGTCAAAAGACCCATAGAATTGATAAGATTTTAAGGGGGGTCCCCGTGGTGGAATTGGTAGACACGCCCCGCACTTTTTGTCGGAGTGGCGGAACTGGTAGACGCGCCCCGCACTTTTTGTCCCCGTGGTGGAATTGGTAGACACGTGTGGTTTAGGACCACATCCGAAAAGGGTGCAGGTTCAAATCCTGCCGGGGACACATCAAAAAAGTGCGGGGTGGAGAAATCCATGAGAGTTCGAATCTCTCCTCCGACACATTTAAAAAGTGCGGGGTCCCGAAAAGGGTGCAGGTTCAAATCCTGCCGGGGACACACTATTTTGAAAATTTTTTTACCAAAAGCCAATAGGGGTCTGTTTTGGGATGTTTAAGTGGCTTTTGCTTCCCTTTTTTGATTATTTTTAATCCCTGGTTTTTATCTACCACCCTTCCCACTGCCCGAGCGGTTATCCCTTTTTCATTCAATGCCTTGATTACCCGGTTTGTTTCTTTTTTGTCCACCATAGCCAAAAGGGTTCCTTCACTGATGGCAGAGAAAGGGTCAAAATCAAACAATTTGGCAGTTTTTCTGACAACCGGCTGAATGGGAATAGATTCCTCCTCAATAGCCAGTCCATAGTTTCCTGCTTTTGCCATTTCATACAATCCTCCCCATATTCCGTATTCAGTGGCATCGTGCATAGCGTGGACCCCTTTGAAATTTCTGGCAATGGCGCAGTCGTTCATTACTGATATCTGATAAAAGAGATTACTGGCTTCTTTTTGGAATTTTTCGCCTCCTGCCTTAATGAATTTATCAGGAAAGAGAACCGAGAGAAGAGCAGTGGTTTCTATTGCCGGTCCCTTGGTGACAATTACCCTGTCACCTGTTTTTACCTTATGGGGACCTCTTAACTCTTTTTGGTTTCCTATGGCAATTGCGGTTGCTCCTCCTATCATTGGATAATTACATCCTTGGTATCTTCCAGTATGGCCGGTTATTATGGCAATTTTGTGTTTTTTTGCCTCAAGGTTGATTGTTTTCCATATTTTTTCCAACTGGGATTCTTTCATTTCCGGGGGTAGGTTTAGGTCTATTGTCAGGTATTTTGGCTTAAGGCCAGAGACCGCTACATCAGAAAAGATAATATGAAAGGCAAACCAGGCCGCTTTTTCCCAGCCCAGTTCTGGGACAATAAAGAAGGGGTCAGTTGATAAGGCAAGGTATTTGGTCCCTATTTTTACCACTCCGTAGTCAACCCCGGACTGCGGTCCTTGAATGATATTTTTATCTCTTGAGCCAAGTTGGGGATAAATAACCCGCTCAAAAAATTCTGGATTTATCTTGCCTAATATGGACATTTTTTGTTCTACTTGTAATTGTTGACCGCCTTGGTAATAAGTTTGCTGAGGCATCTTGCCTCGGGGAGCACGAAGTCGCGGTAAGTAGTAGAAAAAAATTTATTCCCAGGCGCTTCCAAAATCTGACCGAGCCTCACAAACCTTTTTCTGAAGCGCAAACCTATTCTGGGGCTCGGCTGCGATATGCTCCACCTCGACAAGAATGCCTCAGCAAGGAAAGATATCAAGTTTTACTTTTAACCAGAAAGGATTTTAAATTTTATATCCTTTTTTTGACGGCTCTTTGTTGAATAGTATTTGGTCAAAAACCTTGCTTTCTCTAAAATCCTTGAAGGGACCTTCCTTTTAGAGTAAGAACGGACAAGGGTAAGAGGTCCCGGGTAGTTTTCCATTTCAATCAGAACATCAGCCCTTTTTGCCAATTTTCTAATTTTTTTATTCTCTTCTTCGTTTCTCCCGACAATGATTTTTACCTTGTCTTGCCAAAAATGCCGCCCCAATTTTAATAGTTCAATATCATTGCCCTGACACCGGGGATATTTTTCAAATAAATCTTTTAATTTTTTGGAGAATTCTAAATCAGTGAGAAGACAACCGCCAGCAGGGCTTGGATAAGATTTAATCTTAAATTTTTTCGCCAGTTTTAATTGCCTTTTTCGGGAGCGTCCGGAGATATCTAAGAGTTTTTTTCTTTCTATTAGACCTTTTTTTTCTGGGATTGTTGGCTCTAACAATTTTGCTGACAAGGGCCTTAAAAGATAACCCTTTAGACCTGATTTTTTTTCAATTAATTTCAGGGACTTCAGGTTTTGGCTCATTGGCCTTTCTCCCAAGACCTCACCGGTTGCCACAAGGTCAAATTTTTCTTTTAACATTATATTTTTTGCCTTCTTCAGCATTAGGATATGACAATCAATACAGGGATTCATTCCCTTGCCATAGCCATATTTCGGTTTTTTTACCAGATTTAGGTGCTCTTTTGAAAGGTCAATTATTTTTATTGGGATGTTTAATTCCTTGGCTGCTTTTTTGGCTAATTTTTCATTGAAAAAATAACTTTTAAAGCCCAATCCCTTAATTTTTACTCCTTGGGCTTCTAAAATTTTTACTGCCAAAATAGAATCCAATCCTCCTGACAACAAGACCAAGGCTTTAGTTTTTTTCATAGTTTTAATTCTTAAACTATTTTTTTCTTTTGTCAACTTTTTCTACCCATCTTACAGTTTTCCGGATTCTGGAGCATCCCTTGATTTTCTCTCTCCAAAGGGGTAAGATATTAGAACTGAATAAAAATCTGAAATCCGAATTTCGAAACAATGACCAACCCTGAACCACGTAGGGTTCAGGGTTGCCCTATACCCTGT
>JAGGSE010000107.1 GCA_021159225.1 bacterium
TGGAAATTGGAATTTGGAAATTGGAATTTTCACTTAATTTCGGTCATTGGAATTTCGGTCATTGGATATTAATTGGAAATTGGAATTTGGATATTGGAATTTCTAGTTAGTTTTGGTCATTGGAAATTGGATATTAATTGGAATTTGGATATTGGATATTGGAATTTTAGTTAATTTCGGTCATTGTTTCGAAATTCGGATTTCGGATTTTTCTCTCTACTATTGCTTATCCAGAGTAAGCAACGCTTTGTTTATTATTTTACCATAATTTGAAAAATTTGTGATAAATCCAAAATCTGCTATGATAAAATATACGAGGTCTAAGGGGCCATTCTTAGAAACTAAATATCTGCCAATATGAAAGAAGATAACGCCTTTTCAAAGTTCTTTCTATTTGAATTTCTTCTTTTTTCCTCAACGCTAGGCCTGGGCATATTCTCCGCCTTCAGGATGAGAAAGGTCCTGGAAGTCCAAAATATCAGCCCGGCAAGTATTTCTCCCCTAGATTTCGTTTTTGACTTCTTTTTAGCCACCCTTTTCATTCTCTTTATCCTAAAAATAACCCGGAGCAAAAGAAAAAAGAAGGTATTTTTTAAATTTCTCTTTGTTGTAACCTCCTTCCTTGGGGGAGTAATACTTTTGGCTAGTTTTCTAACAGACCTCTTCTCCTTGGCCTTAATGCTGATATTGATTCTCTGGTGGCTTAAAAGTCCTTCGGTACTTAATCAAAACCTTCTAATGGTTTTGGGTATTGCTGGGATAGGCGCTGGCCTTGGATTAAATCTAAAGCCATATATGGTAATTATCCTTTTGATTATCTTTTCAATTTATGACTGGATTTCTGTATATAAAACAAAGCATATGATAAAAATGGCTCGTGAAATGATAGACAGCGCAGCCCCGTTGGCATTTGTCATTCCTTCGCAGCCCTCAAACCTCGGAGAAAATCTAAAGCAGGTTCAATTAGGAGAAAAGTTTCTGGTTTTAGGCGGTGGAGATGTGGCTTTTCCCCTAATGCTCTGCGCCTCTCTGACAAGCCAAGGGCTACTGCCTCCATTGCTTGTTGCCGTTTTTTCTTCCGGAGGTCTTTTCTTTACCCTTTATCTTTTAAGCAGGCAAAAAATTCGGCATCCTCTTCCAGCCCTTCCTCCCATTGCCTTCTTTGCCATAATTGGCTACCTTTTAAGTTTAATGTTAAATTTCTTGGGCTTTTTTCCTCTCTTCTTTACCAAAAGTTTCCCCCTTCTTCTCTTCCGAAAGTTTGTGAACTGTGGCAGCAATAATAGTATCTTTGTCTATTTCTTCCTCTTTTTTTAGTTCAATCCCCAGTCCTTTTAGATATGACCTAAGATTTTCTTTAGGAGAATCTAAAAGCGCTTTTCTGATTAAACCGGGGTCTTTGTCTTTGATTTCTTTTAGTTTCTCTTCATCAAAATCCAAGAATTCAGCATATTCTCCGAGTTTTACCCAATCATCAAGAGAAAAAACCGAGAGGTAATCCTTGACCTTCTCAAGTTGGGGAAGGTGATGATTTAAAGACAAAAGGGCCCTTTTGTCTTCTTCTTCCAATCTCTCAAAGTCAAAAAGAATCTCCTCTCTTTTGGAATTATCACCTATCAGGAAAAAGAAGTTATAATCTCTTAATTCTTCCAATAAGTACCTTTTTTCTTTTACCCTCTCATATCTTCTCTTAAGTTTTTCTTTTCCTTCCTTTAGGGTTTTTCCCTCCCAATTGAAAAAAGAAAGATAGTCATAAATACTTTCTTCTACCTTTTGGGATTTCTTTAACTCCTCTTCAAAAAACTTTCTTATTTCTTCTGGCTTCTCTCTTTTCAATTTTCCCTTCATTAAAATCACTGAGGGAGAAACCTCGCCCTCTGTGTTCCCTAAAACCACTACTCCTAAAGAGGCCTCACCTATTTTTTCTCCTTTCACCTTTTCAGTTATTAGACACCTTTCAGCCTCTTCAAATGCATCCTTTCCTGCTTCAACCCTTTCTACTTGGCAGGTTCTAGCGAAGGGAAATGCCCTCCACTCCGCTTTAACCTCTCCTGCCCAAGAGTCCTCGGCCTCCTGAAATGCATCTTCTCTCGATTCAACCCTTCCTACCCGACAATCTTTAGCATTAAAAAATGCAACCACTCTCACTTTAACCTCTTCTACCTGACAGTGTTGAGCTCTAGTAAATGCAGACCCTTTTTCCACTTCAACCCTTTCTACCTGACATTCTTTAGCATCCATAAACGCACATCTTTCCGCACGAACCTCTTTTGCTTTAATTTTTCTTGCTTCCGTAAAGACCTCTTCTTTTCCCACCACTGGCTCTTCTATCTCCAAATTAGCCAATCGCTTTTGGCTATAATCTATCTGTCTTTCCTCCCTTTTTCCATCTTGTGATTTAAACCTTTCTATATACCTCGGCATAATTTTATTAGTACCCTATTATTGCTTACCCTATTGCTTACCCTATTGCTTACCCTGGGTAAGCAAGGTCCCTTTTTAGGTTAAAATTAAATCTCAAATTGGTTGACCGCAAAAATTACAAATTACAACCTAAAATCCAGACGTCAATACCCAATGTCGCTTAAATTTTGGACCTAATTTTGTAATTACGCATTTTTAATTTGAATCTGTAAAGGAGGATTATCGGCTGATTAAATTTGTTATTATCTTAATCAAAATATCCCTGTCTTTGGGAGCACTTACAGCAATTAAAAGCGTCAGGGCGGTTAAGGCGTTGTCGTTTATCTTTCTTTCTCCTGTCTCCTTATAAAGAAAATCGTTCCGGTCCAAAAAATAGACAAATAAAAAAGAGCCGATGCGCTTGTTTCCGTCAATAAATGGGTGGTCTTTTACAATAAAGTACAAAAGATGCGCCGCCTTTTCCTCCAGTGAGGGATAAATTTCTTTCCCCTTAAAGGTTTGGTAGATATTTCCCAAAATTGCTTTTAGTTTATTATCGGTTTCTCTGCCAAATAGGTTGCTGGCCTTACCTCTTCTTGTCAAATCCTTCTTAACTGCCATAATGACCTCTTTTGCCTCTTCATATTTCAAGATAAATTTTATCCTTGTTTTTCTGCTCAAGCGAAGCCTGTGCTTATCATACTCCTCAAGCAACCTCAAGGCTTTAGAGTAATCAGCAAGCAAATCCAAAATTTCCCGTCCCTGTCCTGACAAAAGTCTATGCCTTGATCTCTTCCTTAAAAAGTTAATTGCATGTTGAAGGTCCTCAAACCTTGCCCGCGTTTCCAAAATCCGTTTTTGGTTTATCGCATAACCCGAAACAAGATAATCCTTGAGAATTCTTGTTGCCCACTTTCTAAAATGAATGGCCCTTGCCGAACTCGTTCTATATCCTACTGCTAAAATCACATCTAAACTATAAAAAGCGACCGGCTTGTCGGAACCGGCAATGTGCAATTTTCGCACATTGCTTTTTTTATCCACCTCTTTATCTCTAAAAATGTTATTGATGTGTTTGGTAACAACAGAACGCTCCTTTTTGTAAAGACGGGCAATCTCTGCCTGACTTAACCAAACCCCTCCTTTTTCAAAACGCGCCTCAACCTCAACCTCGTTTCTCGGTCCCCTATAAATTACCACCCTCCCGCTTTGCAAGTTATTTTTATTCCCCGGCATAATTTTATTTGTCTTTTAACAAAAGGATTAAACCCTTTTTCACTTTTTTGGCAATGAGCAATCCCGCTAAACAATCCTTGCTAAAATGTCAAGCAGACAAACGCTCCTTGACAGGTATTAAACCTCAATTACCACCGGCAGAACCATAGGCCTTCTCTGGGTTTTTTGAAACAAAAATTTCCCGATTTTGTTGCGAATCTCATCCTTGATATAACTCCAGTTTACCGCCCTGCCCGAGCCAGTGGCTCTTTCAACAATAGCAATAGTTTTTTTTCGGGTCTCCATAAGCATTCTCTTTGATTCCCGCAAATAAACAAATCCCCTTGAGATAATATCCGGAGATGTCCTGACCCTTCCCGTCTCCTTATCTACAACCACAATAATTACAAACATTCCATCTCGGGCTAACATCTGCCTGTCTCGCAAAACAACCTGGCCCACATCCCCCACTCCCAAGCCATCAATCATTATATAATTTGCAGGTACCTTCTTTTTTTCAAGATAAATTTTTCTTGGGCTTAGATTTATAATATCTCCGTTCTCCGCTACAACTATATTTTTATCTTTTATCCCCGCCTCTTCGGCTAACTGGGAATGG
The DNA here is from genome assembly GCA_021159225.1 of bacterium. Taxonomy (GTDB): domain Bacteria; phylum Patescibacteriota; class Minisyncoccia; order Minisyncoccales; family JAGGSE01; genus JAGGSE01. The sequence goes on from JAGGSE010000107.1 coordinate 4,238, forward strand.
GCGACAAGCATTGAATACTGGCCATGGATGGGAAGGAAAAACTTCGGCTTCATAATTCTAATCATTTTTTTCAATTCTTCCGCCTTGGCATGACCGCCAGCATGAATGTCCATCATTTTGTAATGGAAAACCCTTGCCCCTTGCTTTAAAATCTCGTCTTTCATAATCTGAACCGTTCTCTCGTTCCCGGGAATAACCGACGAAGAAAAAACTACTGAATCCCCCTTCCTTATTTTAATATAGGGATGCTCCTTAAGAGCAATCCTCATCAAGACCGCCTCGGGCTCACCTTGGGCTCCAGTGCCCAGAATTGTAATCTGAGAGGGGCTAAATCTTTCAATCTGGCGCGAGGAAATAAAGGTTCCTTTCTTTGCCTTAATGTAGCCCAATACCCGACACATCTCAACATTCCCTCTCATTGAATAGCCCTCAAGACAAACCCTGCGATGATATTTCTCCGATAAACTAATAATCTGTTGAATCCGATTTATAAGAGAAGAAAATGTGGCAACGATTATTCTGCCCTTTGATGCCTTAAAAATTTCTTCCAGATTTTTCAAAATCTTTTTTTCCGACAAGGAATGTCCCTCTTCTTCAGCATCAGTTGAATCTGACATCAACAACAAAATCTTCCGGCTAGCAATACTCCTTAAACGCTCAAAATCCGTAGGCAGGTCGTTTACCGGGGTTTTATCAAACTTGAAATCAGAGGTATGAAAGATATTCCCCACTGGAGATTCAATAAAAAGACCAAGGTTATCAGGAATATTGTGATTCATCCTAACAAACTCTATCCTAAATGGCCCTAACTGAATTCTTGATTTGTCGTAAACCTGATAGATTTTCAGTGCTGGCTGCTCCGGAAAATCCTCTTGTCTTTTTAAAATTATCCCTCGGGTCAGAGGGGAAGCAAAAATGGGAAGATTGGGCCGCCATATTCTGCCGAGAAGATAAGGAATAGCGCCGATATGGTCATAGTGCCCATGGGTAAAGACAACCCCTAAAATATCCTTTGCCCTGCCTTTAAGATATTCAGTGTTGGGAACAAGATAATCTACTCCGGGCATATCTTCCTCAGGCATACGCAAACCCATATCAACAATCAAAATTTTTCCCTCCCATTCAAAAAGGGTCATATTTCGGCCCACCTCGCCAAGACCGCCGAGAGGAATTATTTTAAGAAATTTTTTAGATTGTCTAATCATTCTACGGGGATAGAGGTACCAATC
>JAGGSE010000004.1 GCA_021159225.1 bacterium
GGTGATACTATGAATGAGAAACCTAACTTGAAAGAAAGGATCCTTGGCTCCAAGGTTTTACGAGGGATTTTTCGTATTCAAATAGGAGGATCAATTATAAGGATATGGTCAAAGGATAAAACTATACCAAAGAAAACATCTGTACATCTTTTTGACTATTTATCTCATAAAAAACAATGATGATATCCCGGTCTTTTATTATTTTTCTTTGCTAAGGATCAATTTTCCATAACAGGAAACCTTTTAAAGTATATTGCTCTATTCTTATCATGTATCCAATGGGACGTGATCCCCGCCAATTTTGATCCAGAGACGGAGGTTTTTCTATGCTTAGTTTGCATGAGAAAAAGATTCTTATAGCTTTAAAGGATTCTAAAAAGGACAGTATAGAAAATATAGCAAAAAAGACGGAATTGGACGAAGTTGCCGTAATGAGAGCTTCTTTATGGCTTTCTTCTAAAAATATGGTAAAGATAGAAGAAAAAACAGAAAAAATTGTTGAAATTACTGAAGAAGGAAAAAATCTTTCGAGAGAACTGCCTGAAAGAGAGTTGCTGAAGAAGATTGGGAATGGTGCATTTCTCGATCAGTTAGATCTTAAAGATGGAATCGCACTTGGATGGCTCAAAAAAAGGAATTGGGCTATCATAAAGAAAATAGATAATAGAAATTTCTTAGAGATTACTGAAGAAGGAAAAAATTTCCTTAATAAAAAAACAGAAGATGAAAGAATCCTGGAAAAACTTCAAAAATCTAATATGTACATTCAGGAAATTCCAGAGAATATTTTAAAAATTTTAAGATCCAGAAAAGCTGTAAATATAAAGGAAAAGATCAGAAGAGATATTATCCTCACAGAGCCTGGAATGAAAGAAATAGAAAAGGGTATAGTCCTGAAAGAGGAGATATCTCAACTAACACCAGAAATAATTATCAAACAATCATGGAAAAATGCAGAATTCAAAAAATTCAATATAAAAACAGATGTAAAGGATGTATATCCAGGAAAAAAGCATTTTGTAAATCAGGCTCTTGAATATGTGAGAAGTATATGGATAGAAATGGGATTTAAAGAGATGAAAGGACCCATAGTGGATACTCAGTTCTGGGTTTTCGATGCTCTCTTCCAGCCTCAGGATCATCCTGCCAGGGACATGCAGGATACATTTTTTTTAAAGTATCCAGAAGAAGGAAAACTTCCAGATAAAGAGCTGGTGAATAGAGTCAAAAATATGCATGAAAATGGGATAATGGAAGGCTGGGGATATAAATGGGATGAAAAAATAGCGAAAAAATTGATCCTCAGAACTCATACAACAAGTTTATCTGCAAGAACATTAGCAAAACTGAGTAAAGATGATATCCCCGCTAAATTCTTTTCCGTTGGAAAGGTTTTCAGGAATGAGACATTGGACTGGAATCACTTGGCAGAATTCTACCAGACAGATGGTATTGTTGTTGATGAAAATGCAAATTTCAGGCAGCTTCTGGGATATCTGAAAAGGTATCTTGTAAAGATGGGATTCAAAAAATTCAGGTTCAGACCTGCATACTTTCCATATACCGAGCCGAGTGTTGAGGCAGAGGTGTTTCATCCACAGAAAAAGCAGTGGGTGGAGCTGTTCGGAGCAGGAATATTCAGGCCTGAAGTTGTTGTTCCTCTTCTTGGTGAGGATATACCTGTACTTGCATGGGGACCTGGACCTGAAAGGATCATAAGAGAGTACTGGAATATTGTAGATCTGAGGGATCTTTACAGGAACGATCTGAAACAATTGAGAGATCTGAAGTTATTTTTTGGAGGGTGAGAAAATGCCAACGATAACAATAGACAAAAACGATCTTATGGGATTAATCGGGAAAAAAGTGGATGATGACACATTGATGGAGAAAATACCGATGATGGGAACGGAGCTGGAGAGCTTTGGCGAAGAGATAGTGGTTGAAGTATTCCCAGATAGACCTGATATGCTATCCGTTGAAGGATTCGCCTTGGCTCTTCAGGGTTTCCTGGGGATCAAGACAGGTCTTTATGATCTTGAGGTGAATGAATCTCAATACATTGCCTCAATAGATGGAAAGGTTAAAAAGGTCAGGCCTGACGCTGTCTGTGCTGTTGTAAAGGGTGTGGAGTTAAATGATGCGGCTATAAAATCTCTGATGCAGGTACAGGAAAAACTGCATCTTACCCATGGGAGAAACAGAAGAAGAGTGGCTATAGGTGTTCATGATTTAGATAAAATAGATTTTCCTGTTCATTATACGACAATGCCAAAAGATTATGAGTTTATACCCTTAGAATGCAATGAAGAGATGACGCTTGAGGAGATACTTCAAAAACATAAAAAAGGAGTTGAGTATAAGCATCTTCTGGAAAAATATGAGGAGTATCCTATCTGGATAGACTCTAAGGAACAGGTTTTATCAATGCCTCCGATAATAAACTCAGAATATACAAAGGTAACAGAGAGTACAAAGAGTCTTTTCATAGATATAACAGGATATGGATTGAAATATCTCAAACAGGCTTTGAATATTCTCATAATGAGTCTTTCAATTAGAAATGGAAAAATTTACTCTGTGAAGGTAAAAGATGTGGATAGAGAATATACATACCCCGATATTATACCTAAAAAGATGGAGATAGACGTAAATTATACAAACAGGATTCTTGGGATTAATTTAAGTCTTGAAGAAATCGTAAATTTCTTAAAAAGAATGAGGTATGGTATAGAGGGAAGAAATATTCTGATTCCTGCATACAGAGCAGATATAATGCATAAAATTGATATTGTGGAAGATGTGGCTATCGCCTACGGATTCAATAACTTCAAGCCTGAGATTCCAAATATATCCACAATAGCTGAGGAAGATCCATTTGAAAAGTTTATAAGAATGATAAGGAACTTAATGACAGGATTTCAACTTATGGAAGTGAAAAACTATATTTTGACAAATAAAAAAGATTTATTCGAAAAAATGGATATGAAAGAAGAAAAAATAGTGGAGATGCAGAATGCTTTGACTGTAGATTATAATGTCCTGAGAAACTATTTAATACCAGGGATAATGCGTGTATACTCTATAAATACTCATTATGAATATCCACAGAACATATTTGAGATCGGTGAAGTTTTCAGAGTTGAAAATGATACAGTAAGAGAAGAAACAAACATTTGTGTTGGGATATCCCATGAAAAAGCCAATTTTACAGAATGCAAAGAAATTCTGAATTCATTTTTCAAAAATCTTGATATAAAATATGAGATAGAAGAAAAAGAAAAAAAATATTTCATAGAGGGCAGAGCTGGAAGTATTTTAATAGATGGAAATGAAATCGGATACATAGGTGAGATTCATCCGAGGGTATTATCAAAATGGAGCGTAGGTATGCCTGTTGCAGTTTTTGAGATAAATCTAAATAGAATCCATGAGTTATTCAGGTTTTAAATATGGTCCCCATACTGCAAAAACAATTACACCTATCACGCCTATGATAAAAGCAGTATAAAATGTAATCTCGTCTCCTGTACTTCCCCACTACGGAAGAAGGAGTACCACCACTCCAGCGTGCTAAACGGCCAGTAGGAAGGAGTTTTTTCAATCATGGGTTCATATAACAAAATAAAAAAATATTTAAATAATCCCCAAAATATAAGAATATGAAAAAAATTGTGCCTCTGATAATAATAATGATCTTTGTGCTGGGATGCATAGGTGAAAAACAGGAGACACCTGAAAAACCCCAGACGCCTGAAAAGCCTCCATTGCCTCCCAATGGAACGCCTTCCCAGACGACCCCGACAGTCCCTCCTACTACATCCACTCCAACCACTACATCGCCTCCAGTTCTTGGAAAAATACTCAATCCTGTTTTCAGAGATAAGATGTGGTCAAAGTACAGATACAGATACAACGGAGAGGAAAATGAGATTATATGGAAATTCTTTGACGATGGAGATACCTATGTCTTTGAGTATGAGATCAGGATGGAGGAAGAAAACTCCATAGTACAGGTGTGGTACAAAAGAGTGGAAAATCCTCAGGAAACAGAGCCAATAAAGTATGTAATGAAGATGGAAGGAGTAGTTTTCTGCAGAAGTGTAACGACATTTTCCAATCCTGCCGAGAACTACACACCAGAAAAGTATGAAAACTACAAAATAATAAGAGAGGACAAATACACAACACCCACAGGAAAGACGGTGAAAGTTCTCATTGTCTCTGATGGGAAAACAGAGCTATGGTTTTCTGACGAAGTACCTTTCTCCATTGTGAAGGTTATAGATGAAGATACTTCTATAATCCTTGAAGATTTCGGATTTGATGCAAAAAGAAAGATATCAAGGGAAGAAGGAGAAAACTGTATCTCAATGTGATCAGAAACTTATGACACCGGGGACCTTCGGGAACAGTGTGGCTTCCTCCACAGACTCCAGACCACAGATAAATCTTGTGAGCCTTTCGAGTCCTATACCAAATCCAGCAGTAGGCTTTATCTTTCCAGATCTCAGGATATCGAGATAATCTCTGAAATCTTCAGGATCAAGTCCAAGATCTATGATCTTCTTCCTCACTTTTTCATACTCATACTCGCGTTCCCCTCCGGAAGAAGCCTCTCCAAATCCATCAGGATAAATCAGATCAAAATCTCTGAGAAATTCTGGGTTTTTTTCATCTGTTTTGTCATAGAATCCTCTTGAACCATAGGGATACTCTGTTATCCACACAAAACAGTCTTCAGAAACTTCTTTTTCCATATCACATGGTATTTCCTCTCCATATTCAATTCCATATTTTGAAACAATTTCTTTGTATGAATATTCCTTGAAATCCATATTGAACTCTCTCAATTTGATTTTTTTACCCACATCTTTTATAATCTCCCTGAAGAGATCCTCTGCGATCTTCATAACATCCCTGTAACTGGAAAATGCTACCTCCACCTCTATCTGTCTGAACTCTGATAGATGTTTCTTTGTTTCTCTTCTTTCTTTGCTCTCCAGCCTCACATTGGGGGATATGGAAAAGACCTTTCCATAAACAGAGGCAGCAAGCTGTTTATGAAAGATCATGCTGCTCGTTACCTTCATCCTTTCACCATAGTAATCTATGGATGCTATCTCAGCACCTCTGAGACCCGGATCTGTAACACTTGAGATTATAGGAGACTGTATCTCTAAAAAATCTCTCTCCCTGAAAAACCTTCTTGTTGCATCAAGGATATAGTTCTGTACAGTTATGACTTCTTTTTTTGCGATCATGAATTTTAATTTAACAGTCCTATTA
>JAGGSE010000204.1 GCA_021159225.1 bacterium
ACACCTTTGCCCTTGCCCGCTAATGTCAAAAGCGGGCTCAGAGCCAATCAAATGGCTCCTATTGGCAAGACAAATACAATCTATGAAACTAATAATAGTGGAAAGTCCTACAAAAGCAAGAACCATCAGCAGATTTTTAGAACCGGGATATAGGGTTGTTTCTTCTTTGGGTCATATCCGCGACCTTCCCAAAGCCGAATTTGGAGTGGACATTGAACACAATTTCCAGCCAAAATATGTCATTCCTGCCAAGGCAAGAAAGAATGTAAATACACTAAGAAAAGAGGTAAAAAAAACAAATCTTGTTATCCTTGCCACTGACCCTGACCGAGAAGGAGAAGCCATTGCCTACCACCTTGTTCAGGTTTTAAATCTAAACAAGGACAAAAAATATCAGCGGATAGTATTTCATGAAATAACCAAGCCGGCTATTGAAAAAGCCCTTAAGAGTCCCGGAGACATTGATATGAATCTGGTCAACGCCCAGCAGGCGCGAAGGATTCTGGACCGAATTGTTGGATATAAATTAAGTCCGTTTTTATGGAAAAAGGTGAGCCGAGGGCTATCAGCCGGGAGGGTTCAATCAGTAGCAGTAAGGTTGGTTGTTGAACGAGAAAGAGAAATCCAAAACTTCGTCCCTCAAGAATATTGGACCATTGAGGCACTTTTGGAAAAAACAAAACACCCCCAGCAGACCTTACCAGGTTCATCCCTCAATAGATTCAAGGCAATTTTAGTCAAGAAAAACGGAAAGGCAATCCCAAAATTAGGGATTAAATCAAAAGAAGAGGCGGAAAAAGATGTTAAAAATTTAGAAAAGGTTGAATACCAGGTTGAAAAAATTGAAAAGAAAGAGGTCAAAAAGAATCCGCCTCCGCCATTTATCACCTCAACCCTTCAGCAGGTTGCCTGGCAAAAATTCCATTGGCCGGCAAGAATGACAATGCGGCTTGCTCAACAACTTTATGAAAATGGAAAAATTACCTATCACCGCTCTGATTCCTTGAATATCTCGGACCTAGCCCTGAAAAAGGCAAGGGAGTTTATTATTAAAAACTATGGAGAGGGTTATTATCAACTCAGAAAATACAAAACCAAGTCAAAAACAGCCCAAGAAGCCCATGAAGCCATCAGACCTACATACCCAGACAACAAACCGGAAATGTTGTCTTCCAAATTAGATAAGAATCAATTAAAACTCTACGATTTAATCTGGCGCCGATTTATCGCCTGCCAAATGAAGCCGGCTATTTTTGATGCCACCACAATTGACATCAAGGCAGGCAACTATACCCTTAGAGCAAGCGGACAGGTATTAAGGTTTGAGGGATTCTTGAGGGTATATCCCCTAAAATATGAAGAAAACCAACTACCGCCCTTGGAGGTCAACGAACCCCTAAGGTTAATAAAATTAATCTCCTCCCAGCACTTTACCCAGCCGCCCAGTCGCTATACCGAAGCCACCCTAATAAAAGAGTTGGAGAAAAACGGCATTGGCAGACCGTCAACCTACGCTCCAATAATTTCAATAATTCAGGAGAGAAACTATGTTGAGAAAAACGATAAAAAAAGATTTCAGCCCACCGAGATTGGAAAAACGGTCAATGATATTTTGGTAAAGCATTTTCCAGAAATCGTGGATATCGGCTTTACGGCAAAAATGGAGAAGGAGTTAGATGAAATCGCCCAGGGAAAAAGAGAATGGACTGATATGGTCAAGAGTTTTTATCAGCCATTTGAAAAAAACCTGAAGAAAAAATATGAGTTGGTGAAAAAGAATGTTGAAAAAACGGAAAAAATCTGCCCAAAATGCGGCTCGGCTCTGCTTCTGCGAATGGGCAAATATGGAAAATTTTATGCCTGTTCTCAATTTCCCAAATGTAAATATACCGAACCATTGGAAAAAAACAGCCTAAAAATAAAATGTCCTAAATGCGGCAAAGGAGAAATAGTGGAAAAAAGGACAAAAAAGGGAAAGATTTTCTACGCCTGCGACCAATTTCCGAAATGCGACTTTGCCCTGTGGGACAAGCCCTGTAAAAATTCAAAAAACGAAATAGAAAAATGCCCCAAATGCGGCTCACCGTTGGTTGAAAAAGGAAAGAAAATAAAATGCAGCAATAAAAATTGCGATTTTGAAAAAAATATGGCAAAATAAAGGTAAAGTGCCTAGATGCTAAACGTTAGATAAAAATCCGAATCTCAAAACAATGACCAAAATTCAAAGCTAAACCAAATCAAAAATCAAAAATCAAAATGCAAAATGAAAAAGAAAAATTCAAAGAGGATTTCGTTAAAAGATTAATCAGGTTTTCGATAAAGATTCTGAAGTTTTGTGAGAAAATGAGAGTTAAAAGAATTCTTTGGTCAATAATCGATCAGTTAATTCGGTCAGCTGCTTCAATTGGAGCCAATGTGGTTGAGGCTAAGTCATCCAGTTCAAGAAAGGATTACCTTCGTTTCTTTGAGATTGCCCTAAAATCAGCCAATGAAACAAAATACTGGTTAATTCTAATAAGAGAAACTATGCCCGAATTCAAAGTAGAGACAGAGCTGATTTTAAAAGAAGCAGATGAGATATCAAAAGTAATTGGAGCAAGCGTATTAACCTTGAAAGGCAAGAAATGGTTCTTTTTACATTTTAATCTTTCATTTTGATTTTTGAGATTTGCATTTTGATTTAAATTTGTAATTTTTCATTTGTAATTTGTAATTTTTGAGATTTGAGTTTTGAGATTTGAGATTTTAAGTTATCATTTTGAGATTCGAATTTTGAGATTTGAATTAAAACCCAAGAGAAAGATGTAGTTTTAAATTTTGAACCTTGAGCTTTGAACTTTATTTCAGGCCGGAGTGGTGAAATTTGGTAAACACGCGGCACTCAAAATGCCGTGGGAGAGATCCCTTGAGGGTTCAACTCCCTCCTCCGGCACCAAAACCTGACTTTTGAACCTTGAGAGAATTATAAAAGCCGCCCCCGCGCCGCCATTAAATCAGATATTAGGCGAGTATTATAAAGTAATTTGAGGCGAGAGCCGGCCGAAAATCATTTAGATTTTATACACCCACCTTCTGACATTTTCCATTTTTTACATTCAGAAGGACTGCATTTGCCATCAAAATAATCTTGTTCCAAGCACTCGGAACCATTATCAAAAACACAAACAGCATACTCTGCGGTCCAAGTGCCCATATTATCAATTCTATTCTCTATCCTAAATCCTTGCTGTTCGCAAAAGGTAAATTTTTGTCCGCATCTCCCTCTGTAAAAACCCCACCCCTCGCATTCGCTTCCATCGGGAAAAATACACATTCCATTTTCATAATCATATCCCAAACTTTCGCAATAAACTGCAGCAGGATTAGCAACAGACGGCTTAACGATAGATTGCGCGCAAACCTCATCCACAGACATTATCCCGGGAGCCGCTCTCTTGTCTAAACCGTAGAGACACACAAATTTTCCATAAATTCCTACAAGGGCAATAATTTCTATATTTTCATCTAAAGAGATTTTACCTCTCCATATTTCATTCTCATTATACTTATCTATTGTTGGACAAATCTCCCTTTTTAAGATTTCAATATCTGGCGCTTTAGTCCAACCTACTCTTTCAATTTGAGAAAAACTGAGATTGCATTTCTTCCCAAGAGATTGATTTGCCAATTCTAATGCATTATCTTTGGAGATTTCTGCAACTGCTGGAGGAATAGGAGGTTCAGATAATCTCTGCCACAAAAGAATCTTACCTATAAGGCAGATGAAAAATATAACCAAACTTATGATTAAGATTTTATTGTTCATCACATTATGGTAGCAAAGGGCCGAGCAATAGCGAAAAGAGTCGGCCCCGGCGAACTATAATTTTCCTTCTTTTTTTAATTCCTCACTCAATTCCTTTTGGCAATCAATAGACAAGCGAATACACTCTTCAGGATCGTATCCTAAATCATCACACCATCTAATGGTTGAGAAAATGATATTGCCTAATTCTTTCTTCAATTCTTCATCGGTGTGGGTAGTTTTGTCTCTTCCGTAGTTTCTTTCCCATCGACATATATCGCCAAAAACCTTCCCCATCCTTACTATAATTTGAGAAAGAGACAGGTTTTGATTACCCCAGATTTCTCTGGCTGTTTTTAATAACTCCTTTATCTCCATAATGTCTTCGCATAAAGTTATTGATTTTTGTGAAGGCTAAAATCGACCTTTTGATAGAATAATTGTGAAATCATAAATAACCTACAGAATCCTCATCAAGGTTAATTTTATTATATAGCCAAATCATAACCGGAATAAAGTCCGAGATTGGCTGTATAACTGCACCAAGAAAAAATGGTCAGCGGTTTAAATTAAGTTTTACCAAATTTCTCAAAAGGCAGGCAACGGTCAGAGGACCCACCCCTCCGGGAACCGGGGTGATATAACCTGCTTTTTTAGAAACTGATTGGAAGTCAACATCACCCTTTAATTTCCCTTTCACCATCTTTGTTCCAGCGTCAACAACTACCACTCCCCTTTTGACCATTTCTCCCCTTATCAAGCCGGGTTTTCCAACTCCGGAAATCAAGATATCAGCCCTCTTTGTAAAAGAAGATGGGTCTTTGGTAAACTCATTCAGAACTGAAATGGTCGCCTTCCTTCTAATCAGTTCTATGGATAGAGGAAGCCCCACCAGTTTGCCCGCTCCCACCACTACCACATTCTTTCCCTTCAGTCTAATCTTGTAGCCCTCCAAAATCTCCAAAATGCCGTCTACAGTTGGAGGAATAATCTTTGACCTCCCTTGATAGAATCTCCCCAGCGCCCCGCTTGATAAAACATCAATGTCTTTTTTCCAAGGAACCAAATTCAAAAAGGTCTCTTGAGAAAACTTCTTGGGTAAAGGCAACTGAATAATTATTCCTGAGTTTCTAGGGTTTTGGCATATCTTTTTTATTTCTTCTTTCAGCCTCTCTGTCCCCAGTTCGCTGGCAAAACGATAAACCTTAAATTTTATTCCCACCTTCTTGGCTGCCCGACACTTGTTTCTAATATAGACCTCAGAGACAGGATTTTCCCCCACCTGAACCACTGCCAATCTTAACCTTAGAGAATCCTTATCAATCTTCTTTTTTACCCCCTTCAAAATTTTTTGAGAGAGTTTTCTACCATCCAAAAGATGAAACATATGTTCATAATCTCAAATCTCAAATGTCAAATGTCAAAATTACATCTCAAAATTCAAAATTATACTTTAAATCCTAAATTCTAAATCCGAAATTCTA
>JAGGSE010000112.1 GCA_021159225.1 bacterium
TTATGGTATTTCTTTTTTATATCTTTTTTTTTTTCATAGATCTCCATCTCCTTTTCTCTGTAGATTATCCATCCGATACTTGTTACTATAAATTTATTTTTTTCCAAGGGATATGTATTTTCTCCTATGGTGAGAATATTTCCATTTATTGAGAGGTCTTTCCCGTTAACATTTATTATTTCTTTCTCCCTTATACTGAATGTTCCTGTTTTTAAAACATAGAACCTGGATGGTGCATATATCCTGAATATGTCATTATTATTTATTCTTTCATATCCAATTGATATATTGAGCCATAGATTTATTTTCTCACCAGGAAGAATGTTGCTACCCTCCTCACTCTTTTTCTCTCCATTAACATAGAAAACATAGAAAACTCTATTTTTAAATGAGGAGACATAGAATGAATAAACGTTCTGATCATCTCCAATATGGACAACACTCTGATCTTCCCCCACTATCTTTTCATAAAGTGGTTTTTCATCGGTGAAGTATCTGTTTTCATAAAAGATGGTAAGATCCACATATCCGTCTCCAAAGTCGATTTTGTTTATTTTTATCTTCTTTATAATAATATCTGCAAATTTTTGATTTATTTCAGTTTCGCCGTACTTCAGATGAAGATAATCTTTCTGCCATATTATTTTTCCTCTTTCTATCTGGTAGATCCTGATACCTGCTGTAAAAACACATCTGTATCCATCCCAGTAGACCTCATCACATTTGCTCCAGTCCACAACTTCCACACCATATGTATATTTAGAAGCTTTGAAGGTGGTCATACTGGTCCATACCGCCCGCAGATCCACACTCGATTCATTACCTGCATGTATACCGGGGAGTATAATTAAAAATAATAATATAAGTATCAGATATTTTTTCATGGCATCACCGATGAGCAACAATACATATATCATATATCAGGTCCCTATTTTTAAATGTTTCTATCGCAAATTTTAAATACCCTCCGATTAAAAGACTCTCTATGAGAACTAAAATAATCCTGATAATATTTTTATTATCAATAGTAACAGTTAACTCCATAATTGCAGAATCAGACGTTCCCACAGTGACGATATCTCCAAGAGGATACGCTCATCTTGGTGAGGATTATACAATATCTGTGACTCTGAAAAATGAAACAGGAGAGAAGATATGGAAGTGCTGGGCAGAGATAATTACAGATAAACTCTCTGAATACATAGAGGTGGTAAGAGATAGAGCAGAGACAATAAACTTTGAGAACGGTGCAGAGGTCACACTTGATCTTGTTATCCGATTCAGAGATAATGCTCCTTCGGGGGAGTATGTGATACCGATAAGTGTCTCAGGAAAATGGACAGCCTGTACAGCAGGATGCAAGCCCATGAGGCCACAGATAAGAGAAACAAAAGTCATACTTATAATAGAAAAGCCGATGATCGCTATAGAACTGAAGGATGATTATACCGTGAAAGGAGGAGAAGATCTTGAGATTCCCTTCAAGATTAAAAATCTGGGTACAGGTACAGCGTATAATCTCTCTGTTTCCTATGTTTCAGATTATAAATTACTTGAAAATTTAGAATCCCCGGATATATCAGGAGATTTAAATGCCAGTGGAGTTATCGATGAAAAATTATATCTGAATACTGAGAATATAGATTATGGAGATTATTCACTTACAGTGAATGTGGAGTATTTCGATATGAGAAATAAAAAACTGAATTTTCAGAAAAAGTGCAATATTCATATTCTTGGTCCAACTGAGGAAGAAATATATCAGGAAAAACTCAATAAAGCTGTTAAGATGGAGAGAGAGGCTGAAAGTCTTTTGGGGGAGGATGAATTCGAATCTGCTTTGGAGAAGTACAAAGAAGCTAAAGCCCTGTATGAGGAGATAGGTGCAAATCTTAAAGTCAATGACATAAACGGTAAAATAAATCTGATAGAGGATACAATTGATAAAATAAAAACTGATACAGAAAAGGCTGATCAGATGTATCAGAGAGGAATTGAAGAGATGAACAGCGGAGATTATAATGATGCATTGAAGGATATGGATGATGCAAAATCCCTGTACACTCTCCTGTTTAACCTGACAAAGTATAATGAGGATTATAAAACGCTTTATGAGAAAAAAATAGCGGATTGCGAGGAAAAGATAGATGAGATAAATAAAAAGATAGATGAGACCAAGATCAAGATAGAGATGCCGGAGTTGAAGACTGTCTTTGTTATAGCCATCATTCTATCTGTTGTGGCTCTGATCTGTGGCATTGTGCTGATAAGAAAGGAGTGAGGTGAAAAAATGAAAAAATTAGTCTTATTTTTGCTGTTCATGATTGGAATGCCATATGTTTTAAGCTTTGAAAATGTTACCTTGGAGTACGATTATCCTTCTCAGGTGCTGGTGGGGGAAGAAGTTGAGATAAAGGTGAAACTGATAAACACAGCAGGAGACAACGTCTGGGAATGCCATGTCAAAATAGATAAAGAGGAGATACCTGATTATGTTCTCCCGTTCATAGATTTTAAGGTGGATGAAGCAAAGTTCAAGGCTCCCCTGTATTACATGAAAAACGGCAAGAATGGAGAGGATCAGGTTTCTCTGAAATTTGTCTTCAAAAAGGGAATAAGAGGAGGCACATACTCCATACCTGTTATATTCTCAGGAAGAGTTGGACCCTGCAAGGATGGATGTGTTCCTCTTCCTCCTCAGGAAAAGAAGATTAAGATAGCAGTTATAATTCCAAAGCCTCTTCTTTCCATACATACCAATGAGAGGATTGAAGTGAAAACAGATGAGGCGAGGATACCTTTTATTATAAAGAACTCAGGGACTGGAAAAGCTGAGAATATAGTCATCACCACAAGTCCTGAGAATATTCCCACAAAGATAGACCTTAATGGGAGTACTTTAGCTCCAGGAGAGGAGAAGAAGGGGGAGATTATTATTGATGCAACGAAACTTTCCTCAGGAATATATTCTCTCGATATAAATCTGACATACAGTGATCAGGATCTCAATAATGCAGGTCTGAAGAAAACGGTGGATATAGTTGTAAAAAAAGAAAGCCCTCCAACAACGCCTCCAAAGGAGAACACCAAGGGGGATATGTACTATACACAGGGACTTCAGAGTTTCTCAGAGGGAAGTTACAGAGATGCAATAAACTCACTTATAGATGCTGAACTTCAGTATATGAGCTCAGGAGACACTGAAAAAGCCTTGGAGTGCAGAGCTAAAATAGAGTCCATAATAGATACCCTGACTGCTGAGAATAAGGAGGTAAACAGGGATAGATACTACTTACTCATAGGATTGCTTACGGGATCTGCCATAAGTGGAATAGGTCTTCTTCTCTTGATATACAGCAAAGGAATCTAATTTCTCCAGAACTTTTACAAGAAGCTTTACTGCATTCTCCACATCATTCATATCCACACATTCCACAGTAGAATGCACGAATCTTGTGGGTATTGAGAGTGTTGTGGAGATCACTCCTTCCTTTGTGAGATGGATCGTTCCTGCATCTGTACCTCCTCTCGAGAGGATATTTCTCTGGAGGGGTATGTTTTCCTCCTGAGCGATCTTTTCTATGAAGGAGTTGAGTCTTTTATTTCCTATTACACTTCTATCCATTATCGTTATTGCGGGTCCCTTTCCCAGTTCTGTTATTCTCTTATGCTCCTTCACCTCAGGGATATCGTTTGCCAGGGTGACATCCACGGCAATACCTATATCCGGTGATATTTTATATCCTGAGGTTTTTGCGCCTCTCAATCCAACTTCTTCCTGTACAGTGGCAACGAAATAAATATCATATGAACTCTTTGCTTTTTTCAGGGTCTCCATAAGAACAAAGACACCTATTCTGTCATCCATAGTTTTACTCGTGTATCTTCTTCCTGATAGTTTTTTAAGATCTCCATCATATGTGATTATACTTCCCACCTTTATCCCTTTTTTCAGGACTTCTTCCCTGTCCTTTGCACCTATGTCCACAAAGATATCTTCAATGGATAGCTCTTTTTCTTCTTTCTCTTTTATATGGGGTGGCACACTTCCCATTATTCCATAATATCTCTCATTTCCATGCACTATTACTCTTCTGCTGATGAGTGTCTTTACATTTATCCCACCAACAGGAGATATGAATATAAATCCATTCTTGTCTATATGGCTCACAACAAACCCTATCTCATCCATATGAGCTGCAAGCATTATCTTTCCTTTACCCTTTCCTCTTTTCAGTCCTATTACATTTCCCATTTTGTCTATTTCAACTTCGTCTGCGTATTTTTCCATCTCAGATTTTATCAGTTCCGCAACCTCATCCTCATACCCCGAGACACCAACAGCATTTGAGAGGGATTTTAACATCTTAATCACTGGAGATCATTGTTGAAGTTACCTGTATCTCCTCAATAACTCTTATTTTATCCACTATAAAAGTATCAAGCATTTTCAGATCATCAAGCTTGATTTTGGCTATAACATCATATTCTCCATATACAATATGGGCTTCTTCTACTTCTTTCAATCTCAGCAGTTTTTCCAGAACTTCTTTTTCTTTCCCGGCCTGTGTGACACACAGAACGAATGCAATCACCATTTTATCACCTAAGTGGAAATAGATGATATTATATTTAAAGGTTTCTGTGATACATAACTTTGTCTGTGCAATAATAATTAATTTATAAAAATAATCTCTGTTCAGGGTTTTATTCTGTTCCTGTCCCTGGGAAACAGTATACATTCCCTTATATTGTTCAGCCTTAATATCTCCATAAGGAGCCTTTCTATACCCATGCCGAATCCTCCATGAGGAGGCATTCCATACCTGAAGACCTTCAGATAATCCTCAAAATTAGCGGGATTCAATCCAAATTCCCGGATTCTATTCACCAGCAGATCGTGATCATGTATTCTCTGCCCTCCGGATGTTATCTCAACACCGTTACAGTCAAGGTCAAATCCTCTGCAGTACTTCCCATCGGGCATTATATAAAATATTTTTTTTGCCGGAAATCTTTTTATGAAATAATACGCTATATCATTCTCTTTCATATACTCTCCAAGGATCCTTTCATCCTCAGTTCCAAGATCCTCCCCCCACTCTATGGTGGATCCTCTATCATTGAGTATCTCTATGGCTTTATCATATGTTATCCTTTTAAATGGAGTCTCCGGAATATCCATCTCCACTCCGATCTCATTCAGTTCTTTTTTACAGTTTTCAGATATATTTTTGATTATATGATGAATAAGATTCTCAAGAG
>JAGGSE010000230.1 GCA_021159225.1 bacterium
CTTCTCTCCTTCTCAATTTTTCCTCCATTGATAATCCTTTTTTCCAATAACATAAATTTGGAGGAACTCTTCTCTCTAAGTCTGCTGGAAGAGCAGAACCTTCTTTTGGAAGCCACTTCTCTTTGATTGCTCTTTTCGATAGAACATATGGATTTTGATCGTCAGGTTTCCAATAAAGCCAGTCCATTAATTTTCTCGTTTCTTTCAGTCCAGAAACTAGTCTAAAGCAGTATCTTCCTTTGAATTTTTTGCCGTGGAGGAAGAATTCTTTGAAATATGGTTTGTCTGCACCCATCTCATAAGTTCCTTCATCTATTATGATGAAAATTCCAGGACCATTGCGAGTGCCTCCTGGAACTGGTTCAACGATTCTTGGATCTGTGACTCCTTCAACATTAATCCAATCATAAGGCTCAATTCCTTTTTGAATGCAATAAATTTTTTCTTTTTCATCTCTTTTCTTTTCTTCTCCTGTGTTTAGGTCTATTTTCCATAAAGAAGGATCTTTGAGAAGCTCTTTGTAATATTGGAGTATTTCTTTTTTCTGCTCTGTTGAAGGCATTTTCAAGACTTTGTCTTGTTTGATATCTACCTGATAATAAGGTTTGCCGTTCCAATAAAAAGTCCAAATGTTCTTCTCTTTTTCAATTTTGATTGGTTTAAGAGCTTTGTCTTTGAATTCTTTCGTTTGGAAAGCAAGAGTGAATCCTTTGAGGAAATGATCTGGAGCATATCTGAAGTCTCCGTGACAAGTTCCTAATCTGATATGAGCCTGAAGAACCCATTTCTTTGATTTGGCGAAACTTTTTTTCTCGGCTTTGATTATCCAATCTTCTGGAATTTTCTTTAAGTGAGAATCCCAAAATTTGAACATATTGGAAAGATAGACTTTTTGGTCATGACTGAGACTCCAAAATGGGAAATTGTGCTTTTTCTCGAAATCAAGGACTTCCTTTAATAAATCTGGATGGTGATCTCTTAAGTAAAGCCAATGTTCTTTGTTAGCGAAAGGGCAAGCATAACAGCCTGTTCTTGAGAGATAATTATAAAGTGGAGATATAGGAATATTGTTTTCTCTTAAATATGAAAAAACTTTTTCTTCTGACCAATCAGCGACGGGATAAGTGACATAAGTTCGGAAGAAACTGAGATAGCCATATTTAGGGAGATTGAGGTTTCTTCTTCTTAAGGATTCAGAATGTCTTGTGCCGATTGCAAGGATGATTTTTTCTCTTGGGATATTAAGGGAATTTAGAAATTCTTTAACAGGAAGAAGTTTCATTTCTCTTGAGCAATAGGGGGCTTTTGCTGATGGAGGTTTGTAATCGTGAGATGCTATTATGGAGAAGAGATCTTTTCCTTTTATTAGATGGAGTTTAACTCCTAATTTTTTGCAGACTGCGATTGCATTTTCTTTTAAGCCTGGAAATTCTGAAGGAGAATCAACATAAATTGCTTGGACTTGGCCTGGGAATGATTCATTTTTCTTTAAAAGAGTTAAGGCGGCAGAGGAATCTTTTCCTCCTGAAAATGCTACAAAGATATATTTATCTGAAAAGGAGAAAGGTTTTACTTCTTCGGCGAAATCTGAGAATGGGATTGGTTCTATGTTTTCGGAGATGCATTCGGAGAATCCTTTTGCTGTTTCTGGGTGATATTTTTCTGGCTCTTTTGGATAAGTTTTATATTGAACTCTTCCTGTTGTTTTCTGGACGAGTTTTTCTAAAGTGGAAATGGAAGTTGTTTTTCTTTTATTTACCTTGGCGATAACATGAGGAGCCCAAAGATTAAAGAAGACTTTGCCTGTTTTTGGATCTATGTATTTGGAAATATCTACAAAGCTGACTTTTAATAAGTCTCCTTTCTCTGCTTTTATGCTTGTATTATAAGTCTTGGAGATGAATGTTGTCATAATTAAACCTTTTCAAATTTATCTTCATCAACTGCAACGTCATAGACGTAGGCATCAGCACCTTTAACCTTATGAATGCCGACAACTCTCGCTATGACTTGATATTCTTTCTTAAACTTTATCATGGTTGGAGGATAAGGATGAACTGTTAAAGGATAAGGAGCGGTTGCTAATTTTAACATTGCTCCTTCCGAACCCTCCTTATTTGAACACTGTTCAACATATTTTCTCAGAGATTTTTCATCTTTTACCAAATATTCAGGATTGCTGATTTTTATGTTTTTATCTTCGTGGATTTTCGTGTATTGCTCTCTTCTAAATGAATAAGGCTTCTTGTGCATATCTCCAAAATCTCCTTTATAAGAGTCAGAATAAAGTTTGTCGTAAATTGTGATTCTAACCTCTTTTTCTTTTTCGTCTTTGTGATTAACAATTCCTGCGGTGTCTGATCTAGGCATATGTTTCCCTTTATGATACCATTCTAATTCTCCGATAACAACGCATTTGCCTGGTTTTTTTGCAAATTGAGAAACTATTGTAGGAAGATTTTCAGTAACGTCAGAGCCGTCTTCTGTCCATATTTTTACTTTTCCATTATCGAAATGGACCTGGCAGGTTACCCCATCCCTTTTCACGCCAATATAGATTCCTTTTTCTTTCCAATTGGGCCAAGTTTTATTAACAACTTCAACCAAAGAATCTAAATTATATGCTTCTCCTACATTTCTTCCGTGTTGAGGTTTCTCTTGGAAAAATGGTCTGAAAGGAACGAGCTTATCTTCTTTTTCTGATAAGAGGCAATATTTTTTGAAATTTGGGTCTCTTTTGAGATCTATTTCTTTTGACATTTCGATTCTTTTGAATCTTTCGGGATCGATACTTACGCATAAATCTCCTAAAGGAACATGCACTGTGAAAGGACCCTGCCAATTTCCATAGTTATAAGGGATGAAATGGAATCTGTCTTGATATTCGGGATATGCTCTAAGAATTCTCCAAGTTGCTAAATTCCAAAGAGTTGTTCCTGGTTCTGCTTTTATTAGGATATCTATATCTCCGACTGTTTTTTCCCAATTAGCCAAAGAGCCGACTAATTGGATGAAATCTTTGTGAATTATAAAGGGTTTCCATTTCTTTAAAAAATTCGATAATTTGATTTCTTCTCCTTCTTTGGATTCTGAACCTCTATAAATTGGGAGATATTTGGAGAAATCTTTTTTGATTTTTTGAATTAATTCTTTTGATAATTTTGTTTGGCCTGGTTGGATGCCTCTTCTTAATAGTTCTTGATAGATTTTTTTGGCCATTGAAAGAATTTGATCCATAGAAAATTTGATCTTTTTGCCTTGTTTCTTTGAAGAATACCAAGCGCAAATAATTCTCCAATCATCCTGCAAAACCTTTTTTCTTAAAGCAGAAGGATTATAAGATTCAATATCCTTTATAAAATTATCAGAATAAAGGAAATGCTGAATTGTTTGAACTCCTGGTTTGATTTGAATTATTTTGGGTTTCTCATATTTTTCAAATCTTTCTATCTCATAATAGTAAAGTTTCTTAGCATAAGGGAACCATTCTTTAATTTCTTCATCTGTTACTAAATGGAAAGGTTCTAATCTTTTGATTTCTTTAAGTGATAAATATTTGGGAGGGGATAATTTGATTTTTCCTAAAGAATAACCGATTCCTTTAATCTTGGTAATGAGTTCTAAATCATTTCTCAAATAAGTCTTAAAGTGTCTTCTCTTTATAATTGCTTTTTTCTTGCCTTGATAAATTAGTTCAGCATGTTTTGGAACCAAATAAAGACCAATCATAAAATTATATCTTTTCTAAAATAGATTTAACTAATTCTTTGGCATCGCTTCTGTCCAATAAGTCCAAATCTACTGCTGTTCCGATAACCTTTATTTTATTCAACAGGATTTCAGAAGAAGTCTTTGGATCTATTGTTTGATCTGGTTTCCAATAAACCTGAGGGACTTTTCTTTCTGGGATGCCATTCTTCAAGCAAAATGGTTTAAATAATTGTTCTTCTAGGATTGCTGCTAATTTTTCTCTTATGTATTGAATTTCATCCTGGGAATACTCTTTTAGGGCTAAAAAGGCTGCTTTTGTTGAATAAGTAACTCTGCCTGATAGGAAATTGGCGGGAACTCTTAAGCCTGTTGAAATATAATCATTAATCATCTCTAGATTTTTGGTTAAATCAGGAAGAGTCCTTTTGACTTCTAAAAGATTGAATTTGTATTTTTCAGATGATATAAAATAATGTTTTCTGTGAAAATCTTTTAAGGCTTCTTCTGTTTCTTTCAGTTCTTTTTTCGTTTTTGCTCCTTCTTTAACAACATGAATTGGAGGAAGGGCTAAATAACGGAAAATATCTCCAATCGCTTCAACCATTTCATTTCTTATTTCTAATAGTCTAACAATAGGTTCAACAAATCCTATGCCATGAACATTATCCGAATTCCTGTAAAATCTGTAAAATATCAAATCATGTTTATCTAAAGGAATAGATTTTCCATTAGGTGCTTCTTGGACATAAGAAATGATATTTCCTTTTTCATCCCATTTTGGCTCTATTGTTTTAGTATCAACAACTTTAAATCCGACTATCTCTTTTCCCTCCCATAAGATTTCATTAAATCCATTTCCAAAGACCAAAGCATTCTTTATTCCATCAATGCAAGCGGGTTTAAAAGATGAAATATGTTGAATTGGTTCGCATAATTCTAAAACTCTTTCATCTCCTTTTAAAGTAAAACCTGAACCATAAACAGAAGCAGAGAAAAGGTTTAAGGAAGCAAAAACAGCAAAATCTCTGTATGCATTCTCCAATCTTTGATAATCAGGTTTTTCATAATTGCCGTAAGAAAATCGTTCTTTATTTGGACCTAGAGAAATAAGAGTTTTGAAATTCTCCTCGACTTTGCCAAAATTTTTCAGCTTCGAAATGAAATCCTTTAGAGCCATAATATATAGGATATATTTATAAAGGATTGTGAGGATGACTTATTGGCTTATAAAGGTGAGGACTTATAAGGGTAAAGGGAATAAGGGTAAAGGACTTATAAGGTTAAAGGAACTAAGAGTAAAGGGAGTAGGGGTAAAGGACTTATAAGGGTAAAGGGAATAAGAGTAAAAGGAATAAGACAGGGGGGGAGTAGATAAGATATAATTTTAAAAAAAAAAAATAAGGAATAATTAATAAGAAACTCCAAAACAAGAACTAACTTTTTTAATAGTCCAATTGCACGACCAAGAAACCAAATTGCAATAATTCGTATTAAGG
>JAGGSE010000079.1 GCA_021159225.1 bacterium
AGTGAAATAATAATAGAAAGTGATATATATGGGAAGAATGAGATTTGATGTAACATGTGTTAAGCAATGTTTGATAGCGAACGGTAAAGTATTTACGGTTAGAAGCTATTGTTTGCCTAACGCAAATGTATATGTTGATGGTGTGGGTATTTGCAGGCGTATACGCAGTTTTGAAGTTAAACAGAAAAGCGATTTGGAGCAATTTGTGAAATTAAGCGGGTTTAGTAGCGTTGAAGAATGGTGGAAGAAAGTTTGCGAGTTTTATGGTAACAAGCGTAAGTGGTTATATTTGGTTAAGCGTTTAGAAAAACGATAATGGCGAAATAAATAATGTTAGGAGGTGATATGGAAAATGAGAATAGAAACAATAGAAGGCGTTAGAGTAAAAGTCTGGAACGAAAAAGAACAGCAACCAGAGCTTGAAGACAACGAAGTGCCATGTGGTCGGGTAAGGTGCAAGTGGCAGACAGTTAACGGCATGTCGCCATGTCTAGGCTTCGTAGGAGTTTTACCACTTGGTTGCAAGTTGCTTCAGGTGATAGACTATAAGAAATACGGATATCAACATATACTGTGCGACGGAAACAAACCACAATTTTGCCCTCTGCGCAGGTAATTTTTTATTTATTTTTTTCATATTTGTGCTAAAAAACGAGTTTTATGAATTAAATGAAAGTTAGGAGGTGATAGTCATGGAAATATACATTGACGGTTCATCTAAAGGAAATCCGGGACCATCAAGGATAGCTGTGGTTTCACCAGCCACAGGATTCAAAGTCATCAAAGATGTTGGCAACGGTACGAATAACCGTGCGGAGTATCTGTCATTGGTGTATGCGTTGATATATATCAAGCATGCCCGCCCCAAAGAGCAAGTCATTATCAAGTCGGATTCACAATTAGTCGTGAATCAAGTAAACGGTCGCTATAAAGTTAAATCAGCATCTGTCAAGCCCCTGTATCAGAAAGCTATTCGCCTACTGCATGAACTTTCAAATGTGAAAGTCGAATATATCCCGCGAGAAGAGAATCTCGCGGGGTTCTTGCTTGAATAGCTCTGTTTTTTTCTCCTTTTCTATTTCGTGTTAAAAAACAAGCTTAGCGAAATAAATTAGGAGGTGAAAAATGCAAAAGATATTTATGGTTTTCAGCGAGTATACAGACCCTGCGCACCATGTTCCGCTCCTTATGCAGCGCGTAGCCAAGCATGACGGTCCATTATATTTCATCACTAAGGACCCGCGCCCACTTACGGATATTATCCTCGATAATGCCCACCGTTCCTTAGTCCATGTTACAATTAGTGGCTTGGGAGGCTCCAAGTTCGAGCCCCACGTGCCAAAGCCTGCAGATTTGGTACCAGCCGTGCAACAGCTCGCCGATGTACTAAAGGATCAGCTCGTAGTTAGGGTTGATCCTATTATCTTTGGTGCTAACCATCTCCGCTGTTTCAATGTTATGCGTAAGTTTGCACAGCTCGGCGTTCGGCGCTTTCGCATCTCTTATTGTTCTTTGTATCCGTTTGTCAGGCAGCGGTTCAGGTCTATCGGCCTCTCTGTGCCTAATAGTTTCTATTATCCCGCATCATGGATCTGCAGGCACAGCACAGCGCTTGCAGATTGCGCGCAGCAGCTCGGCGTTTCTCTTGAATACTGTGCACCTCTGCCGCAAATCGAGCATGCAATAGACCCGCGCATAAGCAAGACCGGATGCGTTGCAGATACAGAGTACCGCCGTTTAGGGTATAAGCCAGTGCCACCGCAGCGGAAACAGCGTCAGCATTGTAAATGTTGGGCAAAAGTCGAAGGTCTGCCAGAGTTCAAGTCTTGCAAGCACGGTTGCGTATACTGCTACTTCAGCAA
The DNA here is from genome assembly GCA_021159225.1 of bacterium. Taxonomy (GTDB): domain Bacteria; phylum Patescibacteriota; class Minisyncoccia; order Minisyncoccales; family JAGGSE01; genus JAGGSE01. The sequence continues at coordinate 1,863 of JAGGSE010000079.1, forward strand.
GCCTTAGTCTTATTTTTTATTTTTGTTTTTTCTTCCTTGCTCGCTCTATATTATATTGTTGCTTTGTTTTGCGCGTCTGTTTATTCAGATTATTTGCATTTTTCTTTTTATTCCACCACCTCCGCCTCCCCGACTTCGCAAGCGAAGTCTACCACCCACCCTATTGACCGCGGGGGTCTCTCCCCCGCGGGTATATAACCCCCATTGACATTCTAAAGTGCGGACAAGCCGCCATGCAAGAGGGGCATAAAGCCCCTCGACATTATCACAGTCCTGTCAGTTCTGTCAGTCCTCCAGTTGTAAGCGCTAAAAAATACGCTCCTGGGCACTCTATTTGCCAAAAATTGCACGGAGCGCAGCCCTTGCTGACGCAAGCAGAAATCCCGCTTATACTTATAACACCACAGTATAAGCCGAACTCTGTGCACCGGCGCACTAACACGCAGAGCGTGTTACTTTCGGAACTTAACTAAACACGAATCGCATAGTTTCGCCGTCGTAGCACGAATCGCATAGTTTCGCGCGTATATAATCTCGAATTGTGTGGGGCAAAGCCCCACAGTATAAACTCAGATTGTGCGCGAAACCACACAATTCGTGCTACTTTGGGCGAAACCACACAATTCGTGTTAATATAAGTTCCGAAAGAAGCTTGTGCGCCGACAGAGTTCGGGCGGGATTTCTGGACATAACGTCTGCTGCGCTCCGTGCCCTTTTTGCCAAATATAGCGCCCAGTTAGCGTCTTTTTTGCGCCACTCCGCTCCTCTCGTATAAATAAAGTGATGAGAGTCGCGGAGGTGGGGTGACCTCCGCAGCTCGGTGAGTCCGTTAAACTACGTTAGGAGGTGATGCCTATGGAAGAGATAGAGAAAATTAGACGGTTTGTAGAGAGATTTGAAGATATAGACGGTAAAGACGACGATGAGATTATCGCTGAGTTCAATGATATGCTCGCCGAGACGGGGAAGGAGTACTGGTTCTGCTCTGACTGTGGAAGGTTTCATCCACGGCAGTGGCGCAGGTGTGACTTGCCTTGCGTTCAGTATGAACAAAGTCGGCAGATAACCGAGGATGAATGGGAACAGGTTTACAGCTTCTTTGACCCTGCAGATTACCGCCAAGATGATGCGCATTTGCAGTTCCCGCACACGAGGTTCAGTTCGTGGATGAACACCGCCCAGAAGTTGTACAATCTGAAGAAGGAGAATCTGCTGGACTCGAAGTTGTGCAGAGCTTGCGAGTTGTGGGGAGTGAAGGAAATCAACATCAATGACCTCAGTCGTCCGATGACTAAGCTTGAGCAGGGGTTGCGCAGGTTTGAAATCCAGAGATTCAGAGGTAAACAGACCTTCTGGAAAGATCTTGAAAGTTTGTTAGATTTCTACATAGAGAACGCCCCCTCCCAGTGAAGGGGCGTGTTTATTTTTTTTTTGGCGCTCTAGTGCGGGTGTAATACGAACCGCATAGTTAGCACGAACCGCATAGTGCCCTGCTCGGGCGGTAACAGGAATCGCATATTCCAGCAAGTATAATCAAAATGAATTGTGCTGGAACACACAATTCCCGTTACCGCCACGCCAGGGCACCACACAATTCGTGCTAACCACACAATTCGTATTACACCCGCCATGCAAGAGGGGCATAAAGCCCCTCGACATTATCACAGTCCTGTCAGTTCTGTCAGTCCTCCAGTTGTAAGCGCTAAAAAATACGCTCCTGGGCACTCTATTTGCCAAAAATTGCACGGAGCGCAGCCCTTGCTGACGCAAGCAGAAATCCCGCTTATACTTATAACACCACAGTATAAGCCGAACTCTGTGCACCGGCGCACTAACACGCAGAGCGTGTTACTTTCGGAACTTAACTAAACACGAATCGCATAGTTTCGCCGTCGTAGCACGAATCGCATAGTTTCGCGCGTATATAATCTCGAATTGTGTGGGGCAAAGCCCCACAGTATAAACTCAGATTGTGCGCGAAACCACACAATTCGTGCTACTTTGGGCGAAACCACACAATTCGTGTTAATATAAGTTCCGAAAGAAGCTTGTGCGCCGACAGAGTTCGGGCGGGATTTCTGGACATAACGTCTGCTGCGCTCCGTGCCCTTTTTGCCAAATATAGCGCCCAGTTAGCGTCTTTTTTGCGCCACTCCGCTCCTCTCGTATAAATAAAGTGATGAGAGTCGCGGAGGTGGGGTGACCTCCGCAGCTCGGTGAGTCCGTTAAACTACGTTAGGAGGTGATGTGTATGATGTACAAGGTTGCTTTCACTGGACATAGGGATGTGGACTCGGTTGCTGTCGGTTACTTATTGGAGAAGTATCTTTCAGAGATTTGCAGTCGGCACCGTTCGGTACTCGGCATTACTGGCGGTGCGGTTGGCGTGGATATGCTTGCTGCTGAGGCGTGCGCTGATTGTGGTGTTCCTTATGTAGTTATCCTGCCCTTCCCATTCCGCATATTCACTGCTAAGTGGTCCTCTTCCGCTCGTGCACGCCTGCGCCGCATTATCTCTGGTGCTGTTCGCACATTTGTCGTCCAGCGCAGTTTTTCTATGGCTGGGTACATGCGCCGTAATATGGTTATGGTAAATCACTGTGATGTTCTGCTCGCCGTGTGGCGTGGCACTCCCGGGGGTACCGCAAATACTGTGCGGTACGCACGGCAGGTAGGTAAGCCTGTTGTAAATGTGTTCTAACTCTTTTTTTTCGGCGCTCTAGTGCGAACTTGTTCCGTTCATTCCGCTCCGTTCCGAAGGCGTCCCGCACGTTCCGCTCCGTTCGCTCCGTCGTATAATCTCAAATCTGAACTGAACACGAATCGCATAGTGCCCTGCTCGGGCGGTAACAGGAATCACATATTTCCAGCAAAATATAATTCTGAATTGATGCTGAAAACTCATATTTCCGGCGAATATAAGAACTAACATGAAATGACGCCGGAAATACAAATTTTCAGCAAAGTATAAACTCTAATTGATGCTGGAAATACATAATTCCCGTTACCGCCACGCCAGGGCACCACACAATTCGTGTTAATATCAGTCTTTGATATTAAAACTCCTCCGCTCACTACGCTCCACTCTTCTCCACTCCGCTCCATTCACTCCACAAGTTCGCCATGCAAGGGGGGTTGCGCTGAGGTTGCCCAGTCCTGTAACCGTTGTCCGATGCGCGCAACCCCCCGACATTATTAACATTTATTCGTATCTCGCCGCCGCCTCTCGATACCTGCACCACTCGCAACTACCCGCAGGGGGCGTCTCCATTTTTGCTATCATATTCGCTCGTTCAAGCAATTTCTCAACCTTACCCATATCAATTATCGTGGGCA
>JAGGSE010000193.1 GCA_021159225.1 bacterium
ATTTGGGAATTGGAATTTGGAATTTTTTTGTTCTGGTTATTGGAAATTGGATATTAATTGGGATTTGGGCTTGCTAGCCAAGGGATCTCATCCACTTTTAGATGCATTATAGCGGTTTTTAATAATGAATTCAAACAATTAGCACTCTTGACAAAGGAGTGATAGTTTCTTAAAATATAAGGCGGTGGAAATAAGCGATAGACAAAGAGAGATATTGTTAAGGATTGTTCAGGAGTATATTAACTCGGCAAGACCTGTTTCCTCGCGGTTGATTGAGGCGAGGTATAATTTGGGGATTTGTTCGGCGGCGATTAGGATAGAGATGCAGCGTTTGACAGAAATGGGTTTTATTTTTCAGCCCCATACCTCCGCCGGCCGCGTGCCCAGCGATAAAGGATATCGGTTCTTTGTTGACAATCTGTTGGACGAGGGTGCCCTGGAGATGGAAGATATTTCGGAAATAAAGGATATCTTTCGGAGGAAACAGAAAAATATATTTGGATTGGTAGAGGAGGTGGCTAGGTTTTTAGCCCAAAGGTCGGCAGGATTGGTGGTTTTAGAGATTTTGAAAGGTGGCTTTTTTTGGAAGGAAGGATGGGAGGAAATAGTAAGAGAACCAGAGTTTGAAAGAAGAGACGTACTCCTTGAATTTACCGAACTGCTAAAGGATTTTGAGAAAGAGATAAAAAAATTAAAACCGAAGCGGTTTCCGATGGTTTATATCGGGGGGGAGTGCCCCTTTTCAAAAGGAAGAAATTTTAGTATAATCCTAACCAGGTGCTGTTTTTACAAAAGCCAGGAAGTTATAATTTCTCTTTTAGGACCCAAAAGAATGAATTACAACAGGAATATTGGATTGATTTATTCTTTGGCAAAATTAAATGACGAACAAGGAAAATAAAGAGGAAAGAGAGGAAAAAGCAGAAATTGAACTTAGAAAACAATTGGAGGAATGCCAGAAGGCAAAGAGCGAATATCTGGCTGGTTGGCAGAGAGAAAAGGCAGATTTTTTGAACTACAAAAAGAAGGAAGCAGAAAGGATTGAGGAGGTGGCTAAACATATAGTAGAAGGATTTGTCTTGGCTCTTTTGCCGATATTGGATAGTTTTGATATCGCTGAAAAAAGTTTGTCTGGTAATTCCAAAGAAGAGGAAAGCATTAAGGGTTTTTTACAGATAAAGAAGCAACTCTTGGATTTCTTGAGGTCCCACGGAGTGGAAGAAATAAAAGCCGAGGGTCAGAAATTTAATCCTGATTGTATGGAGGCGGTAGAAATGGTTGAGACCCATTCCCAGGAGCAGAAGTCGGGTCAGGTAATCCAAGAGGTTCAAAAAGGTTATAAAATAACAGGCCGGGTTTTGAGGCCGGCAAAGGTAAAGGTCGTTAAATAATTTTTGTTTCGCTAAAGAAATTCTAAATCTGTTCTAGAGGTTTAGGGTTTCCGCTGCGAAACAAAAAGGCAAAAAACATATGGCTTTAATTCCATGGAAACCCTTTGGAGATTTGGAAAAATGGCTCGGGGAAGGAATACCGGACATATGGGAATGGCCCGAGATTAGATTTCCCAAACTCCCTTCAGTTCGGGTGCCTCGGATGGACATTTACGAAAAAGGCAATAACGTTGTTGCCGAGGTTGAATTACCCGGGGTAAAGGCAGAGGATATTAGCGTAGAGGTGAAGGACAATGTTTTGGACATAGAGGCAAGAAGCGAAGAAGAAAAGGAGGAGAAGAAAAAGGGATATTACAGAAAGGAAAGCGGGGAAAGATATTTCCGAAGACAGGCTACTCTGCCTACGGATGTTGTTGGAGATAAGGCAGAAGCGGAATATGCTGATGGCGTTTTGACGGTGACCATTCCCAAAGCGAAGCCAAAGGCAGCCAAAGAGAAGAAAATTAAAGTAAAGGCAAAAAAGACAAAGGGGAAAGGAAAGGCGAAAAAATAAAGAACAAAGAAACGCGGAGGGCCCTGCAGAGAATCCTCTCTGTAGGGCTCTATCCACGAAATTTGTTTTTATAAAAAAATGGCAAAAGTATTAGGCATTGATTTAGGGACATCTATTTCAAAGATGGCGGCTATCTGTGAAGGAGAGCCAAGGTGTATTGAGTCAAGAGAGGGTTCTATTCTCATTCCCTCTGTTGTTGCTGTGACCAAAAACGGCGAGAGAATAGTAGGCACCTTGGCAAACAGGCAAAGGATTACCAATCCCAAGAATACGATTTTTGCCGCTAAGAGATTTATTGGAAGACGCTACGACGATCCCGAGGTGCAGGAAGAACTGAAGCGGCTACCCTACGAAACGAGAAAGAGGTCTGATGGCGGGGTGGAGATTAAAATGGGAGACAAGTGGTATACCCCGATTGAGATATCTTCAATGATTCTCCAGAAATTAAAACTGGATGCCGAAGAAAAATTGGGGGAAAAAATTACAGCCGCTGTTATTACCTGTCCTGCTAATTTTGACGATTCTCAAAGAAAGGCAACCAAGGCGGCTGCCGAGGTGGCTGGGTTGGAGGTCTTAAGGATAATCAACGAGCCCACGGCCGCTGCCCTTGCTTATGGGCTAGGCAAAAAGGAGCCCAAAAAGGTGGTTGTTTTTGATTTCGGCGGAGGGACCTTTGATGTTACAGTACTAAATCTGGCTCCTGATACCGTAGAGGTAGTGGCTACCGGAGGAGAGCCGCATTTAGGAGGAGAAGATTTTGACCAGCGGATTATTGAGTGGGTTGTTGAACAATTTAAGAAGGAGCAGGGTGTTGATTTGAAAAAAGATCCCTTAGCCCTTCAGCGGATAAAAGATGCGGCTGAAAAGGCGAAGATGGAACTGTCCAGCGCGATGGAAACAGAGATTAACCTCCCTTTTATTTCGGCTGATGCCGCCGGTCCTAAACATCTGCTTTACAAGATCAGCCGCGCCCAGTTTAACAATCTAACAAGGGATTTGGTAGAGAAGGCAATTGAAAGGACAAAAAAGACACTTGAGGAAGCAAAGTTGTCTAAAGAGGATATTGACGAGGTTGTTTTGGCTGGAGGAACAACGCTCATTCCAGCAGTTAGGGAAGCGGTGAAAAATTTTTTCGGCAAGGAGCCCAACAAGTCCATTAACCCTGAAGAGGTGGTAGCCAGGGGAGCGGCAATTGAGGCCGAAATAATAAAAGCCCAAAAAGAGGGAAGGGCGCCTGAAGGAGAGATAAAGAGCGTTTTGCTTTTGGATGTTTTGCCCCTTTCTTTGGGAATTGAGACCTTGGGCGGAGTTAATACAATAATGATTCCCAAGAATACCACCATTCCCACCTCCAAAACCCAGATATTTTCAACCGCTGCTGATAATCAGTCCTCGGTAGAAATTAATGTGCTTCAAGGAGAAAGGCCTATGGCGTCTGATTGCCGTTCTTTAGGCAGATTTATTTTAAGCGGTATTCCTCCTGCTCCTCGGGGAGTGCCCCAAATTGAGGTAACATTTGACGTTGATGCCAACGGTACAATTAAGGTAACCGCAAAGGACAAAGCCACAGGAAAATCTCAGTCCGTTAAAATCGAGGGTTCAATTGGACTTTCAAAGGAAGAGATAGAGAGAATGAAAAGAGAAGCCGAGATTCACGCGAAGGAGGACCAAGAGAAACGTCGGTTGATTGAAGCGAAAAATACGGCTGACAACTTAATTTATACCAGCGAGAAAACCCTTAGAGAGGCCGGAGATAAAATCTCTTCTGAAAGCAAGAAGGAGGTTGAGGAGAAGATTGAGGAGTTGAAAAAGGCAAAAGAAGGTGATAATTTAGAAGAGATAAAGAGCAAGACCCAGGCATTGTCAGAGGCAATTCAGAAGGTGGGAGCGCAGATGTATCGCCAGGCCCAACAGGGGGGCAAAGAAGGACAAGCAAATGAGAAGAAACAGGAAGAAGGAAAGCAAAACCCTGAGGAGGGAAAATACGAAGAGAAATAATCTTGACAAATATTCGTAAATTCGTAACTTATTCGTAAATTCGTTGATGATTGTATGAAGGATTATTACCAAATCTTGGGCGTTCCCAAAAACGCCTCTCAAGAGGAAATCAAAAAGGCATATTACAAACTTGCCCATAAGTATCATCCTGATAAAGGAGGAGACGAGAAGAAGTTTAAGGAAATAAACGAGGCATATCAGGTTCTTTCAGACAAGGAAAAGAGGGCTCAATACGATAGGTTTGGCAGGGTTTTTGAAGGGGGCCAGCGTCCAGGCGAAGGGGCTAGTCAGCCGGGCTTTGATTTTCAATGGAGTTGGTCAGGTCCAGAGGGAACTGATTTTGGCTTCGGAGATATAGGAGATATTGGAGAGATGATGGAGGAGATATTTGGATTTGGCGGGCCGAGAAGGAGAAGGGACATAAAAAGGGGCAAGGATATTGAGATTACCCTTGAGGTTTCTTTAGAGGAGGCAATAAAAGGAACCGAGAGGGTTATCGGGTTGGAGAAGATGGTTGTTTGCCCCAGATGCCAGGGCACCGGGGCAGAACCCGGAAGCAAGATTAAGGAATGTTTTTCTTGTCGGGGCACAGGACAGGTTCAACAGATTAAAAGAACGATTTTTGGTTCTTTTACCCGTTGGACGGTCTGTCCGGAATGTAAAGGAGAGGGCTATATTCCAGAAAAACCCTGTAATGTCTGCAAGGGCGAGGGGAGGATAAAAGAAGAGGTAGAAATGAGAATTCGCATACCTCGGGGAGTAGACACCGGCCAGATAATAAAATTAAGAGGAAAGGGTGAAGCCGGAAGAAAAGGAGGGAAGGCCGGGGACCTGTATGTGAAAATTTTAGTTAAGAGGCATCCGCTTTTTGAGAGAAGGGGAGACGATTTGTATATTAGTTTTCCCATCTCTTTTTCCCAAGCGGCTCTGGGAGACCAGATAGAAATTCCCACCTTAGAGGGAAAAAGGATTTTTCTTAAGGTTCCCGCAGGCACAGATTCTGGCAAGGTCTTCAGAATTAGTGGAAAGGGAGTTCCTCATTTTTCCGGATACGGCAGGGGAAATTTATATGTAGAACTAATTGTTAAAACGCCTAAACACCTGACCAGAAAGCAGAGAGAATTGTTGGAGCAATTAAGAAAAGAAGGGATATAAGTATCTGCCCCCATAACTCAATTGGCAGAGTGACGGCCTTTTAAGCCGGCGGTTGGAGGTTCGACTCCTCCTGGGGGCACCTT
>JAGGSE010000006.1 GCA_021159225.1 bacterium
GGGGGTTGTAAGAAGATAACGTCTCCTGCCGTTTGGTGGGGGAGGGAGAGCACTTAGGTGAAGTGGTTAGGAGAATAACCCTGGAAAGGGCAGCCGTAGAGGGTAATAGCCCCGTATCCGAAAACCATTTCACGCTCCTTGTTATCTCCTGAACTACATTGAGTTCAGGACCATGAATCCTATGTGGTTCATGGTTTCTTGAGTATCCCGAGACACGATGATCTCGGGAGAAGCAGGCAGGACTATCTGCCAAGGCTAAATACTACGATATCACCGATAGTGAACCAGTACCGTGAGGGAAAGGTGAAAAGTAGGGAGGTGATCCCGGTGAAATAGAACCTGAAACCATCATGCCCACAAATACTCGGAGCCCCGCACATAGCTTGTTATGTGCGGGGTGACGGGGTACATATTGGAGATCGGACCAACGAGTCCCCGCACATAGCTTGTCTAAGGGGTTTTGCCCCGGAGGCGTAGTGAAAGCGAGCGTTAATAGCGCATTTGTGATTTTTTCACAGTGCTATGTGCGGGGGACCCGAAGCCGAGCGAGCTTGCCATAACCAGGGTGAAGTCCGATGAAAGTCGGATGGAGGCCCGAACCTATGAGCCGTGCAATACTCTTGGATGAGTTGTGGTAAGAAGTGAAAAGCTAAACGAGCTCGGGAATAGCTGGTTCTCCCCGAAATAGCTTTAGGGCTAGCCCTTCATATTCTCCCGGGGGTAGAGCACTGGAAAGAATATCTTGGCGAAAGCCAGATATTTTTACCAAACTCCGAATACCGGGAGGGAAAAAATATGAAGGCGTTAGAACCTGGGCGCTAAGGTCCAGGCTCGAGAGGGAAAGAGCCCAGACCTTCATCTAAGGTTCCTAAATCCAGGCTAAGTGTTCTTAAGGAGGTGTTCTCTCTTTGACAGGTAGGAGGTTAACTTAGAGGTAGTTATCCTTTAAAGAGTGTGTAATAACTCACTACTCTATTTGGAGAGAACGCGCCGAAGATTAACGGAACTAAAGCCTGGTACCGAAGATAAGGCCCCGCACACAGCTTGCACCGCGCTTCGCGCGAATTTGTCGAAGACAGTGCAAGCTGTGTGCGGGGGGTAGGGGAGCGTTCTTAGCGCTGTGAAGTTTCGTCGTGAGGCGGAATGGAGCGCTGAGAAGTGAGAATGTTGGTATGAGTAACCGCAATTCCGATGAGATATCGGAACACCGAAAGCCCAAGGTTTCCTTAGCAATGGCAATCAGCTAAGGGTTAGGCGGCCCTAACCTCGCCGGTGAAAACCGTCGGGGGATGGACAGCCGGTTAATATTCCGGCCCCCCCGCACTAATTTTTCTCAGAGTGACGAAGGGTAGTAGCTTGAGCGAGTTATTGGATTCTCGTTCATAATCTGAGGAGTAATCCAAAGATTATGAAAATCGTTTTCTTCGGAAAACGAAATTCAAGTGAGCACCCTTCCTAGAAAAACTCTGAGAATTCTCTGAAAAAAGAGAAAAATTAGTGCGGGGTCCGTACTGCAAACCGACACAGGTGGGCTGGTAGAGTATACCAAGGTGAACGGGTGAAACCTCGCTAAGGAACTCGGCAAAAAAGCAGGCGTAACTTCGGGATATGCCTTCCCCGCACACAGCTTGCACCGCGCTTCGCGCGAGTTTATTGAAGACAGTGCAAGCTGTGTGCGGGGCGCAGTGAAAGTTCCCCGGACGACTGTTTACCAAAAACACAGGTCCCTGCTTAACTCGTGAGAGGATGTATAGGGGCTGAGGCCTGACCAGTGCCAGAGTGTTACAATTGCCGGTCATTCTTGCACTTCGGTGTGGGAAAGGCTGAGCGATTTAAGCCTCTGGTGAACGTCCGCGGTAACTATAGAGAAAACGGTCTGTAGTTGTAAAATCCAGCTATATGCGGGGAAGTCTGGTTAGAACTAACACTACTCAAACTCGGAACGTCGGGGTTTAAGTAACAAGGTGTTAGTGCAGATGACCCGCAGGAAAGATTTCTTTTGGGAGCCTTGAGATATGAGCAAAAAAGATTGGCTAAATTCTATTCCACTACGGATTGGCTATTATCCGGCTGGATTTGTTGATGGTGAAGGAAGTTTTAACGTCTCGATTAGAAAAGGCAAAGGATATAGATATGGATGGCAATTTGCTTTTGCCTTTAACGTTTCTCAGAGAGATAAAGTAATTCTATCACTACTGAAAAGATATCTAGGTTGCGGGCATCTGAAACAAAGGAAAGATGGATTATGGAGTTTTGTGGTGGAAAATCAAAATTCACTGATTGAGAAGGTAATTCCTTTTTTTGAGAAGTTTCATTTTCTTTCGAGTAGAATGCAAAGAAACTTCTCAGTCTTCAAAAAAATAATGACACTTGTCAGTACAGGAAGACATGTAGAACCGGAAGGTATCAAGGAGGTTCTAAAATTAAGAGAAAAACTGAATGAAGGAAGAGGCCGAAAGAGAAAATACAATTTAACAGACGTTTTATTCCCAAAAGAAAAATCCTCAGAGACTATACGCTGGACTAAGTAGCTTTTTGCTACTTAGATGATATAGTCCGATCTCTATGGCGACATAGAGGACCCCAAGAGGTGATAACGCAATGAACCGTGTTAAAGTAGCGTAATCCCTTGTCGAGTAAGTTTCGACCCGCATGAAAGGTCTAACGATTTGGGGACTGTCTCAGCGAGGTGCCCGGTGAAAATACAATTAGCGTGAAGACGCGCTATACCTGCGGCTAGACGAAAAGACCCCGGGAGCTTTACTGGAGGGTAGTATTGGGTTTTGGGTTTTGATGCGTAGCGTAGCGGGGAGGCGTTGAGGCATCACTTTCGGGTGGTGCGGAGCCGTCAATGAAACACCCGTCTTCAAAATTCTCAATCCTAACCCATTGGGGACAGTGCTACCTGGACAGTTTAAGTGGGGCGCTTGCCTTAAACTGCTTTCCTTTTTTCTCAGTACTAAGGGAAAGATCCCGTTACCTATTTTCCTTAGGAAGTTAGGAGAAAAAGGAAAGTTTGTGGGGCATCTCGGCTATATGCGGGAAAATCTGATGTATCTCTAACTACCATTAGTAAAGAAAGGTAAAAATGTTAGAGTGCAGACAACCCGCAGGGAAGCCAGTATCTTTTTCAATAAAAGATGTTGGTCCCTCAACGACTATACGCCGAGCCTTCTTTAATGCTAAACTAAAGAAGGGTGATATAGTCTGAACTCTGCGGCGACGCAGAGAGAGCCTATCAAAAATATGGCTAAAATTACCAAAAATCTTAAATCGATAATTACTGGTGTCTTGTTAGGAGACGGATATTTGGAGACCCAGAACGGACGAACGTGGAGATTGAAAATAGAGCAATCCATAAAAAAGAAAGAATATGTAGATTGGTTGTATGAGAAATTAAGGGATTTTGTAAGTACTCCTCCTAGAAAGAAAAGAAAGAAAATAGGCGAAAAGATATATTTAAATTATGGCTTCTCCACGGTCTATTGTGGGAATTTAAGATTTTTTGGACAACAGTTTTATTCTGCAGGAAAAAAGAGAGTTCCGAAGATAATAAAAAGACTCCTTACTCCATTAGCTTTAGCAGTATGGTTTATGGATGATGGATCGAAGAAATATAGTTGTCATGATGGATTTATCTTTCATACCTTAGATTTTCCCAAAAGCGAGTTAAGGTTGCTTCAGGAAGCACTGAGAGAGAGATATGATATCGAAAGCAGAATTCATTGCCAAAGAAAATATACGAAAATAAGGTATAGATTATACATTCCTGGAAGGGAAAGAAAAAAATTCCTTAAGGTTATTAAACCTTATTTACTTCCTCTGTTTTGGTACAAAGTTAAAAAATAGGCCAACATTTTGCCTAAAAGGTAACGGAGGCGTCTAAAGGTCGGCTAGCTCCGGATGGAAATCGGAGTGGTCCTGCAAAGGGAAAAGCCGGCTTGACTGCAAGGCGGATATGCCGCGCAGGGAGGAAACTCGAGCTTAGTGAACCGATGCCGGTTAATAGAAACGGCAGAGATCATCAGACAAAAGTTACCCCGGGGATAACAGGCTGGTAGGGCCCGCGAGTTCACATCAACGGCCCTGTTCGGCACCTCAAACCTGCCGACAATCGGGGTGCTATGGCAGTAATGCCATATAAAAAACTGGCTTATAACGGTGGAATCCATTAATTAATTTTGTTAAAATTGATTAATGGACAATACCGTGGGAAGTCAGCGCATTTTACTTCGTAAAATGCTAAATTCAAAATTCAAAAATAAAAATGCAAAATTAAAATGCAAAATTCAAAAAGAATAAATTTTGAATTTTGGATTGTATCTTGTCCCAAAATTTGCTTTGCAAATTTTGGGAACCCTTGAGAAATTTTGACTTTTGCATTTTGAGATTTGAATTTAGCGAACGAAGTGAGCGCTTGACCCCGTAGAGACTTTCCTTTCTTATTTTAAGAGAGGAAGATAGAGGGGAAGGTTCAGAAACCTTAAACCTCTATAATACGCCAGCCCCCGTTACAATTTCTCTCTATGATTTGACGGGGTGAAGATATAGTCCAATCCTATTAGGAATAATAGGGTATACAGCGATGTCGGCTCGTCGCATCCTGGAGGTGGAGAAGCTTCCAAGGGTTGGGCTGTTCGCCCATTAAAGCGATCCGTGAGTTGGGTTCAGAACGTCGCAAGACAGTTTGGTCTCTATCTACCGCAGGCGCTCGTCCCGCACCTATTTTGCTACTTTTGTCTATGTGGAGCGTGTATATTTTACATAACCCAAGGAGAATAACTAAAAATTTTTACATTGGATTAACGAATAAAATTGCAGAACGATTTAAAGAACATAAAAATGGGAAAGTGTATTTTACTCGTAAAGATAGGTTAGATTGGGAACTGGTTTACTTTGAGACATTTGCTTCAAAACAAGATGCAGTTCGAAGAGAGCAAAGATTAAAACAGCACGGACAAGCATTTAGACAATTGAAAGAGCGAATACACTACAGTTTGTTATCTGGGATAAGAGTGGTGAAATAGGTGCGGGACAAGAGTCTTGAGGGGAG
>JAGGSE010000203.1 GCA_021159225.1 bacterium
TTCCTTCTTAGCACTTACGGCGACTTCGTGCTCCCCGAGGCAAGATGCCTCAGCAAACTTGTTGCCAAAGCGGTTAACAATTACATTTCATTTTATACCTTTGGCAAGGTCAATCCTGTCTGTCTTTGATACTTTCCTTTTCTATCACTGTAGGAAACCCGGCAGACATCACTCCCCTTCATAAATATAATCTGGCCAATACCTTCCCCGGCATAAATTTTAGCCGGAAGAGGCGTGGTATTTGAGATTTCCACTGTTATGTATCCCTCCCAGTTTGGCTCCAAAGGAGTGACATTAATAATAATTCCGCACCTGGCATAGGTGGACTTGCCCAAACAAATACAAATGAGGTCCCGGGGAATCTTAAAATACTCAATACTTCTTCCCAAAACAAATGAATTGGGAGGGATAATACAAACATCACCCTTGAAATCAACAAAGGAGCGGGGATCAAAATCCTTTGGGTCAACAACAGCGTTGTTGACATTGGTAAAAATCTTAAACTCCGGAGCAATTCTAAAATCATAACCGTAAGAAGATAAGCCAAAGGAAATCTTCCCCCTCTCCGATTGCTTGGAGAAAAAGGGTGAAATCATTCCATATTTTTGAACATACTTCTCTATTTCTTTGTCGGATAAAACCATAGATAATTAGTCATTCTCAATTACTATTCCCATATTTCGGGCGGTGCCCTCAATAATTCTCATTGCTGCCTCAATATCATCAGTATTTAGGTCGGGAAGTTTTTGCTGGGCTATTTTCCTTAATTGTTCTCTGGTAATTTTTCCCACCTTCTTTTTATTCGGCTCGCCAGAACCCTTTTCAATCCCTGCTGCCTTTTTCAAAAGTTCAGAAGCCGGGGGCTGCTTAAATTTCAGGTCATAGGTTTTATCTTCAAAAATCGTAATCTGGACCGGAATAATAGAACCGCTCTTGTCTTTTGTATGGGCGTTGAATCTATCGCAAAAATCCTTAATGTTCAAGCCGTGTGAAGCCAATGCCGGGCCTACTGGAGGAGCGGGGGTGGCTTTACCCGCCGGAATCTGAAGTTTAACAACTGCCTTAACTTTTTTCATAAATTATTTACCTTACAACTTTTTAATTTGGAGGGAATCAAGTTCCACCGGCGTATCCCTGCCAAACATATTTACCAAGACCTTTATCTTTCCTCTTTCATTGTCAATCTCTGCAACCTTTCCGTCAAACCCCTTAAATGGTCCATCGGTAATTTTCACTGGCTCCCCTACTCTGACCTCAATTTTATATTCCGGCTCTTCCACTGCCATCCTCTTTTTCAGATTATCAATCTCCTCTTTTGAAACGGGAATAGGGGTTATTCCTGCCCCTACAAAACCAGTCACATTGGGGGTATTTCTGACCACATACCAGGAATCGTCAGTAACTATCATTTCAACCAAAACGTACCCCGGATAACTTTTCTCTTCAACTATCCTTCTTTTGCCATTTTTTATCTTAATTTTCTTCTCCTTGGGCACAATCACATTGAAAATCTTGTCCTGCATGCCAAAACTTTCCACTCGCTGACGAAGGGCTTTAGCGACCGCATCCTCATAGCCAGAATAGGTATGAATCACATACCAATTTTTCTCTTTTGATATCTGCTGTTTAGACATCTTTTTCTCAATAAAATATAACCCTAAGGTTCTTTATAATAAATCTAATAATAATATCTAAACCGCCCAAATAGGCCGCCACAACCAAAGAAACTCCTACGACAATAAGGGTATATCTTATTGTCTCCTCTCTCGTGGGCCAGTTAACCCTCTTGGTTTCAGTTTTTACCTCTCTTAAAAAAGTAGCAATTTTTGTAGGTAGGTCGGTTTTCACGGCAGAGTTATATTACCAAAATCTCCCTAAAATGTCAAAATAGAAGAGGCATTCCGGTAAGGACTCTAAAGAGAAAAGGAACAATAAATGAATAGCCGAAATAAATCATAAAGAAAAATCCAAAGAGAAGAAGAAGTGGTCCCTGGGCTAAAATGCTCCTTTTAATCCCTTCCAGAGAAGGAGGAAGAAGAGCAAAAAGGATATGGTAGCCGTCAAGAGGTGGAACCGGGATAAGATTAAAGACGCCTAAAATAAGATTCAACCAGGTAAATATCTGTAAAAAGACAACAATACCAAGATTCTGAAGAGGAAGGAAACGCAAAAGAAGCCCAGCAAAACCAGCCATTAAAAAATTAGACAAGGGACCAGACAGGCCAACAATAGCCGGTCCCCAGCGCTGGTCCCTGAGATTGAATGGATTAAAAGGTACCGGCTTGCCCCAGCCAAAACCAAAAATAAAAATCATAGTTGTGCCAATAGGGTCGAAATGGACCAAGGGATTGATGCTCAAACGTCCGGCTAATTTAGCGGTATCGTCTCCCAAAAGATAGGCGGCAAGACCGTGAGAATACTCATGAATGCTAAAGCCAAAAAGAATGGCAGTGCAAATCATAAGATAGAGAATGGGGTTGGAAAAAAGAATACCAATAAGCATAATTTTCTCTGGCGACTAAATTGACAACAAAGCAAAGCACCCGGTCAGTCCGCCTTTGATTATACACCAAAGCCCTTGATTTTTTAAGAGGGAGGTTGTAGAATATCTCCTGTATGAGACGATGCGCTATTTGTAAAAAAGGCAGTAAAATCGTTTGGCGGAGAAAAAGGCTGAGAGCCACGAAATACAACCCGACTGTTAAAAGGAAACAGCGTCCCAATCTCCAAAGGGTTTTAATTCCCCCGGAAATAGACAAAGAGAAATATAAAAAATTTGCCGGGAAAAGGGTACTTCTCTGCACAAAGTGCATTAAGGCAATGGGAAAGGCCAAATAAAAGTTTTCCTTCGGGGCGTAGTATAACAGTTATTATGCAGGGCTGGGGGTCCTGCGAACTGGGTGCGACTCCCAGCGCCCCGAATTTTTTTATTTCTCCTTCTAAAAAAATGCCCCTTTTGAGAAAGGGGCGTTTTTTAATGGAGGTTCCTCTGTTATTCCGGAAGATTGTTATCAGGAAAAATTTACAGGTGGGTGCCAAAGTCTTCCGCCCTTCCGGAAGAATCATTGTCTGGCTCCCTAAGATATCCTTGTCCCTGAATTCAACCGGAATCAGAAGAACCTCCAGTAAGAATTATACATAGTAATTCCCAACAAGGCAATAGTGCCTAATTACTACTGTCAAAATTTTAACGCCTTTTATTCCTTGCTTGGAACAAGGCACAAAAGAAACCATTAAAAAAACCCTTTTTAGGAAAAGGGCTAAGAGAAATAATTAATCTTTCTGACCTGACCCGATTATTAAAACCTCATTTAGTTTCTTAGAGTTGTCCTGACCCTCGCAGTCAAGATTTAAGGGCTCTTGACCAAAGCCGCAAAAAGGTTTAAGGAAAGAGCTCTCCCTCCTCAAACCTATCGACCAGTTAATTGGTAAATTGAGTGATCCACGACCAGCTTCCGCTAGCCGTGCCTTGTTACGACTTAGTGCTTCTCACCGAGTTTGGCTTCACCCCCCGCCTAAATCCTCAAACCCTCCAAATCTCTTGAAGCAATTCTTGGGGGTTCAAAAACTTAGGCGGGGGGTTTCGGCCACTCCCGGCTCGTCTCACTTGACGGGCGGTGAGTACAGGACTCAGGGACGTATTCACCGTGACATGGCTGATTCACGGTTACTAGCGATTCCACCTTCATGAGGTCGGGTTGCAGACCTCAATCCGAACTGAGACCGCTTTTGATGGGATTGGCTCCGCCTTACGGCTTCGCGACCCTTTGTAGCGGCCATTGTACCACGTGTGCAGCCCAGGGCATAAGGGCCATGCTGATTTGGCGTCATCCTCTCCTTCCTCCCCCCCACTAACTTTGGACAATGAATTAATTACTTCACGTCCAAGGTTAATGGGAAGGAGTCTGCCCTCCCACCAGCTTTGGACTATTTTATTTAATTTTTGATACCTTCGGTATCAAGTCCAAAGTTAGTGGGGGGGCAGTCCCGTATGACATCCCCTCACCACTTTTACCCTTCAATTTCAAATGAGATTTGTCTTGCTGTAAGAAAAAATCTTTCAGATTTTTCCCTCCAAAAATTGGAAAGCAAAAGTGGTGAGGGGCAAACATACGGTAAGGGTTGCGCAGGTTCCGGCATTTAAGCATGCGTCTCAAGACACCTGCTGACGACCATATTCCTCCTTTATTACTAAAGGTATGGACTATACCATCTCCCACTAGAGTTGTGGGAGCCAGCATGTAATAGAAGGTTAACCTCTATTAAGTTCTCTTAGCCCTAGCGGAGAACTAAGTCTCTACGGGGTGCGGGTACTAATTTTTGCAACTTCAGAGAATATGGCAAAATTGCCTTCAAAAATTTCCTTACTTCATAACGAGAGACATATAAGCAGAAGGTTTTTGCACTTCTATAACGGTAAATGCTTGTCTTATGAATTCCGATTTTTCGAAGAAGGTTTTTGTCAGTTTCTGCCTCACTTCTTCTGCTATAGACAATTCTACAATCGGACTTTAAATCGTTAGCAATTGAACCATCGCCATCGAACCGACCACCAAAGTATGCCTGAATAATTTTACTTTTCCTTAATTTTTTTAAATTATTCTTGGCAGCAACAAATTCTCTCAATAAAGGTCTACTATTCACGAATAAATGATTGCGACTAAATTTTATCCTATTGTTTGGAAAAAATTTTCTTAAAAAATCTCTGAACCTTCTAATCAGCTCAACATCCGTATTACTTAACCCAATCGAACTTGACCACCAGTAACTATCGGCACACCAGAGGCCGAGAATATAAGCATCCTCTTCGTCACCGAAGAAATTGCAAAAATTAGTACCCGCACTTCCCACGATGTCACCCATTCTTTTATTTTAGCATAAAAGAATTTGGGTTTCACCGTTATGAGCTGGTTTTTCAATCCCGATTACTCGAGAAAGGGTCGTATGCTTTAAAAGCATCAACCATGCAGCACCTGTGCCATTAGTCCTTGTGGGAACTCCCACCTTTCGGCAG
>JAGGSE010000171.1 GCA_021159225.1 bacterium
TCTCAAATCTCAAAAGTCAAAAGTCAAATCTACATCTCAAATCTCAAATCTAAATTTTAAAATTTTTAAAGTTGTCGACCGGAGAGGGCAGCCCCCCCGACTTGAGTCGGGGGCTGCCCTCGGTCAACTCCTTACCCAACTTTTGACTTTTAACTTGTAGATTTGACTTTTGAGATTTGACTTTTGAGATTTATTTTGAGTTTTCTATGAAAGAAGTAATTTCAATTAAAAAGGCGTCTTGTCATAATTTAAAGAATATATCCTTGGATATTCCCAAGGAGAAACTGGTAGTTGTTACAGGCCTTTCAGGGAGCGGGAAATCCTCTCTTGCTTTTGATACCATTTTTGCCGAAGGCCAAAGAAGATATATTGAGTCGCTTTCTCCCTATGCTAGGCAGTTTTTGGGAGAGATGAAAAAGCCGCCGGTGGAGGATATTTCCGGTTTAAGCCCGGCAATCGCTATTAATCAAAAGGCATTGTCTTCCAATCCCCGGTCAACAGTTGCCACGCTCACGGAAATTTATGATTATTTAAGGGTTTTATTTGCTAAAATCGGCAGGTTGTTTTGCCCGATTTGTCAAAGAGAAATCAGAAAATTGTCAAAGGACCAGATATTGGATATTATTCTGGAAAAGAGAAAAAAAATAAAAAGCAACAAGATTATTATTTTGTCCCCTGTGGTTTTGGGCAGAAAAGGAGAATATTATCAACTTTTATATGACCTTTTGAACAAGGGGTTTGAGAGAGCCAGAATAGACAAAGAGTTTGTTTCTCTGCATGAGAGAATTTCTCTTTCAAGATACAGAAATCATACCATTGAGGCACTGATTGATGAAATTGAATTAAAGGAATTGAAGAAAAACCGGCTCTTTGAAGATATAGAATTGGCTTTGGAACTCTCTCACGGTTTGGTCAGCGTTTTGTATTACAAAAACAACAAAAAGTTGGAGGAGAGCATTCTGTCTTCTTCAAGAACCTGTCCCTATGACGGCTTTTCTTTTCCAGAAATTGAACCCCGCTTTTTTTCTTTTAATTCTCCCTACGGCGCCTGCCCTGCCTGTAAGGGCTTGGGCAAAGAATTCTACGGCTCAGAAGAGGTTTGTCCGGTTTGTTTGGGAAAGAGATTGAAAAAGGAGGTTTTGGCGGTAAAAATTCTGGGTAAAAACATTTATGAGGTAACAAGTTTGGATGTGAACCAAGCCCTGAGATTTTTCAATGAACTTATTAGCAAACTTACTCCTTATGAAGAGAAAATCTCTTCAGGTTTGATTTTGGAAATTATTTCCCGGTTGGAGTTTTTGAAAAAGGTCAGTTTGGATTATTTGACGCTAAACAGAGAGGCGGGCACGCTATCCGGCGGTGAAGCCCAGAGGATAAGATTGGCATCCCAAATCGGCGCTAAACTCTCCGGCAGTATTTATGTCTTGGACGAGCCAACAATTGGCCTGCACGAAAGAGATACCGCCAAACTAATTGAGATTTTAAAGGACCTAAAGGGACTGGGAAATACAATAATTGTGGTAGAACACGACCGAAGCACTATAAAAAACAGCGATTTTTTGATTGATTTAGGTCCGGGGGCAGGGGAGAAAGGAGGAGAGATTGTTGCTTCAGGAGCAACAAAAGAATTGCTGAAGAAAGGAACGAAAAAATTTCCAAGGTCTTTGACCCTAAGATATTTGAAAGGAGAAGAAAAAATAGAAATACCCAAAAGAAGAAGTTATAAAACAGAAAAATTGGTCCTTATTGGCTGTAATTTGCACAATCTGAAGAACATCAGGGTGGAAATTCCCTTGAGAAAATTGGTTTGCATAACCGGGGTTTCAGGAAGCGGGAAGTCAACCCTATTTGAGATAATTTCTAAAAATCTGCCGAGGGCTTTAATTCATTCAACCCTTCCCTTGGAGGGAGTAAAAGAAATAAAAGGAGAGGAGTATTTAAGAGATATTGTGGAAATAACCCAAAGCCCGATTGGCAGAACCCCCCGGTCAAACCCAGCCACCTACACAGGTGTTTTCACTCCGATAAGAGAACTTTTCGCTCTTTCCGAAGGAGCCAGAGAAAGAGGGTATTTGCCTTCAAGGTTTTCCTTCAATGTTGAGGGAGGAAGATGCGAGGCGTGCGGAGGAGCGGGGTATAAGTTGGTGGAGATGCACTTTTTACCGGCGGTTTTTGTGGAGTGCGAGGTCTGTCATGGAAAAAGATTTAACAGAGAAACGCTGGAGGTGAAATATAAGGGGAAAAATATTGCCGATGTATTAAAGATGACGGTAAGCGAGGCATATGAATTTTTTAAGGATACCCCGGTTATTGAGGAGAAACTAAAGACCTTAAAAGATGTAGGGTTGGGTTATATTCAGTTGGGACAAAGCGCAACCACTCTTTCAGGCGGCGAAGCCCAGAGGATTAAGTTAGCCAGAGAACTAAACAAGCCCCTTACCTATCGGACATTGTATTTGCTGGACGAGCCCACAGTGGGTCTGCATTATTACGATGTGAAGATGCTTTTGAAGGTTTTGCAAAGATTGGTTGATAAGGGGAATTCGGTTGTTTTAATTGAGCATAATTTGGAGGTTATCAAGTCCTGTGATTTTTTGATTGATTTGGGTCCCGAAGGCGGAGATAAAGGAGGACGGGTGGTTGCCTGCGGCACGCCTGAGGAGGTAGCAAAATTTCAGAATTCCTATACAGGACAATTTTTAAGAAAAATTTTGTTCCACACCTAAACTCAAGCGCAAAGCGTAAAGCGCAAAGCGCAAAGTTAAAGCGTAAAGCTCAAAGCTAAAAAGAAAGGTTTCGCTTTATGCTTTGCGCTTTGAGTTTTGCGTTTTTCAATTTATTTAACTGTTAGAATATGCAAATTTTTATTAATAAAGATATTCATTCAAATTTAAAAAAAATTCCTAAATCTCCAGGGATCTATCTTTTTATGTCCGGGAAAAAAATTTTATACATCGGCAAGGCAAGTTCTTTAAGGGAGAGGGTGAGAAGTTATTTTTCTTCTTCCTCGGAAAAGGCCTTAAGACTGCTTTCTTTAAGCAAAAAAATCAGATTTATTAAAACAGATTCTGTTCTGGAGGCGCTGTTTAGGGAGGCGGTTTTAATTAAAAAATATCAGCCGATTTTTAATGTTCGG
Organism: bacterium; assembly: GCA_021159225.1. Taxonomy (GTDB): domain Bacteria; phylum Patescibacteriota; class Minisyncoccia; order Minisyncoccales; family JAGGSE01; genus JAGGSE01. The sequence goes on from JAGGSE010000171.1 coordinate 3,137, forward strand.
GAGAAAGACAACCGCTCGTTTGTTTATCTTGTTATCCCAAGATTCAAAATAAAAGATTTTCCCAGCCCCTTTATTATCAGGGGCAGAGAGTTGAAAAGATACCCTTCTTCCGATTTTCATATTTTTGGTCCATTTAAGAGTTGGTCTGTTTTAAAAAAGGCATTGTTTTTATTAAGGAAAATTTTTCCCTTTTGCGAAAAGCCAAATTCGGGAAAGCCCTGTTTTTATTATCAAATTGGCTTGTGTCAAGGCGCCTGTCTTGGCAGGGTCTCAAAAAAGGACTATCAGGAGATGCTAAAGAATCTAATTTTGTTTCTGGAAGGAAAAAAGAAAACACTTTTGAGAAATTTGAAAAAATTATACCCGGAGAAAATCAATCTCTTAAAAGAAATTGAAGACAGTGCCCTGATTTCAAGAGAAGAAATTATTGAAGGGTTTCCTTTAAGTGGCAGATTAAGAATAGAGGGTTATGACATTTCCCATTTTGCCGGCAAAAACACCTATGGTTCTATGATAGTTTTTGAAAATGGCAAGCCGCTAAAAAGTTGCTATAGGATTTTCAAAATAAAAGAAGCCAAACCTCAAGATGATTTATCTGCCTTGGTTGAGGTTATAAAAAGAAGGATAAGGCATAAAGAATGGGCTTTGCCTAATTTGTTTTTGATAGATGGAGGCAAAAATCAGGTAAATTCTGTTTATCAGGTAGTAAAGGACCTAAAGATCCCGGTTGTTGGCATAGCCAAGGGCAGGGAGAAAAAGGATAGATTGATTTTAAGGGGAGCGAGCAAGAATTTAAAGAAATTAATTTCTCTTTCAAAACCTGTTTTGCAAAGGGCGCGGGACGAAGCCCATAGATTTGCCGTAAGATTTTCCCGAAAGTCTTTAGTTCATAATCAACTCAAAGGCGGTTTACGCCACCGGGTTAGGTGAGAGGAGATATTTTTTCTTAAGTCTGTTTTGTTTTAGAAAAGTGTCAAATTTTCCTATTAAGTCGTTTAAAAATGAAATGAGAGGTTAATGGACTATTTGTTAGGTTTCACCATGTCCTTTCCAAAAATTAGTCATACATGCCTGCCGGCAGGTAGGTTGCAGGATGGTAAATATCATTTTCTCATAGGGGGGTTCTGTTTTGCAAGACCTTTAGTTTTCTCTGATAATTGTGGTAGCACTGGAATCTCTTCAGTCTCGCCTCTCGGTCTCTTGAGCCTGGCATTGCACAATATTGGTTTTTGCATTATTATGATTTTGTAAAAGAACTGGCTGTTTTCAGGTTAATTCCGGAAAAAAGCTTGCATAAAATTAATGTCTTCTTTTCTCTTTAAAAATACTGTAGATAGTAGTACAGAGCCAAAGAAGAAAGAAGATAGAAAAGGCAATGCTAAAATAAAAAGGAGCCTCTTCAGCAAAAAATTCGAATTTGGCCGCTAAATAACTACTCATATATAATCCTATGAGAGAAATGACCCATCCGATTAATGAATACCTGTTTAACCCTCTTTTAGCCCAAACATAGATTTTAGGAACGGGCATTTTCTCTCCGGCTCCGATAGGCTTAATATTAAATTCCTCTCGTAGTTCTTTTGCTTTCTGAAAATCAGAGGTCCGAATCATCAATTTATAAGCAGGGAAGTATGCTTGTGCGGCTGTTTCTGTCCCGACATCGGTCCCAGGATAAATAACTTTAACTGGAATTCCCTGTTTTTCTAACTCATATTTTAAAATATCTGCTTCTTCACCCCTATATGTTCCGAAATTGATAAAATCTGTATTTTCTTTTTTATTCTCCATAATTTTGTTTTTATTAATTTCTCACCTTCTTTTTTTAATAACTTTAAAAAAGTTTGATAAGGTAAGACATTGGC
>JAGGSE010000208.1 GCA_021159225.1 bacterium
TTGGAAATTGGAAATTAAATTGAATAGGGTGTTGCTTAACCAGGTTAAGCAACAGCCTGTTTGAGAGAACTAATTAATGACCAAAAAAGAGGTATTCTTGCTTCTGTTTGTTCTCTTTATTGCCTTGTTTTTCCGTTTGTGGCAAATCAACAATATCCCGCCAGGATTGTTTCCAGACCAAGCAGCAAATGGACTGGATATTGTAGAATACATCTTTAAGGGCAATCTTAAGGTCTTTTTTGAAAGGGGCCTAGGCAGAGAGGGCCTATTTTTTTATATCCAAGCCCTGATGGTAAAACTTTTTGGAATCGGGGTCTTTCCTATGTTTCTGGGATCAGCCCTGGTAGGAATTCTGACCGTTGCCGCTGGATATTTCCTAACAAAAGCCCTCTTTAATAAAGAAATTGCCTTTCTCGCGTCTTTTTTCTTTGCTACCTCTGCCTGGCATACCACCTGTTCAAGAACAGGGTTTCGAGCAATCACTCTGCCGTTGTTCTTAACCCTGTTTTTTCTGTTTTCTGTTTTGCTCCTAAAAGAAAAACCGGGGACAAAAAGAATCCTTTTTGGTATCCTTTCCGGCGTCTGTCTGGGGCTGGGTTTTTACACCTACCCCTCTTTCCGGCTGGTCTTTCTAATTCTGGCGGTTTTACTTGGCGCAACCTTAATTAAAAATAGAGTTTTTATCAAAAGTTATCTTAAGGAATTTTCAATTATTCTCTTTGTGGCTTTTTTGGTTTGCCTCCCTTTAATTTCTTATTTTTGCCATCATCCCCAGTATTTCTTTGAAAGAGCAAAAACGGTTTCGGTCTTCAATCCTGACGTCAATAGGGGCCATCTCTTTTCCCTTCTTCTTGAAAATGTCAAAAAAACCGGCCTGATGTTTTTTCTCAAGGGAGATGTCAACTGGCGGCATAATGTCTCGGGTTTTCCGATGATAGACCCTCTGCTTTTTCCATTTTTCCTTTTTGGCTTTCTCTACTCTTTTTGCCTTGGATTAAAGAGGTCAAAACACCTTCTTTTGATCTCCTGGTTTTTAATAATGCTCCTGCCCCAAATTCTTACTGCCGAATCCATACCCCATGGCTTGAGAACCCTGGGAATTCTCCCGCCGGCTCTTATTTTTCCGGCATTATCAATCTATCTCTTAAAAGAAAAATTCCCTTTGTTCAGAAAAGGGCTGCTCTTTCTTATAATTCCCATTCTTGCTTTTGATTTTTTCTGGAATGCCTACCTTTACTTTGGAATCTCAAAACAGTCCCCTGGTTTCTACTACGCCTACCGACAGGACCTTACAAGGGTCTCCGAGTATATCAAAAAATGCAACAATAAAGAAAAAACATATCTTGTCCTTGACCCCTACTCTGTGCAAACAGTCCAGTTTTTAACCTACAAGAAAAAAAATCCCTATACCCTGATAGAGCCCTGGGATATGGGAAAAATCAAAATAGAACCGGGAGTCCAGGTGATATTTACCCAATCAACCCTTTTTGACCAGGTTGACGACAAAAAAGGAATTGTAGAAACAAAGGGAAAAGAGCGAATAAAAAACTTCAAGGCATCATATCCGGCTTTCAAAATCAAAAAAAGAGAATATAATAAATTTGGCCAAGAAATAATGCGTGTCTACGGGATATGAAGAAAAAAGAGGTCTTAATTCTAATAGGTCTTCTAATTCTTACTTGTTTTCTTGAGGCAGGCCTTTTGACCAAAACCTCAATCTGGCATGATGAAGCATTTTCTGTCCTCCTTCCTCAATATTCTATGACTGAAATGATATATCGGGCCGGGCTTGATGTCCATCCTCCTTTCTATTACATCCTCCTTAAGGGTTGGTTCTTTCTTTTGGGAAATTCGGTTTTTAGCCTCCGTCTCTTTTCCCTTATTTTCGGAGGTCTCTCTGTAATCATCTTTTTCTATTTAATAAAGATGAGTTTCGGAGATAAAAAACTCTCCCTGTTTCTCTCCTTCTTATTTTTGTCAAACTGCTTTTTTATTCAATATGAGATTGAAGGAAGAATGTACACCCTGGCTCTCTTTCTTTCCCTAACATCCACCCTTTTCCTCATCAAGGCGCTTAAGAGGAAGAGAAAACTGGACTGGTTTCTGTATTCCCTTTTTGTAGCCCTTGGCCTCTATACCCACTACTATGTCTTCTTTCTGGTTTTTGCCCAAGGATTCTTTTTGGCAGTCTATTTCTTAAAAAAATCGGGATTTAGCCTAAAAGGACTTCTCTCAAATAGAAACCTTAAGGATTCTATTTTCTCTTTTTTTCTGATTGGCATTCTCTTTCTCCCTTGGCTAAAGACCTTTTTCGGTCAGTTTCATCAGGTGAGTCAGGGCTATTGGATTCCCAAAATGAATGTCTGGTCAGTACCCGGCACCCTTTGGAAACTGACAACCGGGAGGGGAATAGATATTAACACCTTGTCCTCCAAAATTATTCTTGTTTTGCTTTCTCTTCTGGTTCTATTTTTTATCTTCTACTTTCTCAAGAAGGTCCCCTTTTTTGAAAAATATCTCTTCCTTTCCCTCTTTCTGCTCCCCTTTATCCTTTCTGCCCTCCTTTCCTTAAAAAGGTCAGTTTATCTTGACAGATACTTCATTTTTGTCCTGCCCTTTTTTCTTACTATTGGGGGCACCTGCCTCTGGCAATTAAATAATTCTTGGTTCAGAAAACTTTTAATTATTTTTGTCCTTCTGGCAAGTTCAATTTCCTTTCCCCTTTATTGGAAAAAACTGGAGGTCTATAAAAAGCCAGGAATGAAAAAAGCGGCAGAGTATCTAAACCAGAATGTAAAAAATGGGCAAAAAATCTATGTGGGCTCATCATTTGTCTTTTTTACTCTTAGGTATTACAACAAAACACCTGTTTTGCCAAAACTATTCGCTCCAGGTCCTCTTTCCCATTTCTCAGGCACCGCCCTCTTGGATAAAAAAGACATTGTCAAAGACCTAAATAAGGGATTAAAAAAGGGAGACATTGTCTATCTTGTCAACACTACCGGTTTTGGAAACTACCAGCCGCCAGTCCCCCAAAACTGGAAAGAAATAGAAGAAAAGGGCTTCCAAGACCTTTATGACTACCGGGGCTGGATTATCGTCAGCAAATACCAGGTTCAGTAAATATTACTGCGAATTTTTATCTCCAAGCCAAATTCTCCTTGAGAAAATCCGAAACAAATCAAATTCCAATTCCCAATTTCCAATTTCCAATTAAATTCCAATACCCAATGACCGAATGACCAAAACAACCTCTAAGCGTAAAACTCAAAGCGCAAAGCGTAAAGCCAAAGCGTAAAGCTCAAAGCTAAAAAAGAAAGATTTCGCTTTTCGCTTTAAGTTGTAGTTTTGCGTTTTGCGCTTTAATTCAGGATATTTGGACAAACTGCCTTCAGGTGATATAATTTAGTATTATGTCCTCAAGGCCCGATACAATTTTAATCTTAGACTTCGGCGGGCAGTACTGTCATTTAATTGGAAGAAGGATCCGAGAAAAAGGTGTTTATTCAGAGATTATTTCTCCGGGTGTTTCTGAAAAGCAACTTCAAAAACTCGCTGAAAGATTTAACATCAAAGGAGTTATTCTTTCAGGAGGCCCTTCCAGCGTCTATGAAAGAAACGCGCCCCGCCTGCCAAAATCAGTCTTTCATCTTGGCGTTCCTATTCTCGGCTTGTGCTACGGACACCAACTCCTTGCCTATCTAATGGGAGGGAAGGTGGTCCGAGCGAAAAAACGAGAATACGGCATCTCCTTTGCCAAAATCAAGAAAGCAGGGGGGATTCTTAAGGGACTAAAGAAAAGAGAAAGGGTCTGGATGAGCCACGGCGACGCAGTATTGTCCTGCCCTCCCGGTTTTAGGGTTTTAGCCGAAACAAAAAACGCCCCAGTGGCGGCAATGGCTAATTCAAAAAAAAATCTGTTTGGCATCCAATGGCATCCTGAGGTTATTCATACACCAAGCGGAAACAAGATATTTGAAAACTTTCTGTTTAATATCTGCCGCTGCAAAAATAATTGGCAGCCAATAAATCTTGTCAACCAGGCAATAAAAGAAATTAAAAAAAGGGTGGGAGCAAGCCGGGCGATTGTGGCTCTCTCAGGAGGCGTTGACTCAAGCGTTGCTACTGTTCTGGGGTCTCACGCGCTGGGCAGACGCCTGACCGCTGTTTTCGTTGACCACGGACTAATGAGAGAAGGAGAAAGCGAACAGATAATAAACACCTTTAAGAAGTTTGATCTCAATTTTATTCTTGCCAGGGAAAAAATGAACTTTCTCAAAGCGCTTAGAGGAGTAAAAAATCCAGAAAGAAAAAGAAAAATCATTGGAAGAAAATTTATTAAAACATTTGAAAAAATAGCCAAGAGGGTCAAGGCAGACTACCTTCTCCAAGGAACGATTTATCCCGACAGAATTGAGTCGGGGCATTCTCAGGGTTCAGTTGTGATAAAAACCCACCACAATGTAGGAGGCATACCCAGCCAACTGAATTTCAAGGGAATAATTGAACCCCTAAAAGACCTCTACAAAGACGAGGTCAGAAAAATTGCTAAAGAACTGAACTTGCCAAAAAGCATAATTTCACGCCAGCCATTCCCCGGTCCCGGCCTGGCAATAAGAATTATCGGAGAGGTCACCGAAAAAAAATTGAAAATTTTAAGAAGGGCAGATAAAATTGTCAGAGAAGAGATTGAATCTGAAATAAAAAAAGCCCCCTGGCAGTATTTTGCTGTTCTTTTAGATGAAAAAACAACCGGGGTCCAGGGAGATAAAAGAGCGTACGGCAATGTTATTGCTGTAAGGGCTGTTGAAAGCAGAGAGGCAATGACGGCAAACTTTTCCCAACTTCCTTGGTCAGTTTTGGAAAAAATCTCAAGCCGGCTGGTCAACGAGATACCCCAGGTAACAAGGGTTGTCTATGATATCACCAACAAGCCCCCGGCAACCATAGAATGGGAATAATAGTAACAACTCTTGATAAT
>JAGGSE010000197.1 GCA_021159225.1 bacterium
ATATTGTGAATTTCGCATTGTCATTTTGGTCCTTGAATTTGACCCCTAAGATCATTTACCTTCTTTTAATAATATACTTGTCTGTCCATTTCTTTTTCCTTGTCTTTATTCCTCGGGTTGGCTTGCCCCAGATGCTTTTCGGCAGCATTCCCTTTGCCCTTCCATGTCCTCCACCGTGCGGATGGTCACAAGGATTCATTGCAATTCCTCTGACCACCGGCTTCCATCCCTTCAGTCGCCTGCTTCCTGCCTTGCCAATTTTTTCAAACCGCTTCTCTGGATGGGAAACCTGTCCCACGGTAGCAAAGCAATCCCAAGGAAATTTCCTTATTTCTTTGGAAGGCATTATCAGATGGGAAAAGCCGTCCTCTTGCGCTAAAACCCGGGCAGCAGTACCAGCCGACCTTACAAGTTTTCCTCCCTTTCCCGGTTCTAATTCAATGTTAAAAACCTCAGTTCCTATGTGTATATTTTTCAAGCGCATCCGGTTACCTATCTTTATCTCTGCTTTTTCATCACAGATAATCTCATCTCCTATCTTAATTTGATAAGGCGCCAAAACATATCTTTTTTCACCGTCCTTGTATTCAACCAGGGCTAAATAGGCGGTTCGGTTGGGGTCATATTCCAGGGCGATAACCCTGCCGGGGATTCCCATTTTCTCTTCTCCAAAATCAACTATTCGGTAGAATCGTTTTACTCTTCCTCCCCGGTGGCGAACGGTAATCCTACCAGAAGAGTTTCTTCCTCCTTTTTCTTTCAGTGCCACAATCAATTTTTTCTCCGGCTCTTTTTTCGTTAATAATTCTTGACCCTCTTTTTCCCTTGTTTTTTTCATTTTACCTTGGTATTATCTCAATTTTTTGACCCTTCTTTATTTTGACAATTGCCTTTTTATATCCCTTTCTCCACCCAGTGATTCTTCCCAATCTTCTTCTGCGCTTAGGGATATTGATAACTTTGACTGATAACACATCTACTCCGTAAAGTCCCTCAATTGCCTTTTTAATTTCAGTTTTGTTTGCTTGTTTGTAAACATTAAAAACATATTGGTTTTCTTCGGCTAATTTTGTTGCCTTTTCTGAAATATGGGGAAAACGCAAGACACCCCACTGAGAATAAACCCGACCTTCCCTTTCTTTCTTCCTCTTCTTTTCTTTCTTTTCTTTCTTTTCTTTCTTTTCCTTCCCTTCTTTCTTTTCTTTCTTCTTTTTCTCCTCTTTTTTCTTTCTGAAAATATCTTTTAATCCCATAATATAATAGATTTAAAAATTAAAGGAATGTTTCTTTTATCACCTTTATTGAGTCTTTTAACATAATCAGATATTTGAAAGAAAGCAGGTCAAGGGCAGTTATATCCTTTGCCTGAATGCTTTGGACATTCGGCAGATTATTTAAAGATAAAATCAAATTTTTGTCTACAGAAGGCAAAGCGACCAAGGCACTTTGATTATTTATGGAAAGTTTTTTCAAAACCTCTCTGGCTAATTTTGTCTTTGGCTCTTTAATATTTAGGTTGTCCAATAAAATCAAGCAATTATTCCTTGCTTTTTCACTTAAGACCATAAAAAGGGCTTTTCTCTTCATCTTCTTGGGAATTTTTTTCTTAAACACCTTCTCTTTTCTTGGACCGAAGGTTATTCCTCCATGTCGCCAAAGGGGAGAACGGATTGACCCATGTCTTGCTCTTCCCAATCCCTTTTGCCTCCAGGGCTTTCTTCCTCCTCCAGAGACCTCTCCCCTATCCTTGGTATGGGCAATTACCTTGCGTCTGTTTGCCATTTGGGAAACAACCACCTGATGAACCAAATCAGGATTAAATCTTACATTAAAGATTTCATCCGGCAGTTCAATTTCCTCTATCTTTTCTCCGTTCTGGTTGTAAGCAGGAAGTTTCATAAACCTTTGATTTCCAGCAATGTTCCCGGCTTGCCGGGCACTGCTCCTTTTATTGCCAAGATATTCTTTTCTTTATCAATTTTGACTATCTTTAACCCCTTAACGGTTATTCTTTTTCCTCCCATTCTTCCTGGCATTTTTTTTCCTTTTATAACCCGCGAAGGGGTCATTGCTCCCACTGAACCCAACGTTCTTACCTCGTGTTTTGTCCCGTGGCTTGTATTTTTCCCGGCAAATCCCCAACGTTTTACTGCTCCAGCAAAGCCCTTTCCTTTGGATATCCCGGAAACCAGAATTTTGTCGCCCTCCTTAAAGACTGACACATCAATTTCCTGTTTGGGCTGATAATTTTTGATGTTTAGGTCCTTGCCTCTAAATTCTTTCAGAATCTTGGACTTGCCTGAGATAAGTTCCACCTGCACTGCCTCATAACCATCTTTTTCTTTTTTCTTAATCTGGGTCACCTTACACGGACCGGCTCTGACCAAGGTAACCGGAATCACCCTTCCCTCTTCGTCAAAAATCTGACTCATCTTCATTTTTAGACCCAAAATGAATTTCATTTTGCTAACAAGGTAATTGATAACCATTCTAATAAAAAACTGGGTGCTTGCCCAGTTTTTTAAGGCAATGCATCCTTGGATTTCTTCTAGATTTTGAGACCTTCAAAGAGATTTAACATATTAGTCAGGACCTTTTTATGTTTTAATTTCAATATTTACCCCCGCCGGGAGGTTTAGGTCCCTTAACGACTCAATAACCTTAGGATTGGGGTTAAAGATATCTATTAACCGTTTATGAATTCTGATTTCAAACTGCTCTCGGGAATCTTTATGGATAAACGACGAACGATTTACAGTATATCTCTGAATCTCAGTGGGTAAAGGAACAGGCCCGGCTGTTCTCAGATTATATCTTGAAATTATCTTCATTATTTCCTTTGTTGAGTTATCAATAACCTTATTGTCGTAGGCGCTCAATTTTATTCTAATTCTTGGTCTAGCAACTGAAGATTTTGTTTCTGTTTTTTTCTTTCCCATCTTAGAATATCACTATGATGCTTGTATGTATAGCATCACTTTATAATTTTTGTTACCACTCCCGCGCCCACTGTTTTTCCGCCTTCTCTGATAGCAAACCTTTGCTGTTCCTCCATTGCTACAGGGTAAATCAACTTTACCTTTAGTTTCACCGTGTCGCCGGGCATAACCATTTCTGTTCCTTCAGGCAGGGTTGCCTCTCCCGTAACATCGGTTGTTCTAAAATAAAACTGGGGCTTGTATCCGGAGAAAAACGGCGTATGCCTGCCTCCTTCCTCTTTTGTCAAGACATAAACCTCTGCCTCAAATTCGCTGTGAGGGGTAAGTGTTCCCGGTTTTGCCAATACCTGACCCCTTACTATGTCTTCCTTTTTCAATCCTCTCAACAAAATACCCACATTATCTCCGGCTATGGCTTTATCCATTGTCTTCCTGAACATCTCAATTGAAACTGCTGTTGTTTTTCGGGTAGGCCTAATCCCTACTATCTCCACTTCCTCATTTGGAGTAATTTGCCCTCTTTCAATTCTTCCTGTTGCTACTGTTCCCCTTCCCTCAATTGTCATCACATCTTCAATTGCCATTAAGAATGGCTTATCTATTTCCCTTTTGGGTTCAGGAATATAATCATCTACCGCCTTTAGAAGGTCAAGGATAGGTTTAACTGCCTCGTCTTCCACGGAATTGGCATTCAATGCCTTTAGAGCAGAACCCCTGATAAAGGGAATTTCATCACCCGGGAATTTATATTTTTTCAGAAGTTCTTTTAATTCTGACTCTACCAGGTCAATCATTTCAGGGTCATCAACCATATCGCATTTGTTGATAAAAACAACCATTGCCGGAAGTCCCACCTGCTTTGCCAAAAGGATATGCTCCCGCGTCTGGGGCATCGCTCCGTCAACAGCAGAAACCACTAGTATGGCTCCGTCCATTTGAGCGGCGCCAGTAATCATGTTCTTGATATAGTCAGCGTGACCCGGACAGTCAATTAAGGCATAATGTCGTTTTTCTGTCTCAAACTCAGAATGAGAAATGGAAATAGTCAAGCCCCTGGCTTTTTCTTCAGGAGCAGAATCAATCTCCTCAACCGATTTCTTGTCTCCCTTTAACCCCTTCATATTAATGACCTTCAAGATAGCCGCGGTCAGGGTTGTTTTACCGTGGTCAACATGGCCAATGGTCCCGATGTTAAGGTGCGGTTTTGTTCTTTGGTATTTTTCTTTTTCTGCCATAATTTTAATATTTTAATTGTTTTTTATTATACTCGACCTTTAGATTTTAATCAAGTAAGCGTTTTATACCAAAAAAAGTAAAAAAAGTCAAGGCAACTGATTATAAAACAATGGCTTTTATTATAGCCGGAATAACCCTTGATAACAAGACCAAAAATAAACCAATAATTCCGTATAGGATAAATGTCTTTGCCTGTTCAACCTTTCCTGTGTCTCCACCTGAAGAAAGAAAAAGATAGCCAGCAAAGGCAAAAACAATCAAACTAGAAGCCATAAAAATTCTTATTAGCCAATCAGAAGTAGTGTAGATAGAATCCAAAAAACAGCAGGTTGCCCAGTTTGATTTATAGGTGGAAGCATCCATTATTCCATCGCCGTCCACATCGCACCACTTAGGACCTGGAGGATTTGGAGGTCCAATTATATCACCCTGGTTTCCACAATCGGAAATTGTATGGTCCAATTTGCAGCACTCATTGGGTCCATGAATAGCCGCTGTGACAAAAAAGGAAATAAAGAAAAAAAGTGATAATAAAGCCAAAAAAGAAACAATTTTTTTCATATCAACTAACAAATTTTTTGATAATAGCCGGGATAATCCTTGCCATTAAAGCCAGGATTAAACCAATTATGCCGTAAAGGACAAATCTCTTGGACTGGGTTATCTTGGTTGTATCTCCGCCGGCAGTGATAAAGAAAAAGCCGGCGAGAATAAATAAAATGGCGATTCCTGCCATAAGAACATAAAACAGCCAGTCGGTAACATTGTAGATGGAATCAACAAGACAACACAATCCCCATTTT
>JAGGSE010000141.1 GCA_021159225.1 bacterium
ATTTTTAATTTTTCTTCTGCTTCTCTTAATGTATCAATTCTTTTTTCCATAGAATTAATTAATTCTTCTTTTTCAGTTAGATTTCTATCCAGATTTCCAAGTTTCTCATTTTTTATCTCAATTTCATATAATATCTTTTCAAGTGCCTTTTCCTTCTCTTCCTTCTCTTTTTCCAGTTCTGAGACTTCATTTTTCAGAATTTCAAATTTTTTCTGCAGGCCTTCGAACTCCAGTTCCTTTTCAATCTTCTCTTTTTTCTTCCAGATCTTTGTATTCTTCCTCTTTTTTCAGAAGATCTTTTTTCCACTGCTCAAGAGAAAGGCTTTTCTGTTGCAGTTCCAGTTCTCTCCTGTTCAGCTCAGCTTCTTTTTCGAGCAGTGATTTTTCATGTTCATTTAGATTTTTCTCTCTTTTTGCAATATCCTCTATCTTTTTTATTGCTTTTTCTTTTTCTACATTTAAATCTTCTATCCTTTCCCTTAGATCCTTTATTCTCCTCTCTAATTCTGGCAAAGTCTCTATTTTCTGATTTATCTGTTTTTCTTTTTCTTCTAAATATTTTTTAGTTTTTTTTATCTCATATTTCTCTTTTATTAGATCATCTCTCTCCTTAAATATCCTTTTTTCCAATTCCAATACATTCTGATGGGATTTCAGGATATTATTAAGATTTTCATTGATTTTTTTAATGTTCACTGCTATTTCTTTCTCATATTTATCCAGTTCCCTTTTTCTTGAGCTCAATATTTCTTCCAATCTTTTTATATTTTCTTCCCCGAATCTTATATTCTCCTCATGTTTTTCCAGCTCTTTGATATAGGAATTAACAGAAGATTCAATTTTTTCTGCAATTTCATGATGCTTTTTTACCGTTTCAGTATTTTCAATAGCTTTTTCCACGAGTTCCCTGTATATCGTAATCTGCTCTTTAATATAATTTAAAGTTTTTCTATCTTCTTCTGAGATACCAAATGGCATTTAGTCACCTTTATTTTTTAATAAACAAAACTTTATAAAACTTTCTTTCTAATTATTCATATGCAGAATGTTAAGGTCATCACAGTTGCATCAGGTAAAGGAGGTACAGGAAAGACAACAACTACGGCAAATCTGGGAATTGCCCTGGCAGAACTCAATAAACAGACAATTATTCTGGATGCAGATATAGCAATGGCTAACTTAGCACTTCTACTTGGGATGGAAAAGATAGATGTTACGTTACATGAGGTACTTTCAGGAGAAAAGAATATAAAGGAGGCAATATACGAGGGACCGAAAGGTGTCATGGTGGTGCCATGCGGTATCTCCCTTGCGGGATTTCAGAGATCACATCCGGAAAGACTCCAGGAAGTTCTCATGGATCTCTTAGACGAAGCGGAGTTTTTACTCATAGATGCACCGGCGGGACTGGGTAAGGATAGTATAATCCCAATGGCGATTGCAGATGAGATACTTTTAGTTCTGAACCCTGAGGTTTCCTCTGTCTCTGATGGATTGAAGATAAAGATCATGGCTGATACCATAGAAACGAATGTGAGGGGGATAATTCTTAATAGAGTGAGAAAAAGAAAAGGAGAGATAGATAGAGATAAGATAGAGAAGATATTCAATCTTAAGGTTTTAGCAGAGATCCCTGAGGATACATCAGTAATAGATTCTGTGGCAAAAAGGAGGCCGGTACTTCTTACAAAACCAAACAGTTCTGCTGCAATTGCGTATAAAAGATTGGCTGCAGATCTTGTAGGACAGAAATTCGAATATAAAAAAGAGACAGTTATAAAGAGATTCATTTCATCTATTTTCGGGAGATAAAATGGCAGTTCATCCGATAGATTACAGGTATGGTAGCAGGGAGATGAGAGAGATATTCGAAGAGGAGACGAGGCTTCAGCTGATGCTGGATGTTGAGGCGGCGTTATCAAGAGCACATGCCGATCTGAATCATATACCAAAGGAAGCAGCGGAAGAGATATCAAAAAAGGCAAATACAAGGATAGTAAAAATAGAGAGAGTAAAGGAGATCGAGGAGGAGACAAAGCATGATATAATGGCGATGGTGAAGGCTTTAGCGGAAAAATGTAAATATGGAGGATATGTACATTTAGGAGCCACTTCCAATGATATAAATGACACAGCAACAGCTCTACAGTTTAAAATGGCTTTAAACATAGTTTTAAAGGATTTGGAGGAATTAAAAGAGATCTTGAAGAGACTGACTGAGGAAAATATCGATAGAGTCTGCATAGGAAGAACTCATGGGCAGCATTCCATTCCCACCACCTATGGAATGAAGTTCGGGATCTTTCTCGATGAGACAAAAAGGAACATAGAAAGAATAAAGAGAGCAAAGGAAAATATCAGGGGAAAAATGTCAGGGGCTGTTGGGACAATGGCTTCATTCGATGATGGAATAAATATACAGAAACTTGTGGGGAAGTATTTAAATATAAAAATGGCAGAGATATCCAATCAGATTGTTCAGAGGGACATATATGCGGAGATAATCTGTTCTTTAGCAATCCTCGCATCGACACTTGATAAAATAGCCCTGGAGATCAGAAACCTTCAGAGAACAGAGATAATGGAGATCGCAGAGGCATTTGGGAAAAAGCAGGTGGGGTCATCGACGATGCCACATAAAAGAAATCCGATAACATCAGAAAAGATATGTGGTCTTGCAAGAGTTATTTACTCGAATGTGTTCCCTGCGTTGTTAAACAATCCTCTGTGGCATGAGAGAGATCTTACAAACTCCTCATGTGAGAGGGTAATAATTCCGGAAACATTTGTTCTTATAGATGAGATGTTAAAAGGAATGAAAAAAACACTTGAGAATATCGTGTTTTATCCAGAAAATATAGAAAAAAATCTTGAGCTATTAAAGGGAAGGAATATGGCTGAGGCAGTAATGATAAAACTGGTCAAAAAAGGATATGACAGACAGAAAGCACATGAACTTCTAAGAATAATAGCACAGAAAGAGGGAGACTTTAAAGAAAACCTGATAAAGAACGAGACAGTGAGAAAATATCTGACTGAGAGGGAGATAGAAGAGGCGTTAAATCCAGAGAGATACATAGGATCTGCGGTGGAGATAGTGAGAGGAGTACTGAAAGAAGACTAAGAATCTATTATTTTTTTTGGAGGTGTGAATCCTTTCAGTGGTCTGTATGTTGGAAACTCTTCCCTTAATCTGTCAAATGTCTTATGTCTTGAGGTCACTACAACAAGGTGTGCTGGTGGATGTATTTTTCTCAGGGAAAATATCACCTTTCCTCCTCTCTCATCTGTTTTTGCGACTACATTTACCAGTTTTGGGGATTTTATCTCTCCACAGAGATCAAGCATTATCCTTTCAACTGTTTTTGGAGGTATAAACTTCGGATCATAGATCTTTATTTTCCCGTGTCTTACAAGATCTGCCAGTGCAGTTAGTACCTTCTTTATAGAGTCTGTTCTGAAGATAACAAAGCATACCATAAAAAGGCAGTATTCATCTTCAAATAAAAGTTTTACTTTTTGGGATCAGAAGAGAGCATCTGTACGCATATTTTTTATCTTTTACCATTCATATTCAATCCTTCTTTTTCACAGGCTGCCTCAATATCGTCTTCAATTTTTCTTCTGGCACTTTTCTTGGATCAGAAAGATAAATTTCATGGTGAAAACCATTATAAACAAGTCCTTTCTCTTTCATCAGTTCATACATATTTTCCAGGGATTGAGGTTCGGTGGAATATGGACCAATATGCAGTATCTGGACACACTTTCCTTCCCTCATCTTCTCGAATTTAACTTCATTTACCATCTCCAGTTTTTTCTTTTTCATGATTTCCTCTCCTGCTTTCTCAACGATTTCTTCTGTCACAAAATCAGGCTGACGAATGAGAAGTTTCCATCTCCACTCTTCTCGAGGAACTTCTGTATATTGTTTACCAGAATCCACCACCACAGACCCTCAAGTTTTGCCACTGTAAAATCTTTACCCTCTTTTTTCATCAGTTTTTTATCCCATAGGCAAGAGAATATAAAGCCCCAACATTTGCCTGAAATTCGTCTCCGCCAAGAGTACCTTTTCCCTCTATTGTCAGGAATTTCCTTCCTCAATCTCTACAATTTCAGGTGTTGTTTTTGCTGTGTAATAAGTCTTATATTCTTTTGTTAAATCAAGTTTCATTTTTTCACCTCTCCAGCATACTCCGGATAGAATCCAGCAGTTTCTCGTAGTTTTCCTGTATTTTTCAAATATTTTAACAGGATCAACAGGCTTGAACAGCAATGGCGAACCGGAGTATATTTTTATCCGTCCTTTACGCTTAAGAGATTTCAGTACTGTATAAATCTTTGTTCTGGGAACTCCAGATCTTTCAGCAAGTAAAGTTGTACTGTTAAAACGGCTTCTGAGTAAACTCAGATAAATTTTTGCTTCATACTCCGTTAACTCCACCTTTTCTAACTGTTCTACGATTCTATCCATTAATTTATTAAATACAAGACCAACATATATAATTATTGTAACTGGAGCGAGTTACAGAATAACAGAACATTTGAATTTTCATTTTTTTCTTGGGAATGAAAAAATATAGAGAATAGTTTTTCGAGATCTGGTAACTTATTGTTTGTAGGGCGTTTTGAGGGCATGTGAAGTTTGCCTGTTAGGGTAAATTTGGGCGAGCGTGAGCGAGCCACAAATCTACCATTAAGTGACCGAGGCCATATGCTTCTAAAGAGGCTAGGAACGTATGGTATTTGACCTTCCGATACCCATTATTTCCATAGGAGACCATCTATTCATTTTTATCTGCGAGTATTGATATCACATTCGCCAAATTTTTGAATCTGTACCTTTCAAACAATTCCTGGTTTATCCTGAGGAATAACCATTTTTCACCAGTCATATTAGAGGCGTCTTCACACCATATTTTTATTCTTTCATCTTTATGTTTCACAT
>JAGGSE010000069.1 GCA_021159225.1 bacterium
CCGTAAAACTTCTCGAAGATGCTCTCGTAATCTTCGAGATTCTTGGAAACGATGAAGGGGTCATGCTTGCTTGCAGAAACCTTGCAGAAGCATACGAAAACCTTGGGTTCAAAAGCAGGGCTGAAGTTTACCGCTCACGAGCAGAAGCACTTTCAAAAAAGCTCGGAGAGAGTGGAGGAAAAATGATGTCCGAAGCAGAAAGGTTGTTTAAAAAATGGAAAAGCGTTCCTTGGGCTATCTTTCGTTAGTCTATTCTTTCTATCATATCACCCTTGAAATTACTCTCCTCAACCTTCCTACTTTGGAGCACTTCTCCTTTAAAATCCTCCTCAAACTCTTCTCTATACCAACTCTCCAAAGCTCGTATGCATACGCTGTTACTGCCTTATCCATGCTGAATTCCCCGCTACATGCAATTTCTCCGACAATCGTTTCATCTATTTCCTGCTCCTCTGGATAAGGAGCGAAAGTTGCGAGCAGGTAACTATCATATATAGATGATGCGAGCCTGTCCGCTTCATAATGTATTCTCTCATCCGCATGGCTTAATGCTTCGTCAATATCCCTGCAAATATCGTCAAGACCTTTTTCCTCAATTAGTTCCTCTGCAATTTCTTTGGCAGAATCCTCTACAACGTCGTAGTATCTCCTTTGAATTTCACTCGAAAGTTCTCTTGCAAGCTCTTCAATCCTATGCTTCTGCGTAAAAACCCCCATCGCAACCACCTCTAATTTATTCTAATTCTAAAAAGATAAAAGTTTCGGAGAGTTTGTTAATTCACATCAACATATCCAAATATAGTAAAACTTAAATAGCTGTTTAAAAACAAGGATAAATATGGAAGAATCGTTGCTAAATACGGCAAGAATGCTCCTAAGCAAGCAGAATTTCAAGATTCTTCAGAACATCGAAGATAAAGAAGTTAGAATAGCTATAGCCAAAGGTATTGCAAGAATAAACTACCTCAAAAGCTTAGAAGGATGGAACTTAGACGAGCGAAAGGAATACATAAACAAAGTTTTTGAAGAAGTTATCGAAATGCTGGAAACATTCAACAAAGCCATAGAATTGGAATATAAAAAGATAGAAAAGTTGCAAAGACTCAGATATGGTGTGGCAGTGAAAGCATTTGAACTCGGTGCTGAGAAATTGCAAGAGATTAAAGCTAAGGTTGAAGCTCGTTCTTAACCTCTTTTCTTTTTTTAGTAGCACCTACTACCTAAATTCGAAGACACACTCCTTTTCCTCTGGTTGTTTAGAAATTCTTTTTACATCCTCTACACCGTATGCTCTCGCAAATCCTTTAATGAAGTTTAAACAGCAACAATCACACCAGATTTTTAGGTATTTGTGAATAGGACATCCGCTCCTCGTTACGAGTTTTCCGTTTACAAATTCCGCTGAGAAATTGAAATCTCTGAACTCCTTCAGTTCGTCGAAGAATTTTTCTAAACCGTTTTTTAACCCACTAAGCCCATCCTCACTCCTTACGAGCCTTCCGAGAAAGTATCCCATTTTCTCTATCATCAAATACCTTTTGCTTCCAGCTTCTAAAAACTTATCCCGCTGAATAGAATATGCAAAAACTTTAACTTACATTATGGTAATTACAACTGTGAAAGTATGATTGCAAAGAGAGTTAGTATCGTCATCTCGAACCTCCCAGAAGATGTTCTCGTAGATTTAAACGCATTCGTTAGAGTGGCTAACGATTTAAAGTCACTCGCTCGTTCTTGCAGTCCAAAAATAGTAGAGGGTGCTGTTAAGCTTGAAAAATACAGGAGAATTGTTGTTGATTCAATCAGAGACGCATGGCTTAGACAGAGAAGGTTAGATGATGAAACTGCAAGAGAAGCGATAGATTTAGTTTACGACATTTACAAAAGTTCTTTAGAAGAAGCTACAAAGGACTTGGAAGTGTGCTTAAAAATTTAAAAAATTTAAAAAAATCAGAATTCTTCTTCAGGTCTACCGTATTTCTTTTCAAGCTCCTTTATAACCCTCTCTACCGCATTCTGCATTCTCTTAGAGTATCTTTCATAGATGTCATCTGGCATCTCTCTGAGAAGTTCCAAGTCCTCTTCTGTTATTCCAAAATCGCTCCAGCCTACGAATTCTTCAGCAAGCTCGTATAGGTCTTTATCTGCATGAGCCTCGTAGCACACTATCGCTGGGTCTCCAGAAACTTCCCAGCACCAGTGGTCAAGTGCTTGCCCAACCTTTTCAAAGATTTCCTCTGCAAATTCTTCCCACTCTTCTCTCGTCTTCTGCTTGCTTACCATCGGTCTTCCCGTTACGAATTTAAACAACTCCAAAAACCTCATCTACATCACCTTACACATATTCTCCAAATATTGCCAGCGAATCTCTAACTTTACCCATAGCTCTTAAAACCTTCAATCCCGCTTCCTCGCTCTTTCCAGCTAAGTAATCTCTGTAAGCTTCATCGAGCATCGGTTTTATGTCTGAGAGGTCTATGTGACAAGCACTTTCTACCTCGCTCACGAGGTTCGTCAGAGTTCTTAGGTCATCCCTGCTTCTGATGCTTCCAGCGTTCTCAACGAGGAGATGGTAGAAATAACCGAATTTACCCAAGCACCTCGCTAATTCCTTCCTACTGAATGTTTTCCTCTCTGGAAGGCTTACAAATTCAAACAGCTTAGCCAACCCCATACCTCCACACCTCACCTCCTCTTCAAATAAATCTCAGGCTTTATCTCTTTAGGATATTCTGGCAACAGGTGAATCGGTGGTGTCTTTTCACCAACCCAGTTTGAATCAATCTTTGACAAAATCTTTCTGAATCTCCTGAAAAACTTCTTTTTATACAAGAAATCAACATCACTCGTTGTTATGTATATCCTATTACACTTAAGCCTTGGAAACTCCTTGTCCAGCTCCTTAAAGTCTATGGAAATGTCTGGAGATATTGGCTCAGCCATATACTTGTATGGTGTTTTATCAAGAAAGACGTCTACATACTCTCCATTTAAAGTAACATGAAACCAGCAGACGTCTGCTTCTACATGTCTGCCTTCCTTTGGAGACCAAGCCATATTTTATCCCCCTACTCCACTTTTTCAGGAACACTCATACAAACAGTCGAAACTTCAGCATAAGGTCTTTCTCCTTCTCCTTCGTGAATAACAATATCGCAATAAGCCACTGGTTTTCCTCTTTTCTTAACGATATACCAGATTCTTGGTCGAGGTTCACTTACTCTGAACAATGGCTCAAAACTCCTTTCCACTTCATAACCCCTCTTTTTGAGGTTTCTTTCCACCATCCTAAAAACATCTCTGAGAATTTCTTCCTCTTTAGGATACAGCGTTTCAAGAAATTCATCCCAATCCATTGGTCTTTCAGGTTCAATGAAACCAAGTGTAACCCAGTCCCCCCGTTCAAAAACGTCTTCTGGGTATCCACTGGTTTCAGTTCCTTCTTCCACTGGCTCAAATTTCAAGTCGTCTATTTTGAATGGATTCGTCCATATTGCACACACTAAACGTTTTAACACCTTCAACATACCAACCCCTCCAATAAATCTTCTAACCTTAACCCTTTTAAATATTCCTCCTCACCCACTCTGTAGTTTTTACCATTTTTTGATAAAAGTTCAACTGGAACAAATCTCCACTCTTTATACGGTAATTTTACCGCTATGAATGCTTTTGCTCCGAAGCGTCGGCTGAATTCTTTTATTTCTTCTACCTGCTCCTCTCTGATATACACGGGAAGCTCCTTTTTCATTTTTACTTCAATAGCGTAGTAGACTTTACCGTTTCCAGCCACGATGTCTGGTAAAGCTCTCGACGTTGCCCCACCGCTCGTCGGTGCTCGCATTACTCCGAAACCAGCTTCCCAGAAGGCGTTTACGAGCTTTCTTTCGTAGTAAGTTCCTCTCGACTTACTCATGTGTAGCACCTGCTACACTATATACTCTAAACTTTCCACTACAAGCGTTAAAAAAAGAAGTAAATTACCTTACCTTCTCTTCAGAATTCTCAAACTCAGTTCCGTGCAAATCTTGGTTCTTTTGCTTTCATTCATTCCAAACTCTCTCGCAACAGCAAGGTCGAGCGGAATAGATTCGTCGGATCTGCAAACATAGCCTTCTCCCTCTCTCATAAATTCTCTCATTATGTCTGCTTCAACCTCGTCAGGGACATATCTGCTACCAGTTCTCTCCACAGCTTCCATCAAAACTACTGCATAGGAGAGAGCCTCTTCCCTGCTATCGAAGCATACCGCAGTCGAAGGACTGTAAGGATAACTCTTTCTCGTCGTGTTCAAGCAGAATCCTTTACCACCAAGCCCAAATGTCCTCGCTGAGCCAATGTTAATACATACATCATGCTCTTCGTGGCAGAAGTCCACGGATTTGCCTTTTCTTCGTGCAACATAGAATCTTTTGTAACCTTTCTCCTCAATTTCCTTTAACTTCTCCAGCGGAAGAACAAACCTCATAGTTAGATTTTTGCTAAACCCTTATAAAAGTTTATCGAGCAACTTTGACATCCTCCCCTAATTCATCCCCGCTTTAAAAAGCAAGGCTTTCTTAGCGACGCTCTTTTCGTAGAAACAAGAATTAATACCACTAATATACCCACTACTACAATCACGATTAAGAGAATCTGTAGAGGCGTTAACTTCTATCATCATGGTAGCACCTGCTACCAAAAAATTAAGAAACTCTTCTGAAGAACCTGAAGTTGTTTTCGTTAATTACAGATGTTGCCGTAATCTTTACGCTACCGTATTCCTTCCAGAACTTCTGTAGGTCTCTGAGACTTATTCCCACGATTAGAATTCCTCCAGCAACCATTATTTCTCTGAACGGAGTTTCCATCACACCCCAGTTCAGTATCGTTATTATCACCATTTCACTGTCTATTGACTTTGTGAGAACCTTCTAAATGATCTAGACTATTATGC
>JAGGSE010000016.1 GCA_021159225.1 bacterium
TCGAGGTCAAACCTCGACAAATTAATATCGAATTAAAAAGGTCTAAACAAAAAAACTTTTATAACAAACAAAACTATGAAAAATAAAGCAATTCTTATTCTCGTGCTAATAGTTGGTTTTTTGCTCGGAATAATGGTTGGCTACTCTTCAAAAAGGGTTGATACCAAATTTATTTATCAGCAGGGATACGAAAAGGGTTGGCAAGAAGCAAAAAACCTGATAGAGGAAAAGGTGCCATTTCTTCAAACCCCGAAGGAGGTGTTTAATATAGAAGGCGAGGTTTTGGAGGTTTCCACTGATTGGTTAAAAATAAAAGCCAAACCAATCAGCATAAATCCTTTGTCTGAACTCTATAAAGAAACAATCAGGAAGGTCAAGATAACGCCTACTACCAAGATAATTAAAGAAGAAAGAATTCTCCCTTCCTCTCTTCCTAAATCTCTCGAAGAATTAGAAGAAATTCTCCAGAAAGAAAGGCAAGGAAAAAAAATCACTCTTTCCGAAATTAAAAAAGGCGACAGGGTAAGGGTAACCTCAAAAGAAAATATCCTCACCGAAAAGGAATTCCAGGCAGATAAAATAGTCCTAATGAAGTAAATTTATTATCTCTATTTTTTGCTCATTTTGAGGAACAATCCTTGCCCAGAAGGGAAAAAGTTTTATTTTAGCCCTTGAAATCCCCTCCTCTTTTTCTAAAAGATATTCTGCTTCAGCGGCTGATTTTCCTTTTGCCTTTTCTTTCAACTGCCCAAAATCAGGCAAAGAATAGGTTTCAGCAGAAGCCCGGAGAGAAATAAGCACATTTCCCTCCTTTAGGTCCTTTTGTTCAACCGAATAATTTAGGTCTAAACTTCCCTTTACTATTTTTTTGTCTCCTATTTGGGATTGGATAAACTGATAAGAGAATTCTTCCAAATCTGTCTTTTTGAAAATAAAGCCCTTTGAAGAAATTCTTGCCTTGTAAACAAAGGATTTTAACTCTTGCCCGGCTTTTGCTAAAGGCGACTTCTCAACCACCTCCTGCTTTATTAAATCATCCAATAAAATATAACCCTGAGGGAGGTTTTCTTTAAGGGATTCCTTTCCCTGGGCAAATAATTTCTCCAATAATATCTTTTCAGCATTTTTCAAATCTTCTTTTTTTACCTGAGGAACCTCGCCTAAAAATCCTCCTTTCATTGGCTCGGTAGATTCTCCGTATACATCCATAAAAAGCCGTTGAGAATACCTTCTCAATTTGGGAACTGAAAACTTTGAGGGACCAATATTGTATTCTGGACCCGGCTCATCAGCGACAACCTCAACCCCATCAAGGTAGCCATTAGCCGGAATTCTTATTGGCTTCAGTGTATAAAATTCTTTACCCTGGTCAGAGCGAAAATGGGTATTTTTCCTGAGGCTAACAGATTGATGGTATTTGTTGTAAACACGGATTTTTCCTCGGGCGTATTCTTTCTTTGAAACCTTACCCGAAGAAGGAAACTCCATTGATAGTTCCTTTTCTTCCTCTATAAATCTCCCAGGTATAACCCCTTCCATCAGAGAAATCTCCTCAATATCCTTTCTAATGCTTACCTCGGTATTAAAACTAACCCTCTCGGTCTTGGGCAAAATCTCAATCTCTGCCCGGGAAAACCTGAAAGAATACAAAAAACACAGAGAAAATACTCCTCCAATCAAAATCAATAAAATCCAAAACAAACCAAATCCCCTTCCTGCTCTTTTGCTCTGGCTCCTAAAAATCAATCTCTTTTGTTCATTTCTTGTCCTTTCATCCGGTGGCAAGATATCAAAAATTTTTTTTGCCATAAATAAATTATACTACCCAATTGTCCCCTAAATCAAACTGCCAGCAACAAACCCGGCAAATACTGAGGGTCATCCAAAAGTAGAGGAACCCTTTCCCTGCCCAAAAAATCGCTCGGCTTAAGGATTCTTACCTTGGGCTGACCGAGAAAAGAAATCCCTTCCCAATTCCCATTCTCCAATACCCTTCTAATTTCCGGCAGGATAGCCCCTCCGCCAAAGATAAAAATCTCTGAAGAGAAAATCCCGAACCTCATCTTTTTCAATTTTTCTTTCAAAAGGGAAAACCAACTCCTTTTTGCCTCCTCAAAAAATTCTCTTATTCTTTGGGAGGATTGTTCAGTCAACTGGCCTGTGGCGTAGCGATGCATTAAATCCCTTGACTCATTCTCAAGCAAGCCCAAATCCTCTGAAAGAAGACGGGAAAAACTATTTGCTCCTGCCTTAAACTCCCCCATTTTCTCAAGGATACCCTTTTTTACCAAAAAAATTCGTGTCTTCTCTCCACCAATGTCAAGAAAGAGACCATCTGGCTTTTGAGATAAAAAGTTTATCAATCCTTCAACCTCATGGGTTAGTTGTAAAATCTCAAACCCCATCTCTCTAAGTATTAAAAGCGGAGAAAATCCTTTTGTCTCTTCTTCAATATAAGATTCAGGCAAAATAGTAACCAAAAGAGAAAATTCCAACCTTTTCCCCTCCAGTCCTACAATGTCTGAGACCGGGTACCCATCTACCTTTACTCTCAATATCCTCAAGCCAATAACTATAAGATGGCTAGGCAATAAGCCCCTTTCCTTGAAATAAACCTGGCAGGCATTTCTTTTTCCATCATCTTTAATTTTATCTATAATCTTTTTTGCCTCGCTTTTGTTTATTGGACCTCTTTCTTTTCTCCTATATGTCTGGCTAACAATCTGGGCAACAAATATATCCGGCGGCAAACCCACAATCGCTTTTTTCCCCTTTAACTTCTGTCCAATTTTCTTCTCCAAATCTGAAACTACCTTTGAAACTGCCCTTTTTATCACCTCTCTTTCAAATTGTTCACCTGTAAAAACGCTGAATGGGTCATAGTATGCTAAAGAACCAGCCAAGACAGAAACGTCTCCCTTTTTGTCTCTTTTTAAAATTAGCCCCTTTACCGAACTGGTCCCAATGTCTAAAACTGGAGGTATCTCCTCTTCTTTTTTAGAAAAAAAATTAAGCCAATGCCTCATTTTGTCAAAATCGCTTTAATTCTTCTTACCCCTGCCCCAGAACTCTCTTCTTTTACAATCTTAAAATGTCCCAATTCCGATGTTCTTCTAACATGAGGACCGGCGCATATCTCTTTTGAAAAATCCCCAATGGTATAAACGCTGACCTCTTGAGGATATTTTTCTTTGAAAAAGGCAAGAGCGCCTGAATTTACTGCCTTCTCATAACTCATTACCTCCCTTTTGACCTCTATATCCTCTTTAATTTTTTGATTTACCAACATCTCTACCTTTTTTATTTCTTCTTGGGTCATTTTTCTTGGAAAGGAAAAATCAAACCTTAATCTCTCTGAATTAATGTCAGAGCCCATCTGCCTTACCTTATCGCCCAAAACCTTCCTCAAAGCGGCTTGAAGCAGATGGGTGGCGGTATGAAGTTTTCTTTCTTCAATCCCTGCCTCTCTGCCAATCCCACCAAATTTCCTCTCCGCTCCTCTCCTTGAAATCTCTTGATGTCTTTTAAACTCCCGCTCAAAGCCCTCTTTTTCCACGCTGAATCCTCTTTCCTTGGCAATCTCTTCAGTAATCTCCAGAGGAAAACCATAACTCTGAAATAAGTCAAAGGCGGTCTTGCCAGAAATTCTTTTTACTCCCTGCTTTTGGGCTTCTTCAATTTTTAGTTCCAGTTCTTTTAGTCCCCTCTTCAGTGTTTTTTCAAATTTTTCTCTTTCTTCCTGGATAACTGTTAAAATGTCAGCGTTTCTTGACAAAAGAGTTGGATAAACATCTTTATAAATCCCGATTGTCTCCTTGGCTGCTGAAATCAAAGACATTTCAGGTAATTTCAAAATATTGGCATATCTAATCGCCCTTCTCAAAAGCCGCCTCAAAACATAACCCCTGCCCACATTTGAAGGAAAAACTCCTTCTGAAATCAAGAAAACAGCACCCTTAATGTGGTCAGCGATAATCCTCTCTCCTCTTCCAGCAGTTTCAAAGCCACTCTTTTTTAATTGTCTAATAATCGGATAAAAAAGGTCTGTCTCAAAAACATTTGATTTTTTCTGAACAGCCATTGTCAATCTCTCCAATCCCATTCCCGTGTCAACACCTTTCTGTTCCAAGGGAGTAAAAAGACCGTTCTTGTCTCGGTAATACTCGTTGAAAACCAAATTCCAAATCTCAATATCTCGGTAATATATCTCAGTGGTGGGACCACAGGGTCCTTCCTTGCCGGTGGGACCCCAAAAATTATCCTCCCGGGAACAAAATTTAAGATTTCCCTTCTCTTCAGAAAATCCAAATTTCTTCCAGACCTCGGCTGACTGCTCATCGCGGGGTGTCTTTTCATCTCCCTCAAAAACCGTAACCCTGAGTTCAGAAACAGGAAAGTGAAGGAAAGAAGTCAAATATTCAAAGGCAAGGGCTATCGCTTTTTCCTTAAAATATCCACCAAATGAAAAATTTCCAAGCATCTCAAAAAAAGTAAGATGCCTTTTATCTCCCACCTCATCTATGTCTGAGGTCCGAAAACACTTCTGACAGGAAGCAACATTCCTGCCCAAAGGTGATTCTTTACCCAGATAATAGGGCTTAAACTGCTGCATTCCAGCAGTAGTAAAAAGAACACTTTCATCCTCTGGGATAAGAGAAGAAGAGGAAACGATGCGGTGCCCCCTTTGTCTAAAGAAACCCAAGAAATTGTCCCTTAATTCCTTTGACTTCATTTCCGAAACAAATCTCAAAATCTCAAATGACCGGACATTCAAGCGTAAAACTCAAAGTGCGAAGCTACAACTTAAAGCGAAAAGCGAAACCTTCTTCTTTTTAGCTTTAAGCTTTACG
>JAGGSE010000086.1 GCA_021159225.1 bacterium
GAGGCATCTTGTCGAGGTGGAGCATATCGCAGCCGAGCCCCAGAATAGGTTTGCGTTTCAGAAAAGGTTTGTAAGGCTCGGCGAGATATAGAAGCGCCCGGGAATAAATTTCTTCTTACCACTTACCGCGACTTCGTGCTCCCCGAGGCAAGATGCCTCAGCAAATTTGCTACCAAGGCGGTTAGCAACTATATTTTATGGTTTTACTGCTACCACTGCTTCGCCTCTTACCCTGATATAATCAATCTTTCCAGCCATTTCAAAGTTCAGTCCATCAACCAAGGGCTTCAGATTTTCTAAAGAACTCATTTGAGACGCCTTGACCTCCAACATATCATTCTCCGCAGAAATCTCCTCTATTTTTGAAGAACAATCCCTAATCAAATACATTGTCTTGGTCAGAGAACCAAGCTGAAAGATGTATAAAACCGCCAGAAGAACTGTCAATATTCCACTTAAGGCAAATATAGATTTTATTTTATCTCGGCGCATAATTAAATCTCAAAATTCAAAATTGCTCCTTAAATCCCCAGTTCTTTGAGCCGCTCGGCTATATCCCCTGCCTTTTCTTCAGTTCTCTTTTTATATTCTTCCCATCTTTTGGCATCCCAGATTTCAATACGGTTGGACAAGCCGAGAATTGAAACATTTTTTTTTAAAAAAGCGTAATTCTTTAAATAGTCAGGAATTAACACCCGACCTAATTTATCTAATGCTACATCCACTGCGCCGGCAAGCATCAGCCGGACAAAACCCCGACTGTCTGCTGCGCTACTCGGAAGTTTTTCCAGTTTTTGAGCCAGACGACGCCATTCAGACATAGGGTAAATTACCAAACACTTATCAATACCTCTGGTAATAACTGCTCTTTTCCCCAATTCCTTGCGGAATTTAGCAGGAATAGCCAGACGCTTTTTCTCATCTATTAAATAGGTATATTCACCAATAAACATAGTTTTCCACAAAAATAGGCAGTTTTCCCATAGTTATCCACAATTCCCCACTGGCTTTATTTTAACCCATTAAGAATTATTCGTCAAATCAAATAAAATCATAGCATTTAAGATGAAACTACCTAATTTTTCCACAGGATATCCACAAAACTTAACAAAACAAAAAAAGCCATCTAAAATGGCTTATTGATATTATCTCGGGTCTCAAATGTCAAAGGTTAAATCCAAATATGCTAAATAAATAGGGGTTGCTTATCAGGTTAAGTCACAGCAGACAAAAATCCGAAATTCTAAATCCGAAATCCGAAACAATGACCAACCCTGAACCACGTAGGGTTCAGGGTTGCCCTATACCCTGTAAAGTGGTATAGGGCAAAATTCAAAACCAAACCAAATCAAAAATCAAAATGCAAAATGCAAAATGAAAAAGAAAAAATCAAAGAGGATTCATTAGAAGAGAAGATTAATCAGGTTTTCAATAATCAATAATATAAAGTATAAAGATAAGGAAGCAAATGAAATATCAAAAGAAGCAATTGGAGCAAGCCTAATAACCTTGAAAGGTAAGAAATGATTCTTTTTACATTTTAATTTTTCATTTTGATTTTTGATTTTTGAATTTTGCATTTCCAAAATACCACTCCAATACTGACCTTGCTACCGGCAAAATTACGGAGTGAGCCCTTTTAATATCCCTAATGCTAATGACCAAAACAATTTGAGGGTCTTCATAGGGAGCAAAAACCACTACCCAGCCATCGTAGTATGGGTCCTTGCCTATTTGAGCGGTGCCGGTTTTGCAGGCGGTCTTGAAAGGTAAACTATTCAGCCAAGGAGTGCAGGAGCCATGGGTGACTGCCTGACGCATACCTTCCCTGACTACCTTAAGGTTGTCTCGGTCTATAAATCCTTCTCTTATCACCTCGGGCTTAAATTCCTCAATCAAATTCTTATTTTCGTCCAAAATACCCCTTGCTACCCGGGGTCTTAAAAGTTTTCCTCCATTAGCAATAGGCAAAAAGGAAACTGCCACCTGAAGGGGGGTCACCTTAAGATATTGCTGACCAATAGAATAATGATAGGTCTCTCCCAGGGTCCAGGGAATTCCCATTTCTTTTTCCTTCCAATCAGGGTCAGGAAGAAAACCTGCTGATTCTCCTGTAAGGTCAATCCCTGTCTTCCTTCCCCAGCCAAAGAGTTGAAGGTATTTTTTAATTCTTCTCGCTCCCAAACCTTTCTGTTTTCCATACCCCCCTCCAATTGTGTAGAAGTAGATATTAACCGACTCCGCAATTGCCTTTCTCATATCAGTTAATCCATGAATCTTCCAGTCCTTAAAAACAAAGGGCTTTTCAGGATGCCAAGGATTGGGAATGATAAGTTTACCTGTTCCTTTTGAAGGATCAATTTTTTTCTCTGGAGAAATTATCTTTTCCTGAAGGGCGGCATAAGCCAATAGTGGCTTGATAACCGAACCTGTTTGGTAACCGTTAGATATGGCATGATTTACAAGGGGATGGAGGGGATTGTTTTGAATTGACTTCCATTGCTGAACTGACATTCCTTGAGAAAAGAGATTGTTATCAAAACTGGGAAGGGAAACCAAAGCCAAAACCCCTCCGGTTTTGGCATCTAAAACAATTGCCGAGGCCGTCTTCCCATTTGCCTTAACCCTTGCCTCTTCCAGTGTATGATAAAGTTTTTCTTGAAGTTGAGGGTCTAAATATAAAAGCAAACTTTTTCCGGGTTCGGGAGGTAAAACAACCTTTTTTGAAACCACTGAGCCGCGGGCATCCCTTTCAACCAAAAGTTTGCCCGGCTTTTCTTTAAGAATCTGGTCATAATAACCTTCCAAGCCAACTCCTTCGCCTGTTTTTCTCTTATAACCCAGGACCGAAGAAAAAACCTTGCCGTCCACATAATCTCTGACAGTGTTATTTTCTATTTTAAAACCGGGAAGTTCTGATATCCTTGATTCCAAAACAATAAGGCTCTCATAGTCAAGATTTCTTGAAATAAAAATTTTAGGTCCCTCCTCTTCTTCTATTTCTTTTTTTATTCTATCAAGGTCTACCCTGAGTATTCCGGAGACCTCTTTCAAGATTTTTTCTCTCTCTTCTTGGTCCTTGGGCAGGGCGTTTTTTTGAAGCACCAAATCAAAACTGGGTTTATTAAAAACCAGTTGTGTCAAATCGCTGCCATATATCACCCCTCTTTGGGCTTTTGTCCTTTGAACAATGAATCTATTGCTCTCTGCTAATGTGAGGTATTTATCTCTTTCCCATATCTGAAGTTGGATATCTCTGACAAAAAGAGCAAAAATAAGAACAAATACAAAAATTAAAAAAAAGCGGGTGGTATTCCAAGACAAAGGAACCTCAAATTTCTTCTCAAAAAAGTCATTTTCCTCCTTTTGAACCAAAGAATCCAAAAAAACCTCTTCGGTTTCTATCTCCTCAGATCTTTTCATCATATTTATTTTATCAAAACAGGAAATTGGATATATCTTTTCAAAATAAGTTTAATCAAAAGAGACAAGGCAACAAGGAAAAAAAGGTAAAATCCAAAAGGTTTATTTGAAAAGGTATCCAGAAAAAAACCGGCGATAACACTTGAAGATAGACCGATGGTTCCTTCCGATTTTTCAAATATATTCAAAAAAATTGTCAAAAGCAAAATAAGATTTATTTCTCCAAAAGGAATAAAAAAACCGGTCTGGAGCAAAACCAAAGCATAAAAAATTAAAACCAAAAAAAGAAGGCGTTTTACCATTTTGTAATTATAAACAATTCCCTTAGGTCGTTGATATCCAGAAAGGGAGAAACCTCCGCCACCTGAAAGGGTTGGACGTTTGATTTGCTGACCTTTTTTACCTCGCCCACCAATAGGCCTTGGGGAAAAATTCCTCCCAAGGCGGCTGTTGTTAAAACATCTTCTTCCTCAATCTTGGCTTTCAGAGAAACATTGTCTAAAAAAATCTTAAAACCTCCCTTTCCTCTAATCAAGCCATAGATAGGAGTTTGATTTCCTTCCTTCAAAATTTCAACATCAAAAGAAAATCCTTTGCTAAAAATTAATTGAACCCTTGAAAATCTATCCAGCGTTTCTTCCACCCTGCCTACCAAAACCATTTCTGGAGTAACAACAGGCATCCCCACTTTAATGCCATCTTCTGCTCCTCCCTTTATCAAAATTGAATCAGAGGAAATTGCATCCTTGCTTATTATCCGGGAAAGAAAAAAATTAAAATCTGAACGAGGTTTAATTTTTAACGTCCTTCTTAAACGCTCATTTTCTTCTTCAACTTTTTTTAATTTGATATTTTCAGCCATCAGTTCTTTTATCTTTTTTCTTAACCTCTCATTTTCTATCCTTTCCATTTGGGCTTGTCCTATTGATTTGACAAAATTAGAAATATTAACTGAAGCACTGAAAAGAATTCTTTGAAAAGGAGCAGAAAACGAATAAAAAACGCCTTTTACATCCTTTTGAAACAGGTTGAGCAAAAAAATAATAGTTACCATCAAAACTCCCAGCCAAATTTTGTTTCTCACAGTCATAAATTCAAAAAATAAACCCCTAATAAAAGCTCAAAATGCAAATCTCAAAATTACATCTCAAAATTCAAAATTACCTTCTGCCTTCCCTTGTTGGAAATTATTGAAATTTGTTGAAATTGGTAGAAATTTATGGAAATTTGCTCGCTGTCGCTCGCGAAATTCATTGCAAATAAATAATTTCTACTAATTTCTATCAATTTCTATGAATTTCTATCAATTTCTATCAATTTCCTTACCCTTAAGGAGCTTAGC
>JAGGSE010000026.1 GCA_021159225.1 bacterium
ATCTTCTATTATTGGCTCTTTTTCCTTTTTCAATCCCATTCCATTTGGCTCCAGAAATTTCATTCCATTGTATTCTGGAGGATTGTGAGATGCCGTTATCATAATTCCTCCCTTTGTTTTTAACGTTTTTGTTGCAAACATTGTAACAGGAGTTGGTACCATTCCTATGTCTATAACATTCACACCACAGGAGATGATTCCAGAAATAAGAGAATTTTTGATCATTTCACTTGAACTTCTCCCATCCCTTCCTACTACTAAACTCCCATCCTTTACAAAGGTAGCAAAGCTCATTCCCATCTTCAAAGCAAGTTCAGGTGTTAAGTCTCTGTTCACAATTCCTCTAATTCCGAATGTACCGAACAATGCCATAAGATTTTATAGAAAGAATATTTTTTAAAGTTATGGGTGTATCTTAGAATATGAAAACACTGATAATGGCAGGAGGATATGCTACAAGACTGATGCCCTTAACAGAAAACAGGGCAAAACCATTGCTTCCAGTAGCAGGAAAACCAATAATAGATTATATAATAGAGAAAATTCCATACAATGATATTATCGTTTCGACAAATGAAAAATTTAAAAGAGATTTTGAAACTTGGAAGTCTAAAATAGATAGGAATATAGACCTTTTCATAGAAAAAACGAGAAAGGAAGAAGAAAAACTCGGAACTGTCGGTGCTATAAATTATCTGATTAAAAAGAAAAAAATAGATGAGGATCTCTTAGTTATTGCGGGGGATAACATACTTGAATTCAGTCTTAATGAATTTATAAAATCGTACAATAATAATCCGTTGATCGCTCTATATGATATGAAAAATAAGGAAAAAGTAAAAAGAAGATATGGTGTTGCTCTTGTCGAAGGAAGAAAAGTTGTAGGATTTCAGGAAAAACCAGAAAAACCCAGATCAACATTAGTTAGCGTGGGATGCTATATCTACCCAAAAGATGTTCTTCCTTTTTTTACTGAGTTTTTAAAGAAGACAGAGAAAAAGAAAGATGCTCCTGGGTACTTTAACGAGTGGCTATGCAAAAGAAAGGAAATGGATTGTTTTATTTTTCATGGGGACTGGTATGATATAGGGGACAGAGAATCATACATAAAAGCCAATATGGATTATCATGGAAAAGTTTATATTGGAAAAAACTCTGAGATAGTAAACTCCAAGATTGAAAACTCTGTCATTCTGGAAAATTCAAAGATAATAGATTCTTCTGTCAGAGGATGTGTAATCGATAGAAACTCAGAACTGCAGGGTGTTGATATCGAGGATTGTATAATAGGGGAAGGTACAAAGATCAGGAAGTGCTGAAGCGAAAAGCTTATATAATTTTATACTACGTATAGTAGTGAATGAAGTGATGTTTTATGGCTTCAGTAAAGTTCAGAAATGTGACAAAAAAGTTTGGAGATGTAGTTGCTGTAAATAACGTGAACTTTAAAGCGAGGGATAGGGAGTTCTTGATACTTGTCGGTCCTTCCGGGTGCGGAAAATCCACAACTCTCAGAATGGTTGCAGGATTGGAAGAGGTTACCGAAGGAGAGATATATATCGGAGAGGAACTTGTAAATGATCTGCCGCCAAAAGATAGGGATATTGCGATGGTATTCCAGAACTATGCCCTATATCCTCATATGGATGTCTACGAAAACATGAGTTTTGCTTTAAGACTCAGAAAATTTTCAAAAGAAGAGATAGATGCAAGAGTGCAGGAAGCTGCCAGTTTGTTGGAGATAGAAAATCTACTGGATAGAAAACCAAAGGAACTTTCTGGAGGACAGAGGCAAAGAGTGGCTGTAGGCCGTGCGATAGTCAGAAAACCAAAGGTATTTTTGTTTGACGAGCCGCTCAGTAATTTAGATGCTAAACTGAGGACTCAGATGAGAACTGAACTCAGCAAATTGCATGAAAAATTAAGAACAACTATAATATATGTCACGCACGACCAGGCAGAGGCAATGAGCATGGGAGATAGAATCGTGGTCATGCGCGATGGAGTGATACAGCAGATAGACACACCGCAAAAACTATACGATCACCCTATAAATGAATTCGTGGCAGGTTTTATCGGCTCACCGTCCATGAACTTTATGGACTGCACCATAGTTGAAGAGAATGGGATATATGCGGATGCAGGGATCTTCAAAGTCAAGATCCCCGAAGAGTTTGATTTAAGTAAATACATAGGCAAAGATGTTACATTCGGTATAAGACCTGAGGATTTGCACGATAGAGAGTTTATAAAAGATGCAAAACCTGAGAATACCTTTACCGCTAAGGTCGAGGTGAGAGAGCCTATGGGCTCAGATGTGTTTCTCTACTTAGAGAAGGACGGAAAGGAGATATTGGCCAGAGTAAGCGCTGCAACAAAAGCTGAAGAAGGTAAGGAGATAGAGATAGCAATAGATGCCAATAAAATACATCTCTTCGATAAAACTACAAAAAAGACTATAATATAATCAAATTTTATTTTTGTATATTTCTATCATCTCTTTCATCTTGTCTTTCTCAAGTTTTCCATGCAGTGTTTCTGTCTCAAAAAATCTTTCAGGGATCTTTATCTTATTGGGATCATACCCCATTTCCCTCTTTATTTTCATTTTCATTTTAAATATCTCTTCGCCCAATATCTCAAGATCTTCTTCGTTTTTGTTTATTCCTATACTCTTCAATGCTTGGGAAACAAGTTTTAGATCGTATATTCCCCTGGAAAACAGGCACATGATCAAAGTCTCGTATATACATCTGTTTTTTTCTTCTTTCAACAAATTCTCCACTATTTTTTCTGAGTTTATCTCTTTCAATTTTTGATCTACTGCATATCCTCCAGAAAGATGAGAATGTCTTGCGCCAAATGCCAATCCAAGAATGTTGGCATACCCTGTGTGGTACCCCGCCATTTCATTGCCTCCCAGAGATAAAGCAAACTCTTCTCCACCATAAATTTTGGAGGCATAAGCAACTCCTCTACTTAACGCCTTGAAAAAATCGTTTTCCTGGTTTACTAAGGATTTTATAAATTTTAAATAATTTTTTTTATCACCAAAACGTAATTTATATTTTGTCTCCTTTTCTGATATTATCCCTTTTTCTAAGGCTTCCGTTGCCCAGGCCAGACAGACCCCTGTACTCATAGCATCCAGTCCTTTTTCCTCTGTTTTTTCAATTAATTCAAGGACGTCTGAGGGATCGTCTATCTCAAGCATTGTACCCAATGCAAATATAGGCTCGTAATCATAGTTCACCTGGGTGAATTCATACTCATGGTCGGGAGCAAACTGTCTTTTTAACATTCCTATATGTATACATCCGATGGGGCACCCCACACATGCCTCCTTTCTCATCAAAACCTCATCTCCAAAGCTTTCCCCGCTGATTTTTTCTGCGCTTTCGAAAGAACTTTTTTGTAAATTTCTTGTGGGCAAAGACTTCATTTCATTTAGGGGAATGATATTTTTTGCCGTTCCAAGATCGTGATACTTTTTCATCTTATCTGTTTCCGTCACCATTGTATTAATTTTTTTATAAAGTTTAATATAATCCTGAAAATTCTGTATAGGATAAGATTTTTTTCCTGAAATTATCATGCCCTTCAAGTTCTTTGATCCCATAACAGCACCGAGGCCAAGTCTTCCAAAATGTCTGTAAGAATCAACATTCACAGAAGCATATCTTACGAGGTTTTCACCTGCAGCTCCGATCCTTATAATAGATCTGTATCCTCTTCCCCTCTCCAGCTCCCTTATTACTCTTCCAGTTACTTTATTAGGCAATCCCCACAGAGTTTCTGCATTTTTAAATCTTATTTTCTTATTATGGATTGAGAGATATACAGGATCTTCTGATCTTCCTTCCAATACTATAGCGTCATATCCTGAAAACCTCATAGAAGAAGCTAATCTTCCTCCAGCATAACTTTCTCCGTATTCTTCAGTCAGGGGGGATTTAAAAACAGCGACCGTTTTTGTCATACAGGGAAAAATTGTGGACAACGGACCAATAGCAAAGATAATAGGCTGATCGGGAGATAAAGCATCTTTTTTCTTTTTACACTCCTCATCCAACAACTTTACAGCTATTCCAACGCCACCTAAATACTCAAATAAGTCTTCTCTTTTTTCTATTTTGGTAGTTTTTTCAGTTAAATTAATCTTGAGTATGTTAATGTACTCTTTATATAACAATCATTCCACCTCTTCAAAAGTTATACATTCATGGGGGCAGTACAAAGCACAGATCCCACATTGCTTGCATACTATAGGCAGATTCTCTTCTTCATCAAACCATATGGCATTTACTACACAAGCTTTGACACATTGCTGACATCCTATACAAAGATCTTCCTTCAATGTTACCCCTCCACCATTCCTCTTCGTCAAAGCACCGGTGGGACATACTGCTGCACACGGCGGATCTTTACACCCGATACACACATCTATAATGAACTGCCCTTCAAGTCCTCCCTGCGTTCTGATCCTTATTGCACTTTTTGTAAAAGAATGTGAGTGATATTGATAGGCTGAGCAGACAAGTGCACATACGTTGCAGCCTATACATCTCTCTGGATAATCTATCTTTAATTTTTTTGTTATTTTACCACCTCAAACCTATCCTTAAGCTTCTCCAGAACTTTTGGCAATGTGGTATACTCCATCTCCTCTAATGGTAATCTGTGAGGCTCAAAGGGACCGTGTCTTCTCATGTAATCCGCTA
>JAGGSE010000053.1 GCA_021159225.1 bacterium
CACAGCGCCTCTTGCCCGCCTGTCCCGTAGGGAAACCGAAGGTTTCTCCTTCGGGGCTCGGCTCCGGAAGTTCCTAAAAATTGCCTTCCTCGCTCTTTTTTAACATTTTAGTAGAAATTGTAGACAACCCTAAGAATTTTTACATATAGAATTATGAAACAGGCATTAAAAGAAGCAACAAAAGACAATATTTTTGACCTTAATATTGAGGAGATGGAAAAGGCAGGGCTCCATTTTGGCCATCGGACCTCAAAAACCCATCCCAAGATGAAGCCCTATATAGCAGGAATAAGGAATACCATTCATATTATTGACCTGGAGAAAACCAAGAAGAAATTGGCTGAGGCATTGAGTTTTATTGAAAAATTAATTTCCGAAAAAAAGACCCTATTGATTGTGGGAACCAAGGTCCAATTTAAGGGACTGGTAAAAGAGGTTTGTCAGGAGTGCGGATTGCCCTATGTTAATGAAAGATGGCTGGGTGGAACATTTACCAATTTTCCGGTGATTAAGAAGAGGGTAGAGTATATGAAGGAGTTGGAGCAAAAGTTGGCTGACCCAAAGATAATGGAGAATTACAAAAAAAAGGAGAGAAAAAAGATGGAAGAAGAGTTAGAGAAGTTAAAATTGAAGTTTGAGGGCATAAGAAATTTGGAGGAACTGCCGGCGGCTATTTTTGTTCTGGATATGAATAAGGATGCCTTGGCAGTAAAAGAGGCATCAAAAAAGGGAGTTGCAGTGATTGGAATTTCAGATACCAATAGTGATGCCAGTTTAGCAGATTATCCTATTCCCGCAAATGATGATGCCATTTCCTCTGTTAAATACATATTAGACAAGATAAGAGGAGTGATATTGAAGGTAAAAAATTCCCAGTCCCAAGCGCCAAATTCCAAATAGAGGAATTATACGAAATGTTTGGCGAGGACAATTAAATCTATTATGGTTGATATCAATCAAATTAAAAAATTACGAGAGGAGACAGGTATTTCTATTTCCGAGTGCAAGAAGGCACTTGAGGAGGCTAAAGGGGATTTTAAGAGGGCAAAGGAGGTTTTGGCAGAGTGGGGGAGAAAATTTGCTGCTGGAAAGAAAAAAAGGGAAACGGAGCAGGGGATAATTAGCAGTTATGTTCATTCTAACAAGCGGGTGGGAGCGATGGTTCAACTTCATTGCGAGTCGGACTTTGTCGCCCGCTCAGAAGGGTTTCAAAAATTGGCTCACGAACTATGCTTGCAGATTGCTGCTGTTGACCCTGACCAGACCCCTCTTTTATCCCAACCATGGATAAAGGACCAGTCCAAAACAATCAAAGACCTGATTGAGGAATACATCAGCAAGTTTGGCGAGAATATCACCCTAAAAAGATATGTCAGGTTTGAGGTTTAGTTTATGAATCCATTGGAGATTATATCTATAAACTCTTTGGTTTTGGGTTTATTGGGAATGGCTATAATTATATTTCGACACCTGTCTGAATTAGATTCAATTTCTTCTAATAATCAAAAAGAGGGTTTGATTTCAAATGTCAAAAGGAAAAGCCGGCAGATTCTACCGATTGAAAGTTTTTCTTATGAGTTATTTTTAGAAAAATTTTTAAAAAGACTTCAGATTCTTACCTTACGGCTTGAAGGTTTTATTTTCTCCCATCTTCAGAAATTGAGAGAAAAACGAAAAGAAAAAACAGCCGGAGAGGATAGTTATTGGAAGAAGATAAAGGAGGAGGTTAAAAAGTGATTATGCCGGCATAGCTCAGCGGTTAGAGCACCAGTTTTGTAAACTGGGTGTCGGGGGTTCAAATCCCTCTGCCGGCTTGCTTGATGCTTGAAAAAGACATAAATAAAATACCTCCGATTGTGGTCTTAGCGAGGCGTTTATTTGCCGTACTTGAGAGATAAACAATATGGCTTTTCTTAAGAGAAAAATCTTTGGCGTGGGTATCATTGTAGCAGTGGCGGTATTTGGATTTTGGTTTTTTGTTCTCAGAGAATCTCCGCCTGGTCCTTTGCCTCCTCCGGGTCCTTTGCCACAGACATCAACCTCAACCCTCCAGACAGAGCCAGTTGATCTAACAGGGATAGAAACTAAAAAAACCAATTTTGCTAAATACTATAGTTTAACTTCCTTAAACATTCCTCTGAGCGCTTCCCAATATAATCTCCCCTTGAATTTAGGGCAAATTTCAAATTATAACAATTTCTCAAAAAAGATTCCTTTATCAGAGAAAAGCAAGCAACTTTTAGAGAAAAATGGCTTTGTGGTTTTTGACATTCCTTTCAGTCCAAAGGAGGAAGACATTACCCAGCCCTACAAAAGATTAAAACAATTGGATGTGCCTATTTTTATAACCTCTGATTCTTTACTGCATCTTTACCACATTCAGTTTGACGAAACCCTGCGCCAGATTGAAGAAAGAGAGTTTTACGATAAAATCTGGCAAATCAGTAAAATCCTTTTAGAAAACTCCCAAGAAAATTATCAAAAAGCAACTGGCGATTTGAAAGAGGCATCAAAGAGAAATATTGCCTATTTTTCTGTTGCTTTAAGTTTGCTAAAACCAAGAGAAAACCAACTTTGCCCTCCTTCTGAAAATTGCAAGGACCCAGGTATTGCTTCTGCCTATTTTACAAAAGAAGAACTTTCAAAATATAAATTTGATATTCCAAAACTTGTTGAAAAGGAGGTTGAAAAAGAATTGGAATTGATAAAGGAGCATCAGGGATTTTCTAACTCGCCGATTTTCATTTACAGAGAAGATTATTCCCAATATGTGCCCAGAGGACATTATACAAGAAGCGAGAAACTGAAAAATTATTTTAAGGCAATGATGTGGTACGGCAGGATATCAATGCTCTTGAAGGGAACCGACCAGGTAGAGCCCGGAAAGGATTGCAACGATTTTCCTCCCTGCAAAGCACTTATCTCTTTATACGACGCTAAAATTCAAACAATTCAGGCATGCTTAATATCTTCAGAATTCGCTAAAAACAGGAAATTAAAAGACGACTGGGAAAGAATTTATTCAGTTACTGCCTTTTATGTTGGTTTTTCTGACGATTTGGGACCCTATGAGTATTTGGACTCTTTAAATTCCGTTTTCAATGGAGAATTTGATCCCAATAATCTGACCCAAGGGAATCTTGAAAAACTGAAGGCAAAACTGGCAGAGTTTAGACCGCCAAAAATTTATGGCGGCACAGGCGAAGCAGGACTTTGGCCGCCATTTACCCCAGAACAAGCAAACAAGGTTTTAGCCCTAACAGCGGGATTCAGATTGATGGGTCAGAGATTTGTTCCCGATTCCTATATGTTCACCAATCTAGTTTCTCCTTATGTAGGAATGTATTCTGGAAAGGATTGTAAAAATACATTTACCTGTGAAATTACTGGGGGAGGACCTGCCAGGGCTTTTCCTCGCGGCTTGGATGTAATGGCTTTATTGGGTTCTAAAAGAGCGAAAGAACTTTTACAAGAGTTAGGAGATACAGAATATATGGGCAGAGACGAAAAAGGCAACAAGATAACCTACGAAAGCCAATTTCTGAACCTAAAAGAAGAGTTTGATAAATTCAATGAATCTGATTGGCAGAAAAACCTTTACTGGTCCTGGCTGTATGCTCTGAAGCCCTTGTTGAAAGAATTTGGAAAAGGTTATCCAACCTTTATGCAGACAAAGGCATGGCAGAACAAAGAATTAACTACTGCTCTGGCTTCTTGGGTAGAGTTAAGGCATGATACCATTTTGTATGCAAAGCAGAGTTATACCATGACACTTAAGGCTGCTCCTCCTCTTCCAAAACCCGTTGTTGGCTATGTTGAGCCGGTGCCTGAATTTTACAACAGATTGCTATCTTTAACCAAAATGACCAATAGGGGATTGTCTGAAATGAATGTTTTGGACGAAAAGGCAAAATCCCGGCTGAATAATTTAGAGAGAATTTTAGAAAGATTGGTTGAAATTTCCAAAAAAGAACTTCAGAATGAAGAACTGACCAAAGATGATTATAATTTCGTTAAAAACTTTGGAGAGGAGTTAAACTGGGTTGTTGATGAAGTTCCAGAGAAATCAAAAAAGACAACAATAATTGCAGATGTTCATACCGACCAGAACACCAAAAGGGTTTTGGAGGAAGGAGTTGGCTATGTTAAGATGATTGTCGTTGCATACAAACTTCCCGATAACAGAATTTTAATTGGAGCAGGACCGGTTTTTAGTTATTATGAATTCAAACAGCCAATGAAAGACAGATTAACCGATGAAAAATGGCGAGATTTATTGGAATCAAACCCTCCCCAATTTCCGGAATGGGTTTCTAATTTTTCTGAATAATCACAAAACCCTTTAGCCCCTTTACTATTCTCAAAATTCAACCCCAAACCACATAGGGTTCAGAAATTAGTTCTCAAAATTCAAAGTACCCGACGTGGTACAGGGCAAATCTCAAAATTACATCTCAAAATTCAAAATCAACATTCAAGCGCAAAGCTCAAAGCGCAAAAGGCAAAACTACAACTTAAAGCGAAAAGCGAAACCTTCTTCTTTTTAGCTTTAAGCTTTACGCTTTAGCTTTGCACTTTGCGCTTTACGCTTTGAGTTTAAAAATAATTTTGCATTTTGAATTGCCTGCCCCGTATAATTGCGGAGCAATTTGTTCGGGTCATTTTGAGATTTGCATTTTGCATTTTTTATTACTTTTGCGTTTTGAGTTTTGAG
>JAGGSE010000070.1 GCA_021159225.1 bacterium
GATGATTCAACCTCAACCGCGGTTATCGGCTGGATTAGTTTTAACTGCAAGAATGAATCTTGGTGCGCAACTTCTTCTTATCAGGTAAAAGTAAAGGCTGCTCTTGCCCTTCCTCCAACTGTTTCTAATCTTTCTTCTACCTTCGTAGACCCCTGTCTTCAATCCCGGGTTCCCACCTTGTCTTGGACCACCAATGCTGTAGACCCTCATAATTACCAGATTCAAATAGATACCTCTCCATCTTTTAGTTCGCCTATTATAGATAAAAAGGCATCTGATGTCATTGGTAGTGAGAATAGTTGGGCACCCCCATGCAATTACTGCTGCGATACCTATGATGAAATTTCATTTGGCGAAAAGACCTACTACTGGCGGGTACGGGTCTATGATGAAAACGGCACCTCAACCTGGGCAACCAGTACATTTACTACCAAAGAAAATTGTTATCCCTATTCTGACTTTACTATCTCTCCATTAAATCCAACTGTTGATGTGGTAGT
This sequence comes from bacterium, assembly GCA_021159225.1. Taxonomy (GTDB): domain Bacteria; phylum Patescibacteriota; class Minisyncoccia; order Minisyncoccales; family JAGGSE01; genus JAGGSE01. Next base: position 501 of record JAGGSE010000070.1, read on the forward strand.
TACCTTTAACAACAATTCAACCTGTTATTCAGAGGGCGGTTGCAGTAGTTATTTCTGGGACTTCGGAAACGGTATAACCTCTACTACATCAGGAAGTCCTACCACTACCTATAGTTCCTCAGGATATAAAACCGTTAGATTAAGGGTTACAGACAGTAATGGTTATACCTGTACCACCACAAAGACATTTTATGTCGGTTCAAAACTCCCTTGGTGGAAAGAGATTATTCCTTTTTAATCATTTCCTGGATTAAAACAATTTCCCTATGAAGCAGGTTTTGACATTTGGCATCTAACATTTAAGATTATTTATGTGCGGAATTATAGGGATTGCCAGTAAAGAAGAGGAGGTCGCCCATGACCTCTATTGCGGTTTATACGCGCTTCAACACAGAGGAAAAGAGTCAGCAGGAATTGTCACCTTTGATGGAAAAAGATATTACTCCCGTTTAGGAAAAGGAGAAATTGCTTTGGTCTTCAGAAATGGCGGCGCCCTAAGCAAACTAAAAGGAGAAACAGGGATTGGCCACAATCGCTATGGAACCGCTGGTAAAAACAATTCAGCCAATATTCAACCGATAAGAGGTGTATGGAAAGGAAAGGAATTCTGGGTTGCCCATAATGGAAACCTGATTAACACAGAAAAACTGCGGAAGGAATGCATAAGAAAGGGATTTCAATTTCAGAATACCTCTGATACAGGGGTCATTGCCGCTCTTATTTCTTTGTCCTCCGCTCCTTCATTTGAAAAAGCGGTCAAAGGGGTTTTGTCAAAATTAAGAGGGGCTTATAGTTTGCTTATTTTATTCGGGTCAAAAATTATTGCCGCTAAAGACCCCTTGGGTATTCGGCCCCTTTGTTTGGGAAAAGGAGATAAATTTTTTGTTCTTGCCTCAGAAACCTGCGCCCTTTCTCATCTGGGCGCAGATTTTGTTAAAGAACTAAACCCGGGGGAGGTCTTGGTTGTTGACAGGTCGGGAGTCAAAGAGGTTAAACGAGGTAGAACAAACAAAAAGAAGTTTTGCATTTTTGAATTTATTTACTTTTTGAGACCTGACAGCATAATGTTTGGACGAAGGGTAAAAAATGTCCAGAAAAATATGGGAAGATATTTAGCAAGGGAATGCCCGGCAAAACAGGCAGATATAGCGGTCTATATTCCTGATTCAGGAAAATATGGCGGATTGGGATTTATTGAAGAATCAGGTCTTAAAAACGGAGAAGAGGCAATTTTAAGGACGCATTTGGTCTCTCGGACGTTTATTGAACCGATTCAAAGATTAAGAAATAGGGGAGTGGAACTGAAGTTTGTGGTAATAAACGAGGAGGTAAAAGGAAAAAAAATTGTAATAATTGACGACTCCATTGTCCGAGGAACGACCCAAAAACGTTTGATTAATCTTTTCAAAAAAGCCGGCGCTAAAGAAATTCACAGCCGGATTTTTTCTCCCCCCTATTGCTATCCTTGTTATTACGGAATTGACACCTACCGTGTTAAAAAGGAATTAATTGCGCAAAGAAAAAAAAGAAACACAAAAGAGATTGCCAAAGAATTGGGTGCAAAATCCGTCTGTTATTTAGGTCTGAATTCTTTAATTAAAGCGGTGATTGAAACCCCCGGAGAACCTCTGAAAAAAGAGGACTTCTGTACTGCCTGCTTTAGCGGAAACTACCCCATCCCTCCTGAAACCCCGGGGTAAGAGGACTTTCATTTTTTAAGGATTCGTGCTAATATTGAATTAATTTACAAAAATGAAGGGATAAGCAGATACCTTTAACATTTTTAATTAATTTTTATGGCAAAACTTCACTGGTCATTAAAAAATAAGGAATTTTGGTACAAGGACATCACCCTAATTCCCAACCGCCTCCCTGATTTTGAAAGAGACGAGGTTGACCTGACGACGAATTTTACCAAAAGAATAGTCCTAAAAACGCCCTTTGTTTCCTCGCCAATGGATACAGTCACTGAATCAAAAATGGCAATTTTAATGGCTTTGTTTGGGGGGATAGGAGTGATACATTACAACTTCTCAACTATTGAAGAGCAGGTAGAAGAAGCAGAAAAGGTAAAGAAATTTATGGCTGGTTTTGTTTTTAATCCGGTGGTCCTTTCTCCCGAGCATACCATTGGCGATGTTTTTGATATTAATAAGAGGTTCGGCTTTTTTAGCGTGCCCATCACCGAAAAAGGAACCCTGGATTCAAAATTGGTAGGCATTGTAACCCATCGGGATATCAGATACAGACAGGACCTAAAAACACAACTAAAAAAGGTAATGACGCCTAGGAAAAAACTGATTTGCGCCCCAAAGTCAAAAACGGTTGACAAAAACAATCTGAAATTAGCCAGAGAGATTTTAAGAAAAAACAATTTGGATACCCTGCCCATTATTGATAAAAAAGACAGGGTAATCGCCTTGGTTACTGATTCTGATATCAGGAAGCAGGAAAAATTTCCTTTAGCCACTTTTGATGAAAATAAACGTTTAAGGGTTTTTATTGCTGTTGAGTCACGTTTGGGACTGGCAAAGGAGAGAATTAAAAAGGGAGTAGAGGTGGGAATTGACGGTATAGTCGTTGATGCCGGCGTGCTTTATAAAGAACAAATTGAAATTGCCAAATGGACCAAGAAGAAATACCCCCATTTAGATGTAGTTCTGGGAAGCATTGATTCAGGTGAGATGGTAAAAAAGGTAATTAAAGAAGGAGGTAAATATTGCGACGGATTAAGGGTGGGCATTGGTCCTGGTGCGGCTTGTATCACCCAGCAAGAATTGGGAACAGGAAGGGCCCAGGCCTCGGCTGTTTGGGACTGCGCTCAAACAATGCAGAAACTGGCAAAAAAATTGGGAAAAGAGATCTTTTGTCCAATTATTGCTGATGGCGGAATAAAGATTCCTGATATGCCTTTTTATAAAAAATATAAAAATATAAAAGACAAAGCAGAAATTAAAAAGCCGGGCGATATTTCAAAAGCCCTAGCGTTGGGAGCCCAAACAGTAATGATGGGAAGTTTGCTTGCCGGCTTGGATGAAGCCCCCGGAGAAAAAGAATTTGATTATAAAGAAAACAAAATGATAAAGAAATACCGGGGGATGGGTTCATTTGAAGCAATGGAAAAAAGAGCAGCAGTAAGATACGCTATGGATAAAACCAAGATAAAAATCCCTGAAGGCAAAGTGATAAAGATTCCCTACCGAGGCTCCGGGTATGATTTTATTCCCCAACTGATTGCCGGAGTAAAGCAGAGTTTGCAAAAACAGGGTTTTAGAAACATCAAGGAGTTTCAAAAAGGGGCTGATATTAGACCCATTTAAAAAATCTACTCTTTTAACTTTTCAACAACCTTCTCAAAAATCTGGAGATGATCTTTTGCCAGTTGGGCTAAAACCTTCCTGTCAAGTTGAATGTTTTTCTCTTTTAGACCGTGAATAAATTTATTATAAGCAAAACCAAATTTCCGGCAGGCAGCGTTTATTTGAACCTGCCAAAGCCGCCTAAATTCTCTCTTTTTTCTTTTTCTGTCTCTATAGGAGTGAAGCAAGGCATGCTGGAGGGCATTTTTCGCCAGTTTATACTTTGATTTTCTTCCCCATCTAAATCCCTTTGTTTCCTTAAGTACCTTTTTCCGCCTTTTGTGGCTGGTTTTTCCTCTTTTTACTCTCACCATAATAAATAAATTCAAAATTCAAATCTCAACCCTGAACCACACAGGATTCAGGGTTGCCCTGTACCCGACGTGGTACAGGGCAAATCTCAAAAATCAATTTCCAATTTCCAAATTCCAATTTCCAATTAAATTCCAATATTCAATGACCGAATGACCAAAACAACATTCAAGCGTAAAACGTAAAGCGCAAAAGGCAAAACTACAACTTAAAGCGAAAAGCGAAACCTTCTTCTTTTTAGCTTTAAGCTTTACGCTTTAGCTTTGCACTTTGCGCTTTACGCTTTGAGTTTAAAAATAATTTTGCATTTTGATTTTTGATTTTTGATTTGATTTGGTTTTGAATTTTGCCCTATACCACTTTACAGGGTATAGGGCAACCCTGAAC
>JAGGSE010000189.1 GCA_021159225.1 bacterium
AATAAAACTTTCTGGTAAAAATGTATTAGAAAGGTCTTTCAAGAATATTATACTGGCAGATTGGACTTCTTATTATTTGGCTATAAGATATAAAGTTAATCCTCTATCTACCCTGCTTCAGGAGAAGTTTAAAAAGAAAATGGAAAACCTGTAATAATTTAAAAGATGCCGCTTTCGTCGGCTGTAGCCGGTTTTGTAACTAAACGCCGAAGTGGTGGAATTGGCAGACACGCAGCGTTCAGGGCGCTGTGGGCGTTAAGCCCTTGCGGGTTCGACTCCCGCCTTCGGCACACAAAAATAAAGGGTATAGACGGGTGGGCTATCCCTCCAATACAAATCAATCGGAAGGGTGGTCCGTCCCCTCTTTAGACCTATCTAAATATGAAAAAAACCACTACACCATTAAAAATAATTCCCTTAGGAGGATTAGAAGAAATCGGCAGAAATATGATGGTATTGGAGTATAAGGATGAGATTATTGTAATTGATATGGGACTTCAGTTTCCGGAAGAAGATATGCCCGGAATTGATTATATTATTCCCAATACTTCCTATTTGAAAGATAAGAGAGATAAAATAAAAGGGGTAATTATTACTCATGGTCATTATGACCATATTGGTGCTATCCCCCATTCCATAGGACGGCTTGGGAATCCCACTATTTATACTACTCCCCTAACCAGAGGAATTATTTTGAAAAGGCAGGACGATTTTCCCAATGCTCCCTCTTTGGATATTTATGAAATCAAAAAAACCGACAAAATAAAACTGGGTTGTTTTAGAATTGAATTTTTTCATGTAAATCACAATATTCCAGATGGAGTTGGTCTAATGATTAGAACGCCTGTGGGCATAGTTGTTCATACAGGAGATTTCAAATTTGACCATACCCCTATCGGAGATGAGCCCGCAGATATTTCCAGAATTGCTCAAATTGGCTCAGAAAAAGTTTTAGTTTTGATGTCGGATAGTACAAATGCAGAAATGCCGGGATATTCTATTTCTGAAAAGGATATTCAGGATAATTTGGAGGTAATTTTTAGGGAATCCACAAATAAGATTATTATTGCTACATTTGGTTCATTGATATCCAGAGTCCAGGAAGTAATTAACTTAGCGGAAAAATATAATAGAAAAGTGGCAATTGACGGATATTCTATGAGAATAAATGTGGAAATTGCCAGAGGTTTGGGGTATATAAAGGCAAAGAAAGGAACTCTGATTAAAATAAAAGATGTAAACGATTATCCTTCACATAAAATTGTAGTTTTAGGCACGGGAGCACAGGGAGAGGGAAACGCTGTGCTGATGAGAATTGCAAATAAAGAGCATAAATTTGTAAAAATAGAAGAAAATGATTCGGTAATTTTTTCTTCATCTGTAGTTCCCGGAAACGAGAGAGCAGTGCAGGATTTGAAAGATAATTTATCCCGTCAGGGCGCAAAAATCTATCATTATCAAATGATGGATATTCATGCTTCTGGCCACGGACAAAAGGAAGATTTAAAGATGATGATTAATTTAATAAGGCCGAAATTCTTTATCCCTATTCACGGCAACCATTATATGTTAAAAGCACATAAGGATATAGCGGAAGAAATGGGAATAAAGGAAGAAAATATAATAGTGGCGAACAATGGAGATGTAATTAAGGTTACTCCAAAAAGAATATGGGTTTCCGAGGAAGAAAAAGTTCCCGCTAATTATGTAATGGTGGATGGTTTAGGCGTTGGAGATGTTGGAGAGGTAGTGTTAAGGGATAGACAAATGATAGCAAAGGATGGTATATTTGTAGTGATTGCAGTAATAGAAAGTAAGACCGGAAAAGTCAGAGGAAAACCGGATATTATTTCCAGAGGATTTGTATATTTGAGAGAATCAAAGCAATTACTGGAAGAGGTAAGAGAAAAGGTTAGAGAGATAGTTTGCGAATGCGTTTCCCCAGAGCATACTACCAATTGGACATATTTAAAGAATAACATTAGAGATAAAATTGGACAGTTTTTATTTATTAAAACCCAGAGAAGACCAATGGTAATTCCCGTGGTAATAGAGATTTAACGTGCCTGTTCCAGAAAAATGCATTCTCTATCCCGGATATATTTCAAATAAAAATCAAAATTAAGAAATTCGAATATGATATATTGTAAAAAGGTCGGATAATTTTTGATAAAGGAGGGTAATTCTATGACCGAGTTGAATTTTCCAGAAAAACCAAAAACACCGCACCTTGAAAATACAGAAAAAGGAGGGAATAATCCTCAGTTATCACTAGGTCCTCAGTTTACATCCGGCGAAGGATGGGGAGTGAGAGTAAAAAAATGGGTAGATAAGTATGGTTCCACAGTGATTCTTCCAATTATAGCAGTCTTGATTTTGGCGGGAGGAGTATATTTATATACTCATCAGAAAAAAGGAATGTTCTTATCTGAAAGCACGACTTCTACTGAAGTATCTCAAGGAGAACAACTTCCTGAAGAAGGAATACCGGCAGAAATACCGGGCGGAGAAATTTCTCAAGGAGAATCTGAACAGAAAGAAATAAAAGAAATAGTAGGAGGCACGGAGAAAGTATATACAGAGAAGGCAGAAAAAGGAGAAGGAATTACGCATTTAGCCAGAAAGGCATTGAAAGATTATCTAAAAGAGCATCCTGATAAAAGATTAAGCAATGAGCATAAGGTGTACATTGAGGATTATTTAAAGGACAGAATTTTGGAGAAAAGGACAGGAAGTAAATTTCTTGAGTTAGGAGAAGAAATTTCTTTCTCATCAGATATGATAGAAGAAGCAATCGATTCCTCTTTACATTTAACTCAAAAACAATTGGATAATCTTAAAAATTATAGCGCACTAATTTCTTGGTAGTTCTTTTAAAAAACGAGAATTACCACAAAAGCCCCAATTTTTGGGGCTTTTGTGGTTGGAAATTTAAGATGTAGTTGCCAAGTGCTTTGGTAATAATTTGGTTATTAACCCTCCTTCTTATTAATCTCTCCTCCTCCTTGGGAGAAGGAATCTCCTCTTAATCTCCCCCCTTACCAAGGGGGGGTAAAAGAGAAGCTTTTGTATTTTCTGCGAAAAAAGTTTCTACCTTTTTAAGAGCATCGTGCTATCCCCCCTCTTAATCTCCCCCCTTACCAAGGGGGGAGATAAAAGAGAAGCTTTTGTATTTTCTGCGAAAAAAGTTTCTACCTTTTTAAGAGCATCGTGCTATCCCCCCTCTTAATCTCCCCCCTTACTAAGGGGGGAGATATTCCTCAAAATATCTTAACCTCTCTTTTATTTTCCCTTCTCACTTAGCTCAGAAGGGTAAAGGACTAAGGAAGGGAGGAAAAATTTGTTACTGAAGTGGTTAGATAGTACATTTAAGATAATGTTTTTCTGTCCAATCCCATATTGGGACTATTGAGATATAAAATGATTTGATTGTAAACTTCGCTTTTTCTATGTTCATGCATTATCCAAAAGCCGGAGCAATTGTAATCGAAGAAATAATGAATAAATCACTCAAAATTCATAAAATCATTCCCCCAGGAACAAAATTTGCATTGGCTGTGAGAAGCGGGTTTGGGACCGCGAATACACCTTACTGCCTTTTGGAAAATATCATACCCTCGTTTTGGATTTGTTTCTATCCTGTGCGCTTCAACTTTAAATTGAACTTTTCCGTTCTCCCTTACTTTAATAGGAATATAATAAATCAGATAACCAAAAGATAAATGCCTGTATCCTTCTGCTTCTAACAAAAAAGTATAGCAGTCAAGTTGGGTCTGGTAATAAGAAAGAGAATCTTCTTTCAAATCAAACCCCCGCGTTTTGTAATCTACCGGAATAAAATAATCCCCATCCACAAAGCATTCATCCAAGCCGCCGAACAAACAGGCGTTTAATTCTTTATCAAAAAATCTTGGTGAACTTGTTTTTGTAGTTTTCCGCCACTCATTTAAAAGATTTTGGTCCTCTAAAAGTTTCCCCCGCACCTTTCCCTTAATTTCAGGCGGCATTTCTCCGTTCTCTCTATAGCGGTCAAAATACTTTTTAATCAAATTATCCATTCCTCTTGGCAAAGTTGAAACCGGTCCTTCAGGCCTATGAATTCCTTTTACCATATGCAACCAAAAACAAAGCGGACACTCCTGAAAAAGATTAAGTTTCGACGGCGAAAGATAAATTGTTTGATTATTATCAATCATAGAGAAATCCCAAATTTATATAGAAAGACTTAATAATTTAGCAATCTAATTAAATGACTAAAAACAAAAAGTTTTCTTTTCTTCTTTGGAGGGACAAAAGAATTGATAATTTTTTTACTTAACAATCTTTTCGCTATTCTTGAAGCAGTAACTCTGTTTGACTTAATTGCCTTTGATAAATCAGAGATATTAAATATTGGTTTTTCAAAAATAAAATCTACAATCTGAGCAATATAAGGAGATTTTATTTCTTGTGCTGTTTTTTTTACTTCATTATTGAGAGATTTTATTTTATTAATAATTTTTTGAGTTTCTTTTGACTGCTCTTT
>JAGGSE010000183.1 GCA_021159225.1 bacterium
GAAAATTGCACGCATTAGAGGCTAAAACATGCGAAAATAGGCGGTTTTGGGGGCGTTTCAGAAGAACTTAGTAGTGTGGAAACATATGCAGGGTAGTATATTTACTATCACAAGCATGGGTTTCAGAAGAACTTAGTAGTGTGGAAACTTGAATACGAGATAAAACCTTCTTTTGAAGTAATCGAGTTTCAGAAGAACTTAGTAGTGTGGAAACTATTTAGAGGGAAAGGCTATAGAGATCCTTATTCAGGTTGTTTCAGAAGAACTTAGTAGTGTGGAAACTATGACATAAAGAGTAAGGAAAGAAAAGATAATTTCAGTTTCAGAAGAACTTAGTAGTGTGGAAACTCTTGAAAACCATTCTTGATAAGCTCTGTATGCATGGGTTTCAGAAGAACTTAGTAGTGTGGAAACCATCGTATTTTTTGATCTCTTCTAAGAATTCATCAAAAGTTTCAGAAGAACTTAGTAGTGTGGAAACCACCTAACGGTTGTTTACCTCTGTACTCCTTAATTGTTTCAGAAGAACTTAGTAGTGTGGAAACCGAGTTCAAGATACCATTGAAGCTTACAATAGGCGCGTTTCAGAAGAACTTAGTAGTGTGGAAACCCAGCAGCAAAAAAAGCACCGGTTATCAAAACCTTAGTTTCAGAAGAACTTAGTAGTGTGGAAACGCTGCTCTTTTGGATCTGTTGCAATATACCTCAATACGTTTCAGAAGAACTTAGTAGTGTGGAAACATAAAAAGTAAGAAAGAGATAAAAAAGGATAATAAAGAAGTTTCAGAAGAACTTAGTAGTGTGGAAACGCGTAATAATGCATGAAAGTCTCAATTTCTTTCAAGTTTCAGAAGAACTTAGTAGTGTGGAAACCATATCGACTCGTCTTTATATTTTGGAAATGCATGAGTTTCAGAAGAACTTAGTAGTGTGGAAACACTGTTCCTGGAATTCGTTTCAAGCGACGCACATCAAAGTTTCAGAAGAACTTAGTAGTGTGGAAACTTATATATCTTCTTTTTCTCTATCGTGTTTTATAATTGTTTCAGAAGAACTTAGTAGTGTGGAAACAAAAATATTGAAGAAGGAATCACCAATCGACTTCTCCGTTTCAGAAGAACTTAGTAGTGTGGAAACAAGATGTTCCACCACATATATGAAATGAACTTGCTATAGTTTCAGAAGAACTTAGTAGTGTGGAAACCTCAGTCTCTCTATTTCTTGCTTTCTCTCTATCTCCTGTTTCAGAAGAACTTAGTAGTGTGGAAACTATGTTCAACACCTCTTCAAAAAATCTTTTCATCAGCTCGTTTCAGAAGAACTTAGTAGTGTGGAAACAGAAAGAGAAGAAAAGAGATAATACTAAATATTAAAATAGTTTCAGAAGAACTTAGTAGTGTGGAAACACGTAATAATGCATGAAAGACTCAATTTCTTCCAATCGTTTCAGAAGAACTTAGTAGTGTGGAAACTACGTATCATCACTTTCATCAATCATTCTCGATTCCTTTGTTTCAGAAGAACTTAGTAGTGTGGAAACTATGTAGTCTTTAGTGTTTATACTATTGGTTTTTTAGTGTTTCAGAAGAACTTAGTAGTGTGGAAACTTGAGCCACTCGATTACTCCTTCATAGTCATCTTCTTGGTTTCAGAAGAACTTAGTAGTGTGGAAACCATATATCGAGAAATGCAGAGAAGAAGACCAGGCATTTGAAGTTTCAGAAGAACTTAGTAGTGTGGAAACTTTTTCGGTAGTCACTGGTGCAATTCATGAAACTCAGTTTCAGAAGAACTTAGTAGTGTGGAAACCTTCTATACTCACTTCTATCTTTGGTACAAATTCGTGAGTTTCAGAAGAACTTAGTAGTGTGGAAACTTAATTTCTCATTAGTAATTCTTTCAACTGCGTACTCGAGTTTCAGAAGAACTTAGTAGTGTGGAAACTCTCGTGTTCAATCAACGGTCTCCCACCCATTTCTATGTTTCAGAAGAACTTAGTAGTGTGGAAACCTTCCGTGATCTCCACATCGCTCAGAACATCAACTGGGTTTCAGAAGAACTTAGTAGTGTGGAAACAAAAATAAAAATAATAAAAAGCTATAAAACTTTCATGTTTCAGAAGAACTTAGTAGTGTGGAAACTTATGTAAACGTGTTTCGTATTCTTTGAGTTTCAAGGGTTTCAGAAGAACTTAGTAGTGTGGAAACCAACATCGTAATATTGAGATTCAAAAGTTGTTATTTTTGTTTCAGAAGAACTTAGTAGTGTGGAAACATGTATCATTTAGGTTTCGGATGATTTCTTGTTGACGTTTCAGAAGAACTTAGTAGTGTGGAAACTTGCAAGACTAACTAATAGAATTGCGTGAGACGCTCGTTTCAGAAGAACTTAGTAGTGTGGAAACGAAAAGGGAACTCATCAAAGAGGATTTCTTTGTCGGTGTTTCAGAAGAACTTAGTAGTGTGGAAACTGAACTTGCGAATTTGCATGAGTGACTACTCCAAAATTTGTTTCAGAAGAACTTAGTAGTGTGGAAACGAGAACTACTCGAATCAGGAAAAATAAAGATAGAAGGTTTCAGAAGAACTTAGTAGTGTGGAAACTATATCCTGGATACCTGGATACCTGGATATTCTCATAGTTTCAGAAGAACTTAGTAGTGTGGAAACCATAACCTATAATTTCATCAGTTTGGGGTTCTATGAGTTTCAGAAGAACTTAGTAGTGTGGAAACCAAGATGTTTAAAAGCATTCCAAGCTATTGAGACCGTGTTTCAGAAGAACTTAGTAGTGTGGAAACATCCCAAAACGTTTGAGTTCCTAAGAAAGGAGGATATTCGCGTTTCAGAAGAACTTAGTAGTGTGGAAACTTTGATACGCTGTAATTTGACTGTCAAAATCCGACCATGTTTCAGAAGAACTTAGTAGTGTGGAAACGTCAGTCTTGATTGCTTGATTCCTACTTTACACATAGTTTCAGAAGAACTTAGTAGTGTGGAAACGTGATAGAATATGAACTACATAATAAAGAATAGAATAGGTTTCAGAAGAACTTAGTAGTGTGGAAACTAAATATTCCAAGTCCATTCCAAAATACTCATCAGATGGGTTTCAGAAGAACTTAGTAGTGTGGAAACATGAACTTCGAGAAAAGGAACAAAAACAAAAAGAACTTGTTTCAGAAGAACTTAGTAGTGTGGAAACATAATACCTATTTCGGATAACCAAAGTAGCATTCTGGGTTTCAGAAGAACTTAGTAGTGTGGAAACCACGTTTGATATTCCCAAATCCCTTCTCCTATTCTAGTTTCAGAAGAACTTAGTAGTGTGGAAACTATGTTCAATACTTCCTCATAAAATCTCTTCATCATGTTTCAGAAGAACTTAGTAGTGTGGAAACGATATCGAGACCTTCCTCGCTCAATGGAACTCCTTCGTTTCAGAAGAACTTAGTAGTGTGGAAACGTATAAGTATGATGGAAATAAATAATCAAGCTCCTCGTTTCAGAAGAACTTAGTAGTGTGGAAACTAATCTATCTCAATAGGGAAAAATGCGCCAGTCGCCGTTTCAGAAGAACTTAGTAGTGTGGAAACATATTCCTTCAATGTGGAATCCTAAAGCTTCGTTCTAGTTTCAGAAGAACTTAGTAGTGTGGAAACGGGTCGTATCAGCATCAATAAGGTCAGTGAAATCAACAGTTTCAGAAGAACTTAGTAGTGTGGAAACAGGGTGGTATCCGCATCAATAAGGTCAGTAAAATCAACAGTTTCAGAAGAACTTAGTAGTGTGGAAACTTATATACTTCGGTGTAAACACTGGATATTTTGAAAGTTTCAGAAGAACTTAGTAGTGTGGAAACGTATAAGTATGATGGAAATAAATAATCAAGCTCCTCGTTTCAGAAGAACTTAGTAGTGTGGAAACTAATCTATCTCAATAGGGAAAAATGCGCCAGTCGCCGTTTCAGAAGAACTTAGTAGTGTGGAAACATATTCCTTCAATGTGGAATCCTAAAGCTTCGTTCTAGTTTCAGAAGAACTTAGTAGTGTGGAAACGGGTCGTATCAGCATCAATAAGGTCAGTGAAATCAACAGTTTCAGAAGAACTTAGTAGTGTGGAAACAGGGTGGTATCCGCATCAATAAGGTCAGTAAAATCAACAGTTTCAGAAGAACTTAGTAGTGTGGAAACGATACGTGTGCAGCAGCTCTGCGGTCTTCCAGACCAGAGTTTCAGAAGAACTTAGTAGTGTGGAAACTTTAATATCACATCCCATTCTTCAATGTCTAATGCTTGTTTCAGAAGAACTTAGTAGTGTGGAAACTTTGTTCGGTCTTTGAAGTAGTAGGGGCGTAATATTCGTTTCAGAAGAACTTAGTAGTGTGGAAACTTCCAATCGTACGTTCTTTTATATCCATAAGCATAAAAAGTTTCAGAAGAACTTAGTAGTGTGGAAACTTACATGATTCTATGTAACGGAATGTTATTATATATGTTTCAGAAGAACTTAGTAGTGTGGAAAC
>JAGGSE010000076.1 GCA_021159225.1 bacterium
AAACCTCTTGTTGTTAAAGGACAAAAGGTGCGGGATGAAGGATTTCGATATTCGAAATTCGGATTTATTTGGGTTTTGAGATTTAAGATTTGGATTTGAGATTTGACACCTTTGATAAGATGAGTTAAATCAGATTAGCAATAATCTCTTTTTTGTGATAAAATACTCACGCAAACCTATTATGCCTTACGAGCCGCGAAAGATTGAGAAAAAATGGCAGAGGATTTGGAAGAAGAATAATCTTTACAGGACCCCGGACAAGGTAAAGGGAAAGAAAAACTTCTACTGTCTTGATATGTTTCCCTATCCTTCGGGCGAAGGACTCCATGTAGGCCATCTGCACGGCTATATTGGCTCTGATATTGTCAGCCGCTATCTTAGAATGAAGGGGTTTAATGTCCTTCATCCGATGGGTTTTGATGCCTTTGGCTTGCCGGCAGAAAATGCGGCTATCAAGCGGAAAATTCACCCAAAAATCTGGACCTACAGGAATATCAAAAAAATTAGAAAGCAACTTGCCTCTCTTGGCGCCTGTTATGATTGGGAGAGAGAGATTATTACCTGCGAGCCCTCATACTATAAATGGACGCAATGGATGTTTTTGCAGTTTTATAAAGCCGGACTTGCCTACCGGGCAAAGGTGCCTGCCAACTGGTGTCCCTCCTGTAAAACCGTATTGGCAAATGAGCAGGTTATTGAAGGAAGGTGCGAGAGATGCAAGAGTGAGGTTGTTCAAAAGGAAATTGAACAATGGCTCTTTAAAATTACTGACTATGCCGAAGAACTGCTGAAAGATTTAGACCAACTGGACTGGCCTGAAAGAACCAAAGAAATGCAAAAGAATTGGATTGGAAAAAGTAAGGGGTATGAAATTGATTTTAAAATCAAGGCATTGCCAATACCGGAAACAAATCAGACAGAAAAGGGAAATAAGCCCGAAATAATCAAGGTTTTCACTACCCGGGCAGACACCCTTTTTGGAGCCACCTATCTGGTTATAGCGCCCGAGCACCCCATTATTGAAAAACTGAAGGGATATATCACAAACTACAGATTCGTCAAGGATTATATTGAAAGGGCAAGAAAAAAGACTGAGCGGGAGAGAATTTCCAAGGTTAAAGAAAAAACAGGTGTAGAGTTAAAGGGAATAAGGGCTGTTAATCCGGTTAACAATCGTGAGATTCCTGTATTTGTGGCTGATTATGTCTTGAAGCACTATGGAACCGGGGCTATTATGGCTGTGCCTTGTCACGACCAAAGGGATTTTGATTTCGCCAAGAAGTACAATCTCCCAATGATTGAGGTAATAAAGCCGGTTAAGGCCACCTCAGACCGATTATTTGCAACCTCTGGAGGAGGATTTGAAAAAGCGTACGAAGGGGACGGATATTTGGTAAATTCAGGTAGATTTAACGGGATGGACTCAAAAAGAGCAAGAGAAGCGATTGGTAAATACCTGGCAGGCAAAAAATTGGCGAAATTCCGAATATATTACAAACTACGCGACTGGTTGATTTCCCGTCAGAGATATTGGGGCTGTCCCATTCCAATGATTTATTGTCCAAAATGCCACTGGCAGCCCGTGCCCGAGAAGGACCTGCCAGTTCTTCTGCCGAGGATTAATGATTTCAGGCCTACCGGCAAGGGTACTTCTCCTCTGGAAAGGTCAAAAAAATTTGTTGAGACGCGTTGCCCAAAATGTGGAGGAAAGGCGCGCAGGGAAACAGACACAATGGACACATTTGTTTGTTCTTCTTGGTATTATTTAAGATACGCCGACCCAAAAAATGAAAAAGAATTTGCCTCAAAAGAGGCCTTAAAAGAATGGCTACCAGTAGACCTTTATGTCGGCGGAGCAGAGCATGCAGTAATGCATCTTCTCTACGCCAGATTCTTCACCAAGGTTTTAAGGTCTTTGGGCCACCTTAATTTCCGAGAGCCGTTTCTAAAACTGCGCCATCAGGGAACGATTCTCGGACCAGACAACCAGAAAATGTCAAAGTCACGGGGCAATGTTATCCCGGTTGATAAGACAATAGAAAAGTACGGCGTAGACGCCCTTCGCCTTTATGAAATGTTTATGGGCCCATTTGAGGCAACCTCTCCCTGGGACACAAAGGGAATTATGGGCTGTGTCAGGTTCTTGAAAAGGGTGTACCGTTTGGCAAATGAAAAACCGATTTCTGAAGATGCAAAAACAAATCCAAAATTGGAAAGTATTGTCAATATAACAATAAAGAAGGTTAGTGAAGACATTGAGGGATTTAGATTCAATACTGCTATTTCTTCCTTGATGGTTTTCTTAAATGAACTGGAAAAGCAGCCGTCTATAGACCTTAAACATCTAAAAATCTTGATTAAATTGCTCGCCCCTTTTGCTCCTCATCTAGCCGAGGAGTTGTGGCAGAAATGTATTCCTGCCTGTTTGGCTAATAACATCAAGGAGTCATCAATTCATAATCAGAAATGGCCGCAATACAAAGCAAAATGGATAGTTCAAAAAACAACAACCCTGGTTTTAGAGGTTAATGGAAAGGTAAGGGACAAGATAGAGGTTTTTGTGGGTATCTCAAAAGAAAAGGCAGAAAATTTGGCTTTGGAAAGGGAAAAAATAAAAAGACATATAGAAGGGAAAAAGATTAAAAAGATAATTTTTGTGCCGAATAAATTGGTCAACATAGTAGTAGAAAAATAATTACTTATGTGTAGATTAGCGGGTTATATTGGTGAAAAAGAGGCAGTGGGCGTAATTATTGATAGTTTGAGCCGACAGAGTTACGGTGGATACGATTCCGCTGGTATTGTAGTTGGAAATGGAAAAAATCTCACCTGCCTTAAATCAATAGGGAAACTGGAAAACCTGGAGAAGAAGTTGGAAAAAAAGAAACCAAAAGGAAACTGGGGAATAGGTCATATCAGATGGGCTTCCCATGGGAAGGTCTCTTTAGCCAATGCCCATCCCTTTTCCGACTGTCAAAAGAAGATTTATTTGGTTCACAATGGAATTATTGAAAACTGGGGAAAACTAAAAAAGAAACTCTTGAAAAAAGGACACCGATTTGCCTCTGAAACCGACAGCGAGATTCTCTGCCATTTGATTGAAGATTATTTTGAAGGCAATTTGGAAGAGGCGGTAAAAAAAGCCCTGAGAGAAATAAGAGGGGCATACGGCTTGTTGGTCATTTCCCAAGAGGAGCCCCAAAAAATCGTAGCCGCCCGGCTTTCCTCACCTCTTTTAATCGGCATAGGAGAAAGGGAAGGGGAGTATATTTTGGCTTCGGACCCCACAGCCATTGCTCCATATACAAAGAAGGTAATTAATCTCAATGATTATGAAATAGCCAGCGTTAATCCCGGCAATTCACTTCTTATTGTTAAAGAGAGAAGGGTTCAGTTTTTGGATTTTGATGTTAAAAAATCAGAAAAGGGTTCTTATCCCCATTTTATGCTGAAAGAAATAATGGAAGGACCTGAAACAATTGAAAATGCCATCAGGGGGCGCCTGGTTCCTGAAGAAGGAACGGTAAAATTAGGCGGATTAGAACAGGTCTCTGAAAAATTAAAAAAGATAAATCGTCTGCTTTTGGTAGGTTGCGGCACTGCTTTTCATGCGGCTAAGATAGGAAAATATATGATAGAGGAATACGCGGACATTCCCTGTGAGGCGGATGTTGCCTCGGAACTCCGGTACCGCAAGCCATTTTTAGACAACAAGACAGCAGCGGTCTTTATTTCTCAGTCCGGGGAAACAGCCGACACCTTGGCTGTTCTGCGGGAATTCAAAAAAAAGGGAATCTTAACCATCGGCATTACCAATGTAGTTGGCTCAAGCCAAGCCAGAGAAACAGATGCCGGCGTCTATACCCGTTCGGGACCAGAGATTTCTGTTGCTTCTACAAAGGCGTTTCTTGGCCAATTAACGGTTTTGGCAATGCTGACTGTTTTTTTAGGGAGGCAAAGAAATATGTCATTGGTAACTGGAAAAAGAATTGTTTCTGAATTATCAAAAACACCCTATCTTGTCAGAAAAATCCTAAAGCGGGCTCCGGAGATTAAAAAACTGGCAAAAAAATACAAGCGATATCAAAACATCTGGTTTATCGGAAGGAAGTATAATTATCCGGTTGCCTTGGAAGGGGCTTTGAAACTAAAAGAGGTATCATATCTTCATGCCGAGGGAACTGCCGGAGGAGAACTGAAGCACGGACCCTTGGCTTTGATAGATAAAAGGTTTCCCACCGTTGCTATTTGTCCAAGCGACTCTGTTTATGATAAAATGATTTCTAATATCCAAGAAATAAGAGCGCGACAAGGTAGGATAATTGCCCTTGCCACAGAAAAAAACAGAGAGATAGAAGAGATTGTTGACGATGTCATTTACATTCTTAAGACCCTAGAAATGCTTACTCCTTTGCTTTCGGTAGTTCCCCTTCAACTTTTTGCCTATTACACCGCTTATTATTTGGGTAGGGATATTGACAAACCAAAAAACCTTGCAAAATCAGTGA
>JAGGSE010000213.1 GCA_021159225.1 bacterium
CAGGTATCTTTTCCAGGTCAACCCAGGTTCTTTTTTCCTCACCGTAAATTTCATAGAGTAAGACCTTGCCGGTGCGGTCGTATATCTTGGTTGACTGAAACAACTCTCTTTCATTAAAGTCCTCTGGCTGAGGGAGGTCGCGCCCATAGTAGAAAAACAAAAAAGAGACGCCAGAGATAAAAAGAAAAAGGCAAAAGCCAAAAATCTTGAAAATAAAAATTATCCTTCTTCCCCTCCCTTTTTGATAAACCTTTCGGTAAAACCTCCTTTTAGCCATAAATAAACTACCTGCCAGATATCCTTTTGACAAAACTTAGATAGGCGAAACAAACTTTACAAAGCAACCTTTTTATTTTATTATAAAGGACTATGAAAATAAACCCCCAAAAAATTGAGCAGGTTCTCTCGCGAGGAGTAGACAAAATTCTTCCCAGCAAAAGAGCCCTTGAGGCGTTAATGAAAAAGAGGAGAATACGGGTTTATCTTGGCATTGACCCCACTGCTCCACGGCTTCACCTTGGACATACCATCACCCTAAGAAAGCTTCAGGAATTTGCTGACCTTGGAGAGGAAGCAATTCTGGTTATCGGCACAGGCACAGTTTTAACCGGAGACCCCTCGCTTCGTTTGAGTGCCAGGCCGATTATCACAGATGAAGAAATTAAAAGAAATATCAGAACATGGAAAAAGCAGGCAGGAAAGGTCTTGGATTTTTCCAAGGTAAAAATAAGATACAACGGCGACTGGCTTTTGAAATTAAGGTATAAAGATATTGTCAAAATCGCTTCGCATATCAGCGCTGTAAAATTGTTCCAAAGAGATATGTTTCAGAGACGGCTGAAAATGGGGCAGACGGTATGGGCGCATGAAATTTTATACCCTTTATTTCAGGGATATGATTCGGTTTTTTTAAATGTTGACCTTGAGATTGGAGGCACTGACCAAACATTCAATATGTTAATTGGTAGAGAATTATTGGCAAAGATGAGAAAAAAAGAAAAATTTGTTTTGACCTGCCCAATGATTTTGGGAACAGACGGCAGACAAATGTCAAAAACCTCAGGCAACTGCATCTGGCTTGAAGATACTCCTGATCAAATGTATGGGAAGATTATGTCTATCCCAGACAAACTAATTCCCAGTTATCTTGAACTTCTAACCCCGCTTTCTCTTAAAGAGATTAAAGAAATAAAAAAAGCAAAACCCAGAGAAGCAAAAGCCAGGTTGGCACGGGAAATTGTCAATTACTATCATGGAAAAGAAGCAGGACAGAAAGCCCAAGAGGAATTTGAAAGAATCTTTAGAAAAAGAGAACTCCCTTCAAGGATACCTGAAGTTAAAATAAACGCCAGGCAAATGAATATCCTTGAACTTTTGGTTAAAGCCGGTTTGTGTTCCTCCAAATCTCAAGCAAAACGACTGATTTTACAAAAGGGAATAAAAATTGATGGGAAAATCCAAGGGGATTGGAAAAAGACACTTCAGATAAAAAAGGGAATGCTTTTGCAGAAAGGAAGAAGAAACTTCGTAAGAATTAAGTAAAAAGCGACCCCTTGATTAACATCAACGGGCCGCTTTTGCTGAAACTGATTAGAGTTCGTCTTCCTCGGGTATTTCTTCGTCCAGGTCTTCTTCAATTAGCCCTTCGTCTTCTTCGTAGTCATCGTAATAGTCCTCGTCTAATTGATTTTGAACAAAAACCTGTCTTTCTAATTTAAACATAATAAGAATCTGGGAGGTGGGATAAAAACCTTCCCCATTCTTATTTGCCGACCTTTTTGTTTGGGCTGCAAGCCAAAAGAGCGAGAATTTTCTGCTCCCCTTTTTACAAAAATTGAACCAATTTGTCAAGCCCCAAGGTCTTTTTTATTTTCAGAAATTGTGGTATACTAAAAGGCATGCTGGATAAAGAAGAAAAGAAAAAAATAATTGAAAAATATCGGCTAAATGATTCGGATACCGGTTCTCTTGATGTTCAGATAGGTCTGCTTTCTGAAAGAATAAATTATCTTCTTTCCCACCTCAAAGAACATCCCAAGGACCTCCATTCAAAAAGGGGACTTTTGACTATGGTGGCAAAAAGAAGAAAACTCCTCAATCTTCTTAAAAAAGAGGATAAGAAGAGATATGAACAGGTTATCAAAAAAACAGGACTGAAGAAAAAGGTTAAGGATTAGTTATTATGGCAATAAAATACTCTGCCCAGAGAATAGCAGTTCTAATAGATGTTCAAAATCTCTATTATTCAGCCAAAAATCTATATAGGGCAAAGGTTAATTTTCGGGAGGTTCTAAAATCTGCAATTAAGCAAAGAAGTCTAATCCGTGCCTTTGCCTATGTTGTTCGGACAAAAACAGGAGAGGAAAAACCATTCTTTGAGGCATTGGCTAAACTGGGCATTGAAACAAGAATTAGAGACCTCCAAGAATATTATGGCGGGCTAAAAAAGGCGGATTGGGATGTGGGAATCACGGTGGATGCCATCAGAATTTCCTCCTCGGTTGACACGATTGTTCTTTGTTCCGGAGATGGTGATTTTCTTCAACTTGTAGAATATCTAAAAAATCAAGGTAAAAGGGTTGAGGTAATTGCCTTTGGCAGGTCTACCTCTTCAAAACTAAAAGAATCGGCTGACCAATTCATTGACCTGGAAGCCCATCCCCAGAAATATCTTTTAAAAAGACATGAAGTTTAAACTCCAGTTTAATGGAAAAGAAATGACCGCTGATATGTCCGGTCTTACAGAGAGGGCAAATGGTTCCTGCCTCTTGAGGTATGGAGAAACGGTTGTTCTAGCCACAGTGGTAATGTCTCAAAAGGAAGCCCAAAATCAGGGTTTTCTTCCTCTTAGTGTTGAATACCTGGAAAGATACTATGCTGCTGGCAAAATTCTTGGCTCAAGGTTCATCCGCAGAGAAAGCAGGCCAACCAACGAAGCCATTATTACTGCTCGGTTGATTGACCGAGCAATCAGGCCACGATTTCCCAAAAATCTAAATCATGAGGTACAGGTAATTGTGACATGTCTTTCTTGGGATAGAGAAAACGACCCTGATGTGTTAGGGCTTATAGCCACATCTCTGGCTCTTGGCACCTCTGATATTCCCTGGAATGGTCCCTTGGGAGCCCTGCGAATAGCAAAATTAGGAGAAAACTTCATTGTCAACCCCACCTATGAGCAAAGGGAAAAGCCAGAAATAGACCTATGCATAAGCAGTATTAAAAGCGAAGAAGATGGACTTTTAATAAATATGTTAGAGGGCGAGGCACAGGAAGTAGATGAAGAGATATTGTGCCAGACAGTCAGATTTGCCAAGCCCTATTTAGAAAAACTTATTAGGTTCCAGGAAGAAATTATTGAAAAGATAGGAAAGAAAAAAATCAAACTGGTTCAAAAGCCAAGAGACCAAGAACTAGAAAATGAAATAAAGGGCTTTCTAAAAGAGAGGTTATCCTCTCTCATCTTTACAAAAGAGGGAGATGAACAAATAAAAAAAATAAGGGAAGAAATGTACCTTTTTGTTGAACAAAGGCGCCCCTCAATGGAGTTGGAGAAAAGAAATGAGGTAGAGGAAATCTTTGAAAAGGAGGTCAAACAAACAATCGAAGAGAATATTCTCAAAAATGAAAGGCGACCCGACGGCCGAGGGCTAGATGAAATAAGAAACATTTCCTGCAGGGCTGGAATTCTCCCCCGCACCCATGGCTCGGCTCTGTTTAGAAGGGGGAAAACAAGGTCTCTCTCTATTTTGACCTTGGGCGGGCCTGATGATATGAAGTTGTTAGAAGGAATGGAAATTATCGGCAAAAAAAGATTTATGCACCACTACAACTTTCCTCCCTATTCGGTTGGGGAGGTAAAACCTCTTCGGGCTCCTAGCCGAAGAGAGATTGGCCATGGTATGCTGGCAGAAAGGGCACTTCTCCCCATTATCCCCGACTTTGAAAACTTTCCTTACACCATAAGGATAGTTACGGAAATTCTTTCCTCAAACGGCTCCACCTCCATGGCTTCGGTTTGCAGTTCTTCTCTAGCCCTGATGGATGCTGGGGTTCCTATAAAGAGACCTGTAGCCGGAATATCTCTGGGCTTGATAAAAGATGAAAATAACTTTAAAATTTTAACTGATATCCAGGGACCGGAAGACCACTACGGAGGAATGGATTTTAAGGTAGCGGGAACCAAACAGGGAATAACCGCTATCCAAATGGATGTCAAAATTGATGGGATAAACGAAGAAATTTTAAGAAAGGCGCTTACCCAGGGGAAAAAAGCCAGATTAGAAATTTTAGAGAGAATGGAAGAGGTTCTGGACAAACCACGGCCGAAACTTTCTCCATTTGCTCCCAAAATCTTCTCCTTTCAGATTAACCCTGAAAAAATCGGTCTGGTTATTGGCTCCGAAGGAAAAACCATAAATCAAATTAGCCGAGAATGCGAGGTTTCAATAG
>JAGGSE010000218.1 GCA_021159225.1 bacterium
GGAGCCATCCTGGCAATTTTGCTTTCGGAATCTTCCTCTCTTTTTTGATTCTTCTCATTATCCTTATAACCTCTCTTGTCCTTTCCTCTTTTATTCTTTCCTTCTCGTTTTCTCTTTCAATTTTTATTTTTTCAACCCTTTTCTCAAGTCTCATAACCTCAATCAAAAATCCTCAAAGGTTTTTTGCCAAGATTTTTTTAATCTAAAAATATCTTCATCAATTATTGACCTTTTTCTGAAGAGAATTTTCAGTCTTTTCTCATTTACTACCTTTCCTATTTGAGAAAAAATATTACCTTTTAAAATCTTTTCAAATTTTCTCTTATTCTCTGGAGAAATTGTCACCAAAAATCTACTCGGAGATTCAGAATACAAAATTTTTTCTATTTCTTTTAATTCTCCTTTTACCGGTACCTTCTCTAAATGAACTTTTAAGCCAAAACCTCCTCCAAAAGAAATCTCTGCCAGAGCCACTGCTAACCCTCCCCTATAAATTCCATGGCAAGAATTCACCAATCCTTTTTCAATGGCTTTTTCTAAGGCGCTGTAAAGTTTTTTTGCTAATTTTGGTTCAAGTTTTGGCACATTCAATCCAATTTTTTTTCTTGCCTCATAATATTCTGAAGCCCCCAATTCATCTTTTGTAGGTCCTAAAATATAAAGCAAATCTCCTGATTTTTTCACATCCATTGTTACACACCTTCTAATATCTTTTATTTTTCCTACTGCTGAAATCTGAAGGGTGGGCAGGGCTGAAACTCTCTTTAATTTCCCTTTTTTTGTCTTAACCCAGCCATCCATAAACATTGAGTCCTTCCCTGAAATACAGGGAGTGCCAAAAGCCAATGTAAAATCATAAAGGGCTTTATTTGCCCTTACCAATTGAGCCAATTTATATTCAGCATCAGGATTGTCTTTTGATGGCAAAGGATTTGGCCAACAAAAATTATCATTAAAAACAATTTGTCTCAAGTAACCCCCTATTGCAATTATTCTTCTTATTGCCTCATCAATACATAAAGCCGTCATCCAATAGGTATCAATTAAACTATATTTTGGATTAATACCAGCAGAAATTGCCAAACCCTCATTTGAATGATAAAGAGGTTTAATTACAACCGCATCAGAAAATACATCAAGGTTTTCACCCACCAAGGGCTTAATAATTGTCTTTCCCTGGACCTCGTGATCAAATTGTCTGACAATATATTCTTTTGAGGCAATATTGGGCCTTTCTAACATTTTTCTTAAAAATAAATTATGATTTTTAATCTTCTTTAAGACGGGCTCTTTCAAACCCCTTTCTTCCGCATCTTTCCATTGGGCTTTCAAAATCATCTGAGGAACCCCTTGATGAAGGAAATCTAAATTAAGGTCTGCTACCAATTTCCCTTTATAAGTAGAACAAAACCTGCCAGAGCGATTAAACTTCCCAATAACACTTATTTCAACCTCGTGTTTTTTTGCCAATTGGGAAAGTTCTTCAAGTTTTTGAGGAGAAACCACTAAGGTCATCCTTTCTTGGGATTCTGACAATAAAATTTGCC
Source organism: bacterium (assembly GCA_021159225.1). Taxonomy (GTDB): domain Bacteria; phylum Patescibacteriota; class Minisyncoccia; order Minisyncoccales; family JAGGSE01; genus JAGGSE01. The sequence continues at coordinate 1,548 of JAGGSE010000218.1, forward strand.
AAGGGTCCAAACCTGGATATTTCAAGGGCACCCTTTCCAGCCAGATTTCTGCTCCATTAGAAAATTTTGCCATCTCCCCTACAGAACAAGACAATCCTCCGGCTCCATTATCAGTAATTGCTGAAAATAATCCCTTATCTCTTGCCTCAATTAAAAAGTCGTGAAGTTTCTTTTGAGTAAAAGGGTCACCTAGTTGAACATGGCTGGCTGAAATCCACTCCCCTGCTTCTAATGAGGACTGGGTCGCTCCATGAATTCCATCTATTCCTACTCTTCCTCCTGCCATTACAATTAAATCACCAGGTTTAATCTCTTTTTTATGTCCCAATTTTCCTCCAATTTTTCTGGGAATTAAACCCCCGGCTAAAACGAAAATGGCTGGCTTTCCGATGTAACCCGTATCAAAAAACACTCTACCATAAACTGTAGGGACGCCGGATTTATTCCCTCCATCTTCTACTCCTTTTCTCACCCCTTCCAATAATATTTTTGGATGAAATTTTGGCAAAAGTTCTCCTTGATAAAAGGGAGAGCCCACACAAAAGCCATAGGTGCCATAGAGCAAACCTCCTCCTCTACCGGTTCCCATAATATCTCTATAAACTCCCAAAATTCCGGTTAGGGCTCCTCCATAAGGTTCTTCATTAGAAGGAGAATTGTGGGTCTCGCACTTAAAACAAAAAAGGTATTCTTTGTTAAGTTCTATCACCCCAGAATTGTCCCAAAAAAGAGATATAAGCCACTTCTTTTTTCTCTTTATCCTTTCAGTGGCTCTTTTAATAAATGTCTCAAACAAACTATTAATCTGAAAGGTTTTGCCTTCTTTGTAAGAAATCTTAGAATTGAATATCTTGTGCTTGCAGTGCTCGGACCAGGTCTGGGCAATACATTCCAATTCCACATCTGTTATCTTCCTTCCCAGCCCCATTTTTTCTCTCTCTTTAATTACCTCCGGTCTTGAAAAATAGGTCTTTATCGCTCTCATTTCTTCAAGGTTCAAAGCCAAACTTCTCTTTTGACTTAACCTCAAAAGTTCTTTATCAGAAACATCAAGGCCAATCTCTAAAACCCGGGGCTGGTGAGGAATTTCAACCTCCGGCATTTCCAATCCCTTCTCTTTCTCTCCCCTTTTTAAGATAAGCCATCTTTGAATTAAATCATTTGCCAAATACCGGGCAATTCTTTCCACATCCTTTCTTTTCAATCTCTTTCCGTAAATAAAATACCTCTTTGAGGTATAAACCTTGGTTTTTAATTTTCTCTTCAGAATCTCTTCAATCCCAATTTTCGCTGTCTTGCCGACATTATCGGTCACCCCGGGCTTAAACCCAATCTCAATCATCCAATCATAATCTTTCCTTAATTGGCAACCAATAGATACCTCCTGAACTACTGGGTCGGAAAAGAGGGACTTTGCCAAAAGGGACAATTCCTTATGCTGAAGGTTTTCTCCGATGGTATAAACGTCAGAGGTCTTTACATCCAAAACAGGAAGGCATAAAACCTCCCTTATTTCTTTTTTTACCTTCTCTGCTAAAACATCCCTTACTCCTCTTTTGAAGCCAACCTCAAGACGCCTCATAAAACCATCCTTTTGTTTTGATAGCGAATAATGATTTTCCTCTCCTTTACAACCTGTCCGATTATTTCCAAACCAAGTTTAAGGTCCTTTGCCAAAGACAAAATCTTATCCGCTTCTTTTTTCCTTACAACCACGGCAAACCCCCAGCCCATATTAAATGTCTTAAACATTTCCTTGTCTGAGATACCTCCTGCTTCCTGAATAAGACCAAAAATCAACTGGGGCTTAAAATTAAAAAACTCAAAGCCCACTTTAGGATTCAACTTCTTAAATTTTAGGTAGGCATCGCCGGTAATATGGACCGCTCCTAAAATCTCAAATTTTTCCCTAAGTTTCAAAAAGGGCTTCACATAAATTCTTGTCGGCTTTAGGCATTCTAAAACCAAGGGTCTTTTAATTCCTCCCGGTCTGTCAAAGGCATCGTATTTTCCTGACCACCTCTTGAATAAAACCTTCCTCAAAAGGGTAAAGCCGTTGGAATGAACTCCTGCGCTCCTAAAGCCCAAAACAATGTCTCCCGCTTTTATTTTTTCTCCGCTAATAATATTCTCTTTTCTTACCTCGCCCACGCAGTCGCAATTAAGTTGGTAGGGGCAATTTAAGAGTTCGGGCACATCGGCTATCTCCCCTCCCACAATCGGACAGCCCGCTTCCTTGGCTCCCTTTACCAGTCCTTTCTTTATCTCCCTTATTAGTTTAGGAGTTGTTTTTTTGGTATCAATGATATTGGTCAGGGCCAAGGGCACTGCCCCACATCTTATACAATCATTAACAACCATTGCCACTGCGTCAATTCCAATAGTCCCATGGCTATTTGCCAATTCCGCCAAGAGAATCTTCGTGCCCACGCCATCGGCTGTCTTTACCTGATAAATACCTCTGCCAACCGGGTAGAGATTATTGAAAGGGGTCTTGATAATTTTCCCTGCTCTGCTGTATCTAAAGGTTAAATCAAACCCCTTCAAAATCTTCTTTGCTCTTTCCCTTAATTCCCTATCAACCCCTGCCTTTCTATAGGTATAATTAAGCATCTTCTTCCTCTTCAAGTTCTCTTTTTATCTTTTCAAATTCATTCTCCACCTTCTTCAGTTCCTTTCGGCTTCTTTTAATAAGAGATGCTCCTTCTTTAACCTTTTCTAAACCGGCCTCAATATCCATCTCTTCCCGGCTCTCAAACCAGTTAATAATTCCCTCCAATCTCTTAAGGGCTTGCTTAATGTTAAATTCCTCTTTTCCCATA
>JAGGSE010000057.1 GCA_021159225.1 bacterium
GTTCAGGGTTGCCCTATACCCTGTAAAGTGGTATAGGGCAAAATTCAAAACCAAACCAAATCAAAAATCAAAAATCAAAATGCAAAATGAAAAAGAAAAATTCAAAGAGAATTCTTTTTGCATTTTAATCTTTCATTTTGATTTTTGAGATTTGCATTTTGCATTTAATTTTGAGCATTTGAAAATTTGAATTTGTTTATCCCGCACCTTTTGACAGTTATTCAAGGTGAATAATTAATAATTTAGTAATTTAATTGAAACCTCTTGTTGTTAAAGGACAAAAGGTGCGGGATGAAGGATTTCGATATTCGAGATTCGGATTTATCTGCCAAAATAGGGATGATAAATTTGGATAAAAACATTGTTTCTGTTTTGGATGCTAATTTTGGACGGCTTGATGAGGGATTGAGGGTACTGGAGGATACCTGCCGTTTTGTTTTGAGAGATTTAAGGATGACAAAAGAGTTTAAGAAGATGCGCCATTTTTTAACAGAGGCAAGTTGTGGCTTGAAATTGCAACTGCTTAACTCCCGCGGAAGAGACATTGGCGCTTCTTTAATTCTTGCCAATGAAGGGGCAAGACAAGGTATTGACGAGATAGTTATTGCCAATGCCAAAAGGGCCGAGGAGTCCTTAAGGGTGCTGGAGGAGTATTTTAAGTTTTTGAAAATTAAAAAGTGGCGAAAACTTCAAGAAAAGCGCTTTTTGTTGTATTCTTTGGAAAAAGAAATTGTTTCTAAAATTGTCAGGAAAGAAAAAATTAAAAGATTGTTTCCTCTTTGTCTGGTCCTAGATGCCAAATATCTCAAGAAAGAAAAACCGATTGAAAAACTAAAAGAGGCAATTTCAGGAGGAATAAGGGCGGTTCAATACCGGGATAAAATAAATAACAAGAGAAGGGTTCTAAAAAATGCTGTTTTATTTAGGAGATTGTGCCAAAGGACAGGAGTCCTTTTTTTAATCAATGACTATCTGGACATTGCCTTGGCTGTAGATTCAGACGGGGTTCATCTGGGAGATAAAGACCTGCCCATAAGGACAGCAAGAAAGATGCTCCCCTTTGATAAAATTATTGGGCGAACCGTTCATTCATTGAAAGAAGCAGAAAAAGCCCAGGCAGATGGAGCCGACTATCTTTCCCTTGGCGCTCTTTTCCCCAGCAGGACAAAGAAGGATGCCCCATTGATTGAGCCGGTCCTGATTAAAAGAATTAAAGAGAAGATTGACTTGCCAATTATGGCAATTGGTGGTATAAATAAAAACAATGTTAAAAAGGTAGCAGGATGGGCTGCAGATGGGGTGGCAGTATCAGAGGCGATAATGGCAGAGGATAACTGCCGAACAGCAACCAAGGAGATTTTGCCTGAAATAAAAAATGATTTTCACTTCCCGGTAGTGTAAGACATAAAAAATTTACATGAAAAAAGATTTTCAAACAGCCGAATCGGTTTGCCCGGGACATCCGGACAAGATGGCTGACATTATCGCTGATACCATTTTGGACGAAATTCTAAAGCAGGATAAATCAGCCCGGGTGGCTTGCGAGGTTTTTACCTCAAAGGGTTATGTTATTATTGCTGGAGAAATTACAACAAGGGCCTGGGTTGACCTTAACCGATTGACGAGAAAGACAATTTTGGATATCGGCTATGATAGGCCTGATTATGGATTGGATGGTCATACAGTGGGAATTTTGAATTCTATTTCCGGACAATCACCGGACATTGCCAGGGGGGTAAGGAAGACAGCAACAAAAAAACAAGGAGCAGGGGACCAGGGAATATCTATTGGTTATGCCACAAATGAAACCCCGGAACTGATGCCTTTGGGCATAGTTCTAGCCCATAAACTAACCAAGAAACTTACAGATGTAAGGAAAAACAAAATCCTTCCCTATTTGAGGCCTGACGGAAAGTCGCAGGTAACCCTTGAATATGAAAATGGACTGCCTAAGCGTTTGACCAGCGTGGTAATTGCTGCTCAACATGACCCAGGCGTTTCCCAATCGCAGATTAAGGAGGATATTATTAAAAGGGTAATAAGGCCTGTCTGCGGTTCTCTTTTAGACAAGAAAACAAAATTTTACATCAATAATACGGGGAGATTTGTTATTGGAGGACCTGTATCGGACACAGGTATGACTGGGAGGAAAAATGTGGTTGATGCCTATGGGCCCGAGGTGCCTATTGGCGGCGGCGCCTTTTCCGGAAAGGACCCAACAAAGGTGGATAGGTCTGCGGCCTATATGGCTCGTTATATAGCCAAAAACATTGTTGGAGCCGGCCTGGCAGAGAAATGTTTGGTTAAACTTTCTTATGTTATCGGCGGAACCAAGCCCACGGAATTTATGGTTGATACCCTGGGAACAAACAGGGTGGATGAGAAACGGCTGAGGGTTGCTGCCTCCAGGGTTTTTGACCTCTCGCCCGGCGGGATAATAAGGCAGTTAAATCTACTGGAGCCCATCTATCAGAAAACTGCGTGTTTTGGCCACTTTGGCAGAGAAAAGGCGGGTTTTGCCTGGGAGAAGAAGGACAAGGTAAAGGACTTGACATCTTTGTTGGGTTAGTGTACTATTTCATAGTCCGATGTTATTAGATAATCAAAGCCAGACATTTTTCTTTAATTTTTATTTCTTTAGCCCTTATGAAGGGGTTGGTTTTGTGGTGTAAAAAATAAAAATAAGGTAAAAAGCACTTAAACAAAATCAGCCCCTTGAAAGGGGCTATTTTATTTTTAGGAAAAGGTCGAATTATTTTTAGCCAATAGTCGTTTACAAAACTATGGCAAAAGGAAAAGAAATACGACTCAAGAGATTATTTAATAAGGAATCAAAGAATCTAATTGTGGTGCCTATGGACCACGGGGTAAGTTTGGGACCGATTGATGGTTTGGTTGATATGCCTGAGGCTATCGGCAAGGTAGCCAAGGGCGGAGCAGATGCGGTTTTGCTCCATAAAGGAATTGTCAAGAACTGCTTTTCGGGAGAAACAGGGCTGATTGTCCATATCTCCGCAAGCACAAAGGCAGACCCTGATCCGAACTACAAGACCTTGGTTTCTTCTGTTGAGGAGGCGATTCGTTTGGGAGCCGATGGTGTCTCTGTTCATATTAACATTGGAGCGAAAAATGGACCTGAAATGATAAGGCAGTTGGGATATGTGGCTGATGCCTGCGACAGGTGGGGCATGCCCTTATTGGCAATGATGTATCCCAGGGGCGACAAGATTGATAACGAGCACAATCCTGAATGGATAAAATTGGCTGTTAGGGTTGGAGTAGAATTGGGAGCAGACATTATTAAAACCAATTATACAGGCGATATTGATTCCTTTAGAGAGGTGGTTTCTGGATGTCCAGTGCCCATAGTTATTGCCGGGGGTCCCAAAATGGGTTCAGATAAAGAGGTTCTCGAGATGGTCTCAAGCGCAATGAAGGCAGGCGCCAGAGGCGTTTCTATTGGCAGGAATGTCTTTCAACACAAAAGCCCAGAGAAGATGGTCAGGGCGCTGGCGGCAATAGTTCATCAAGGAGAATCAGTTGATAAGGCAGTTGAACTATTATGACAAGGCCTCTTTGGATAAAATTAGAGGGCAGTTGGGAAGAGATAAAACCCCTGCTGACCAGTTCAATTGAATTAGGGGTAGGGAATTTTGTTTTGAACGGGGAAAATGCGAAAAAGGCAAAACAGTTAGCAAGAGGCATAAAGGTAGCCAGTTTTGACCCGGGTAGCGATATTGAAATTTTAAGGATAAAAAAAGAAGAAGACATCAAGAACCTAAAAGAAAATAGTTTGGCGTTTGTTGAAATTGATTCTAAAGAAAAGGAAGACCTGGCACTATCTGCTTCAAAAAGAGCGGCCTACGTTTTGGTCTCTGCTAGGGATTGGAAGGTTATCCCCTTGGAAAATCTGATTGCTAAAAGAAACGGAGCAAAACTTTTAGCCCTTATTGAAAAGCCGGAGGAGATAGAACTGGGTTTGGGAATTTTAGAAAAAGGAATAGACGGTGTGGTTCTTTTGGCAAAAGAAGGTGGAGATATAAAGAAAGCCAAGGAGATTTTGAGCCGTTTTTCTGTCTCAAGAATTGATATCAGATTGGGCAAAATTACAAGAATTCAGTCCTTAGGCTTGGGAGACAGGGCCTGTATTGACACCACTGCCATTTTAAGAGAAGGAGAGGGGATGCTTGTGGGCTCTCAATCTAATGGCTTTTTTCTGGTTCATGGGGAGACCCTGAAAAATCCTTATGTAGAACCGAGGCCGTTTAGGGTAAATGCCGGGGCGGTTCATAGTTATATAATGGCAGAACAGAACAAGACAAAATATCTTTCAGAGGTAAAAGCGGGAGACAGGATTTTGATTTC
>JAGGSE010000041.1 GCA_021159225.1 bacterium
TTCTGAAGCGCAATCCTCCTCTGGGGCTCGGCTGCGATATGCTCCCCTTAGTCAAGATGCCTTGCCAGGGAAATTATCAAGAATTGTTACTAAAGTGCTTAGATATAGTACAAATAAATTATGCCATTATCAGTGGGTATTGTTGGGCTACCAAATGTGGGTAAATCCACATTGTTTAAGGCGCTGACGAAAAAACAGGTAAACATCGCCAACTATCCCTTTTGTACTGTTGATCCCAATGTAGGGGTGGTGAGGGTGCCGGATAAGCGTCTTGAAAAATTAGCCGCTCTTTCTAACTCTAAAAAAATCACCCCCAGTACTATTGAGTTTGTTGATATTGCCGGATTGGTCAAGGGAGCGAATAAGGGAGAGGGGCTGGGCAACCAATTTTTAGCAAAAATAAGGGAGGTAGACGGAATTGTCCATCTGGTAAGAATCTTTGAGGATGGAGGGATTGTTCATATAGACAAAACAATAAATCCCAAAAGGGACATTGAAACCATAAATTTAGAACTTATAATGAAAGACATAGAAACCCTCAAAAAGAGAATTGAAAAAATCTCAAGCGAGGCAAGGTCAGGAGATAAAGAAAAAAAGAAAGAACTGGCAGTTTTTCAAAAAGCAATGTCCTATTTAGAACAAGGACAACTCCTAAATCAAAAAGAGTTTGACCAATATGAAAAGGACCTCTTAAAACCATTATGTCTTTTGACCGCCAAGCCAATGATTATTGTCTTTAATAGCAAAATAGAAAGCAAAAAAAATCCCCAAGAATTGGAAAAAATTTTAAAAGACCTGAATCTTAACCTTCCATTTGTAGAGGTTGACATAAAACTTGAGACAGACCTCGGAGAACTAAATGAACAAGAAAAAAGAGAATATAAAAGGGAATTGGGTATTGACCAAGATGGAATAGACCAGATTATCTCCTCCTGTTATAGATTTCTGAAACTTATTACCTTCTTAACCACAGGACGCGATGAGACCCGCGCCTGGACAATAAAGGAAAACACAAAGGCAGTAAAGGCGGCTGGGGTTATCCACAGTGATTTTGAAAAAAAATTTATCAAGGCAGAGGTAATTAATTGGCAGACACTAATTGAGTTAGGCGGCTGGACCCAGGCAGCAAAAAAAGGAATGCTCCGTGTGGAAGGAAAAGATTACATTGTCAGGGATGGCGATGTTATTGAATTCAAGATATAGGGCTGACATTTGTTTTTTCCTCTTGTTCTTTCTTTTGCTCCTCCTCTTCTTTTCTTTCCTTTTTCTCCAATGCCTCCTCCAACTCCTTGACCCTCTTGCCCAGTTTAGAAGCCAAAAGCCCTCTTTTTATTAATCCTGAAGTCAAAATCAGCAAGCCCAAAATAAACCCGAGAATAAAAGCAACAAGAAGGGCTAGGGCAAGGGGAGCGTTTGTCTCCCATGCCAAAAAACTTACCTTGACAACATTTGGATTTTGAACAGCAAAAATAACAGCCAAGACAACTATTGCCAAAGAGAAAAAAATTAAAACAAACAACATATTTCTAAATCTTAAACTGCCTGAAGCAAAATGTCAAATGCCCGTATTCTCTACTTTCCTACCTTCCTCTAATCTGCTAACCTGCGAGTTTCACTTTTTATCTCTGGCAAAGAGGGCCCGAACAAAAAAGGCAACAATCCAGGCGCTTCCAATGCCCACAATCATTCCTCCTAAGATATCAAAAGGATAATGTATCCCGGCGGCAATTCGGCTGATATTCATAAGGAGGGCGGCAATAAAAAATCCTATTCCCCATTTTTTGTTGTAAAAATAAATCGCTGTGGCCATAGCAAAAAAGAACGAGGCATGACCTGAGGGAAACGACCATTCGCTCTTAGAGAGAAGTTGGCAAACAGAATGGACAGCAAAAGGACGGGGATGGTGATAAAAAAAACGGATAGATTCTGTTATGCCAAAACGGGCAAAAAGAACTGAAATGCCTACAACCAGAAATATATAAATCTTTTTCCGGAACGAATAGGAGGAAAAATACAAAAATAGAATAAAAATGGCAACAAGAAGATACTGCAGATAATCTGCCAAAAAAACAATAATCCAATCAGAAACCTCAGACCTGCAAGCCAGGTTATTAAAAAAATAGAAGAGAGACAAATTGAGGTTCATATTATGTCAATCCGCTTCCTAAAAACAATAAGTAGGGCAGATGCCAATCCAGAAACGAGCGCGCCATAGATAAAAGTTGCGCTTGGATTGAACCTCCAAAGAAAGCCGGCTATTAAACTGGCTGGCAGGGTGGCCAGACCCGTGGCAGTGTGAAATGTTCCCAAACTTGTTGCCCGTAATTTATCCTGGGCTAAATCAGAAACAAATGCCCGCTGGTTTCCATCAATGATAGCATAGACCAAGCCATAAAGAGGAAATAAAAACAAAAATGCCTTTAGAGAGTTTGACAAGGCAAATCCCAAGCAGGCTAAAGAGAATAGAAAATAACCAAACAATAAGACCTTTTTCCTTCCCAAGCGGTCAGAAAGATTGCCAAAGGGAATAGCAAAAAGGGCATAGAAGATATTAAAAAGCACATATAAGAGAATAGGTGCCCCTAGAGAAAGCCGGCCCTGAAAGCAGTCTTTTGCCCTGAGAATAAAAAACATATAACTAAAATTACCTAAAGAAAAGACCACCGAAACAAAGATAAACAACCTTAGAGAACTGCTCAGTCCCTTTAAGCCAATATTCAGTTTTATATCTCTTGGCTGTCTTGGTTTTTCTTTCACAAAGTGAAGTGGGAGCAAAGAAAAAAGCCCTATAATACCAGCGGCAAAGATAATTTCTCTCAAATCAAGATGCAAAAACCAAAACAAAAGAAAAACCAAAATTGAGCCCAATATCCCGCCAGAGGTATCCATTGCCCGGTGAATGCCAAAGGCGCCGCCACGCCTTTTGGGCATAGAATCAGCAATAATAGCGTCCCGGGGAGCCGCCCTTAACCCCTTTCCTATTCTCTCAAGGGAAGCAAAAACCAAAATATGCTGCCAAACCTTGGAAAAAGCCAAAAGCAACTTTAAAAAAGCCGAACTTAAATAACCGAAGAAGACAAATGGTTTTCTTTTGCCGCTTCTGTCTGACCAGTATCCAGCAAAAACCCTCAAAATTGCTGAGAGAGAATCCCTTAATCCGCCAATCAAGCCAACAGCCAATCCAGCACCCCCCAAGGACTCAATAAAAAGAGGCAAAATGGGAATTACCATTTCGCCGCTAACATCATTAAGAAAACTCACTATTCCAAGCAATATCACATTTTTACTGACACTCTTTTTTTCATCTCTCATACTCGCCTGGGTCGTTTTTTCTCCTTATCCGTTGGAGCATCCTTCGTTTTTCAGAAAATGGAATCTTGGTTTTTTGAATAACCCTTTGAAAAAAATCAATACTTGCATCATATGTCAAGCGGTCAATTGGGTAGGGAATATTATCCTTGCCCCCATGGGCAAAGCAATATCGGGCTGGGTCCTCATATGAAACCTGTGCCCCGTATATCAGTTCTGAAATTAAAGTCAGAGCCCTGATGGTCTTAGGTCCTACACCCCTTTCTGACAAAAGCGCCTCGTAGTTTGCCGGCTTTCGTTCACAGAGGTGAGCCAATATCCTTTCTAAATATCTGCTTTTCGAAAGGTCCTCCAAAAGAACTGGATGCCAAAAAAAGTCTCTGTTTTCCAATTTCAAAATGGTTGACCTTTCTCCCCTAAATCCTATGGTTATTGTCTGGGATAATTTGGAAATATGCCTTCTTAGAATTCTAACATCCTTCATTAGCCCCTTATAACCTCCCTGAATCAATGCCACGCTCATTTTCTGAACATTCTGGCTCTTTTTGGCAACCAAATTCAAGGTCGGAACCCTCCTCTGGCTGACAATTCCTGAATGGGGCTCCAAGATTATATCTGTAATCTCCTCTGAATACCAGTGGTATCTCCTGGCGGTTTGAGTCATGGTGTTCATTCCCTGCTGAATAACCGCCCAGGCACCGTTTTTGGAAAAGAAAAAATTATGATGGTAAATCTGATAGCCATCCTGAACCAGGGCGCTGTCTACCTTGGCAGACATTCTGGAATTATAAACAAGGGATTCAGCACTTGAGGAGGGCAGACCCAAAACACCTGCCCAGTTTTGGATTTCCTCCGGCGTCTTTCTGGATGTCCTGCCCTTGCCTCCGCAGATGAAAATTCCCAGGTCTTTTTCCAAGCCCCTCAATGCCTGCTTAAGGGCGCCGGTGGTGATTGTGGTTGTGCCACTGCTGTTCCAATCCATTCCGATAACGCAACTCAATGACTGAAACCATACCGGGTCGGAGATCCTTTTTATAAACTCATCAGG
>JAGGSE010000130.1 GCA_021159225.1 bacterium
AAATCCTTAGAAAATACCTTCCTTCCTTTTAGGTCATAGATTCTTAAACCCTTGTCTCCTTCTCTAAGCATTATCTTGTCACCAGTCGGGCTGAAACTGAGATAATCGATGGTCTCTCCAAAATCCTTAGAAAATACCTTCCTTCCTTTTAGGTCATAGATTTTTAAACTATTACCTCCTTCCCTAAGCATTATCTTTTTACCACTAGGACTGAAAGTGAGGTCATGAATGATTTCTCCAAAACCCTTAGAAAATATCTCCTTCCCTTCTAGGTCATAGATTTTTAAACGCCTAAGCCCTTCTCTAAGCATTATTTCTCTACCACTAGGGCTGAAACTGGGGTAATCGATGATTTTTTCAAAATACTTAGAAAATACCTCCTCTCCTTTTAGGTCATAGATTCTTAAGATCTCGGCTCCTTCGTTAACCATTATCTTTTTACCAGTCGGACTGAAACTGGGCCAACTGATGAGTCTTTCAAAATACTTAGAAAATACCTCCTCTCCTTTTAGGTCATAGATTCTTAAACTATTGTATCCTTCGGTAACCACTATCTTGTCACCGGGAAAGCCAAAACTAGGCCAATCGATCCTTTCTCCAAAATCCTTAGAGAGTGTCTCATTTCCTTCTAGGTCGTAGATTCTTAAACCCTTGTATCCTTCGATAACCATTATCTTGTCACCAGTAGGGCTGAAACTAGGGGAATCGACGGTTTCTTCAAAATCTATAGAAAGTATCTTTTCTAAACCTTCTATTTTTTCCCATTCTACTTTAGGTTTCCCATAGAGAGATTCAATTTGTCTCAGTAATTTCGCTATCTCTTGATAACCCTCAATGGTTTCTCCTTCTCTGACCATCCTTTCTTTAATTTCCTCAATTTCTCTGACCAAACCCAAAGATTCCTCCTCTCTTACTTGTTCAGGAGATTTTTCTTTTTTTTCTTTTTCTACGGAAGGAGCCCTTTCAAAAGATTCGGGCATATTTTTAATTTTGACAAAAAATATAACAAAGTAATTTGAATGATTTAGACTTCTTTAACAAGGCGATAATATTTATCTTCTTCTCCTATTACTACCATTATTTTTTTTCCATCTGGGCTGAATTGAAGATTTTTACATACATCAAATCTTTCCTTCCAAGGTTTTCCGTCAACAGCAACAGTCTTTTTTCCTCCGATTTTTACTATAACTGCTACATTTTCTCCATCTGGACTAAATTGAAGAGACCAACAATCATCAAACATCTCTTTCCAGGGTTTGCCATCAACAGCAACGGTCCATTTCCCTCCGATTTTTACTAGAGCTGCTATCTTTTCTCCATCTGGACTAAAGTGAGGAGACGCTCTACAATCACCAAACCTCTCTTCCCAAGGCTTCCCATTAACAGCAACAGTGCATTTCCCTCCGATTTTTACTGAAACTGCTACATTTTCTCCATCTGGACTAAAGTGAGGAAATCCACAACTATCAAACCACTCTTTCCAGGGTTTGCCGTTAATAGCGACAGTTTCTTTTTTTCCAATTTTTACTGGAGCTACTATCTTTTCTCCATCTGGACTGAATTGAAGAGATCCGCAATCATCGAACCTCTCTTTCCAAGGCTTTCCATCAACAGCAACGGTCCATTTTTCTCCGATTTTTACTGAAACTGCTACATTTTCTCCATCTGGACTGAATTGAGGAGACCAACAATCATCAAACATCTCTTTCCAGGATTTGCCATCAACAGCAACAGTCTTTTTTCCTCCGATTTTTACTATAACTGCTACATTTTCTCCATCTGGACTAAATTGAAGAGACCAACAATCATCAAACATCTCTTTCCAGGGTTTGCCATCAACAGCAACGGTCCATTTCCCTCCGATTTTTACTAGAGCTGCTATCTTTTCTCCATCTGGACTGAAGTGAGGAGGCCAACAATCATCAAACCTTTCTTTATAATCTTTTTTCCAATCAACAATAAGTTTTTTTCCTATTTCCCAATCCCAAAAACCCCTTGGATCTTTTTCAGAAGTGAAAATTCTTTCTATTTTTTTAGCTAAATTAGCAATCTCTAAATAATCCGCCTTTGTTTTTTCTGGTTTATTTTGAATTTCTTCAATCTCTTTTACCAATTCTAAAGCCTCATTTTCCTTTTCTTTTGTTTTTTCTTCAGTTCTTTCTCTTTTTTCAGAGGAAAATTTTTCAAAAGATTTGAGCATTTAAATATAAATAGAAACTACTTTTATAATTGAATATTTTTAATTTTTTCTTTAATTGATTCTGGAATGTTCGGATTTTCTAAAAGGGACTGCAATGTATCTTGGGCTGCGAATCTTGCTTGCCGCAATTCTCTCTCTTTTTGTTGTCTTTTTTTCTCTTCCAATTCTTCTTTACTCATTGATGCTCGTTCAACTAAGATATCAAAAATTTCTTTTCTGGTTCGCACCTTTCCTTCAAATTCAATCTTCCCAGTATCTCCCTCTAATAATTCCTTGAGATTAGTTTTCATTATCTCTTTTAATTCTTCATCAGCCAATCGGTCAAGGTAATAGAAATGGATTAATTTTTTTAATGTGTTTGTTAAATCAAGTCGTCCTGTTTCCCTATCTCTTATTTGGGTATCAATCAAGGCATCTGCCACTCTAGCCATATCATCAAGCGTTAAAGGGATTCTTTGTTGTCTACCTTTTTCACCCTTTTTAAGTTCTTCATTTAAATCATTATGAAAAGCACCTACAACCTTTGCTATTTCTTTACCAATTTCCGGATGGTTGTAAATATCTAAAATACAACCCTCTGGTTTTTCCTCTGGTTTTTTACCCAATTTGTAGGTAAAATAATAATCAGCCGCTAAATGCAAGGATTCTTCAGAAAGTTCAGCCATCCGTTTAAAAACAACTCCTCGAGCCAAGGCGGGGTCAACTTCGTTGCGTGCTAAATATTCTTCTGGCGGATTGGTGCTAAAGATGGCCCAAAATTTAGGTCCGGCTTTTACTTTTTTGCCGCCATTTTCCCAAAGTTGAATTTCCTCGGCTAATTGACCTCTTTTACCACGTAATTTCAATAAAGCATTAATAACCTGAGGTTCAGCCAATCCAACTTCTTCAATATGAAGAGTAAAGCCGGTGCCCCTTTGTTCATCAAAAGAAAAGGTGCCATCAGGATTGCGAATTAATCCCATTGCTTTGGGAACCACTCCGTATTGGAAACGCCATTGAGTTTTTTCTGCCAGTCCGGCGGATTTTGCCAGTTCTCGAAGCCTTGTATGAATTAAAGTTAATTTTTGTTCCTGAGACAATTTTTCTTTTTCTTCCACTTCTTGGGCAATTTTAGAGATTTCCATCTGCGCCTCGGCTGATTCCAAAAACTCATTCCATTTCCTTTTTTCTTCTTCAGTTTCCACTTTTGGTACCCACTTTGCCATCAATTCTGAGACATCAGTTTGACCAGAGCAATAAAAATCAAGAGGTTTTACGCCTCGACCGTAGCGCAGTTCAGTGAATTTATCTGCCAGATAAGTTTTACCAATAGCAGTTGGTCCTTCTATTAAAAGCGGTTGGCGGTGTTTATAGGTCCTTGCCATTGCTTCTAAAATCTCAAAAGATTCTTTCATTGGAATAATTTCTTTTTTTATAGTTTCAATATCTTCACGACTGGCCTCTGTTTCTAATTTAGTAATAATTGGCCTTTCTTCATAAGGATTGCCAATGTAAATATACCTTTTTTTCTCCTGGGTCTTAGGATCAACCTCTTCTTCAAAGATAATACCGCCAAGAATTTCTCCTTCTGGACCTCTTTCTTTTATTTTTCTTTCAATTTTTTCTTCTTTTATTTCCTCTGGCGATTTGAAACGAATTTTTTCAAAACCTTCTGGCATGTTTTTTATTTAGTACTTTATTTAATACTTAACGTTGGACCGAATATCCGATAAAAATGGGGATAACTAATTTTGTTTTCAATAAAATTTCTTTCAACAAAAATTATAATTCTGGAATCTTCTGGTATTTTAATTTCAACTAAATCCTTTCCTTGATAATCCACTAATTGTAAAAAATTATGATTAGAGAGATTCTTCAGTTGAGTTAGTAAGAGACTGCCAATGTCTTTTTTTATTTCCAAAAATATCCATTTACCTTTTTCAAAAAGTTCAATGATTTTTTTAATAACATCCTCGTCAAAGATTGATTCGTCATAAACGATTCTTTCAATAGGAACTGTCTTTT
>JAGGSE010000003.1 GCA_021159225.1 bacterium
GAAACGAAGCAGCTTTGACAGCAAGCGAAGCGGCGTGCTAAACTAGGGAACAGGTTGGGTAAAGGTAATGTGCATCTAACTTTTTCAACAGCCTGGTATGTTTTGTTGCAGTAGTTACCTTAAAGCTCACAGGCTGATTTGCTGACCTTGAATGTAGTGTATCATTCTTTTGCGAATAAAGCGGCGCTGAAAAAATCGGCTAATTTTAGTTCCTCAATAGCTTAAAAGTGAAACAATTTAGTAAGTTGTTATAAAATAAGTCTCAGGCATTATCCTGTTGACAGCATAAGTTAGTAGATTACTAATTTTAAGAGTGAACATATGGGTAATATTCATTTGACAGATAGTAGAATTTATATATAAAATGAGCTTATAATAAAAACAGGGGGCAAGTATGAAAAGGATTTTTAGCCTTGTGGTTATCCTGCTAATTATATGTGGCCTTATATGGGTAAGCTGTCAGAAAAAGGTAGAAGAAAAGGTAGTGAAAATTGGGGCTGTACTTGTATTAACAGGGCCTGATGCAAAGGCAGGTCAAAGTGCAAAACAGGGAATTGAAATGGCAGTTGAAGAGATAAATGCATCTGGTGGTGTTAAAAGTAGGAAAATTAAAGTTATCTATGAAGATGATGGTGGTGAGCCTCAAAAATCTGTTTCGGCTGTTCAAAAACTGATCAATGTAGATAAGATTCTCGCAATCCTAGGTCCAATGTGGAGTTCATGTGTTTTGGCTGTAGCACCAATTGTAGAAAGTAAAGGAGTTGTTATTCTTTCTCCTACTGCTTCAAGTCCTAAAATTACTTATGCAGGAGACTATATTTTTAGAAATACTTATTCTGATGCCATTGAAGGAGCAAAAACAGCAGAATTTGCATCTAAAGAATTGAAATATGGAAAAGCAGGTATTCTTTTTATTAATAATGATTATGGAGTTGGCCTAAAAGATGCTTTTAAAAGAAAATTTGAGGAATTAGGAGGAAAAATAGTAATTGATGAGGGATATGATCCTAAGACAACAGATTTTAGAACCATACTTGTAAAGGTTAAAGAAAGGAGCCCAGAGGTAATCTATATAGCAGGTTACAGTGAGATGGGACAATTGCTTCGACAGATGAGAGAAACGGGTATAAAAATTCCTGTTTTAAGTTGCATAATGTTTGAGATTTCTGACATTGCAAAGGTGGCAGGAAAAGCAGCAGAGGGAGTAATTTATGCATATCCTTCTTATGACCCTGAAAAAGGGAATGAAATAACCTTAAAATTTGCTAAGAAATTTAAAGAAAAATATGGCACTTTACCTGACCCAGAAGCTGCTTTTTCTTATGATGCTGTAAAAATTCTTGCTCTAGCTATGGAAAAAGGTGGCTTTACATCAGAAGATATTAAAAATGCCCTTTATAAAATAAAGGGATATAATGGTATTACAGGAAAAACTTCCTTTGATGAAAACGGAGATGTGATTAAACCTGTGGGTTTTAAAAGGGTACACAATGGAAAATATGAATGGTTAAAACTTGAATATTAGGAGATAAAAAATGGCTGTAATATTGTTTCCAAATAAAAAGGAGATGAAAAGACTGTGTAATTCCTTTTTTAGAGGCGGAGTTCTTTGTCCAGAATATTCTTGTAAGGAAATTGAACCAGAAGGTGAATTAAGTGATGTTGAATATGAAGTTTTATCAGAAATTCAAAAGACGGTTGTTTTAGTTAATAAAAAAATGGAAGGCTTAATAAATGAAATTTTTTTCTCTAAGATTGCTCAAAAATATAGATATGAAAATTCCTTTACCAATTGGCGAGATAGAAGTCATTTTATTAGACTCTGTCTTGAGATATTAGATAAGGAAATAGATGGCAATGTGCTTTATATTATGGGATTAATGGAAATATTTTATCTTTCATGGCTTATTGCAGATGAGGCTATTGATGAGACAAAGAAATGTGAAGATAAAAAAACAATTTATAATGAAGAAGGTAAAATACCGCCAATTTGTATCTCTAATATCACTCATACAATAACATCAAAAGTCCTACAAGAAATTGTAGAGAATAAAAAACTTAGTGTAGACACACTGCAAAAGATGCAAGAAATAATTGCTGAGATATGGGATAAAACTTGGTATGGTTTTTATGAGGATGAGAAGGCAATAGTAAAATTAGAAAATGACATGAAAATCGATGATGTTATTGAAGAAATAGATTATTTTAAACGTATTGAATTAATTTGGGGCTCCCATTTTGAAGGGGGAATTAAGTTAGCTTTAAGTCTTTTTCCTGAAATAGATGAAGAAAAATTTGAACTTTTTGGCAAAATTGGAAGATTGTGGGGAAAAATGCTTAAGCTTAGAGATGATATCATTGATATAGTAGGAGACAAAGTAGGACTTGGTAGAGAGCCACTTGAGGACATTATTGTCTCTAACGATGGTTCAATAAAGTTTAAGAAAACATTACCGTTAATTCGACTAGTAAAAGAGGAAGGAGGTCAAGAAATAATAAAAAAATTGGCAAATAATAAAATGGGTTTAAGCGAGATCAAAAAGAAATTGGCTAACACACTAACAGAACAAGAAGAACTAAAAAACATGTCTCTAACATTAGAAAAAGCTATTGAATATTCTCAAAAAAGACTCCAATTAATTGTAAGTGAAATTAATGAATTTCTTATGAAACTTCCTGATAGTAATGCAAAAATATCTTTAATGAAACTTGCAAGCTTAGTATCCACTATAAGGTATTAAACAATAATGGAAGGTCACCTTGTTAAAGAAAAATTAAATAAAGAGAAAGAACAATTACTTTCAGTAGTTGCTTTTAGTGCAAATAAGAAAACTGTAGAATCTTTGGAAGAATTTTTTAAGAAAAAAGGTATTGAATGTTTTTTCTTTTATGAAAATTTTTTATCTTATCCTATAAGTTCTAATATCACAGAAAAGGAACTCCAACAAATGGCTTCTTCCGTTCCCTTTCTCCGTAGATATACAGAACTTTCTGAGATAAAGTTTATCCCAGATATAAAAGCAATTAGAAGTTTAAATAAATCTATCAAATTCCAAGAGTTAATAGAAAATCCTCCTCTTATTCCAAGGACAAAAGAATCTTTAGAAAAGCTTATCGATGAAAATCTTCAACGCATTGATCTTTCAGAAAAGACAATATATGGTAGCGGTCTTTTCCCGCTTTGGAAAGAAGTTATTGAAAACATTAAAGATAAACAATGGAATGAACAGAAAAAAAATGAAATTTTACAATGTCATGAAAGAGATTTTCCATATAGTAAACCTTTCATTTGGGAGAAAAAAGAAAATATCGTAGGATATATAGGGAAATTTCCAAAGGCATATTTAAAAGGAGAATACTTACAGGAAATTCTAAAATCTGAAAAAAATAGGCTTCCCCTTCTTGTAGAATATTTTGTGTCTGACTTTCAATTTGTACTTTCAGGAGTAAATGGAGTTAATCATTTATTTATGAGCATATCTTCAAAAGATCTTTTTTATGGTTATGTTTGGCTCTTTTGGAGTGGATCTAAAATAAATGAAAAAGATTTAGAAGATGAAGTAGGCAATATCATAAAGAAACGGTATTCACCTATAATGGCCATATTTGAAAACGCTTGGGAAGAAAAAATATTAAAGAAACATTTTAAGCAAGGTGGTGAAATAGAATGGAAAAAAAGAAATCTGATTGAATTAAAAGGAGAAAAATCTTATCCACTCAATCTTGCATTTTTGAAAAAAGAAAATTTTGAAGACGAACTTGAAGAAAGTTTACATCAATTATGGGAAAGAAAATGGGATTTGTGGCAAAGAACAAAAAGTCTTAAAGAATTGGAAAAAACATTGATATTTTATAAGTTTTTTATCTCTTCTGAAAAAATGATAGAGAAATTAAAAAATATAACCAAACTCAATCCTTCAAAAAAAGGAGACTTTCTTCCTTCAGCCCTTGTAATTGGTGGCCCAGGTGCAGGGAAAGATTCTATTTCTAAATTGATAAAGGTTTTTTCTGAAGAATATTTTGATGCTCCTATATACACTATTAATGTTGCTTCTCTTAAACCTGCTTCTTTGGCACCATCTTTTAGTGTTGGGACCGAGGTTTCTTTAAATAACAACATTTTAGGAAAAGAAGGGAAAATAAATTTAATAGGAATTTTTGAAAAGATATTGAAGG
>JAGGSE010000188.1 GCA_021159225.1 bacterium
GTATCACCCTCTCACTTTCTCTTGAAGTTTAGTTAAAAATCTTTATAAAGTTTATTCTCCCGTTGGATTAAAAGAGAAACTAAACAGGTAAACTATTTAAATCTATTGCTATTAAAAAATAATAAGATGTATCTAACTCAGAAGAACCACATCAGATGCGATAAGAAAACATACAAAATACTTAGAATACTTACTCGGCTTTCCAAGAACCTTTACAACTACACCCTCTATGTGGTAAGACAATATTATTTTAACAACGGAAAATATCTCTCTTACGAGCAAGCATACCATTTAGTTAAGCACAACGAAAACTACAGGCTTCTACCATCTCAAGTAGCTCAGCAGACAATGAAGATTGTTGACAGGAACATGCGTTCCTTTTTCCATATCCTCAACGAAAGGAAGAAGGGGAACTACAACAGACCAGTATCGATGCCAAAGTATTTGCCCAAGAATGAATACTTCGTCTGCATTTTCCAGAAGGATATGTTCAAAGTTGTCGGTGATAAGATAAGGTTATCGTTGGGAAGAAACTTCGCTAAAGAGTTTGGAGTCAGGTTTTTGGAATTCAAGCTCCCTCCAACCGTTGTTGGTAAAAAGATTAAGGAGGTGAGAATTCTACCTCGCTGTAAGGGTTTATGGTTCGAGATTGAGTATGTTTACGAAGTTGAACCAGAGAAAGTGGATTTAGACTACAGCCAGTATTTAGCGATTGATTTAGGTGTAGATAATTTTGCAACCTGTGTTTCCACCAGCGGGACTCCCTTCATCATCGAAGGGAGGGGTTTAAAATCTTTCAACCGCTGGTGGAACAAGGAGAAAGCCAAATTACAATCGATATACGATAAGCAAGGAATAAAGATGGGTAAAAAGATGGCTTGGCTTTTGAGAAAACGTAAAAACGTAATCAACAATTTCATGAATCAAGCCGTGAATTACATCGTAAAATACTGTCTCGCAAACAGAATCGGCAATATCGTAATCGGAGAGCTTAAAGAAATCAAAAATGGTATGAACATGGGTAGAAAAAACAATCAGAATTTCCAATACATTCCCTATGGTTTGTTCAAACAGAAACTCAAATCAAAGTGTGAATATTATGGGATAAATTACATCGAAGCTGATGAAGCCTACACATCACAAACCTGTTCAGTCTGCGGAGACGTAAATAAAAACAATAGGAAGCATAGAGGTCTATACATTTGCAAAAAATGTGGTAGCGTCTTGAATGCCGATGTTAACGGTGCTTTGAATATCTTAAAGAAAGTAGCCCCCGAATCCGTAAGGATAGGGGGTAGTGGCGGTGTGACCCCGCCTGTGAGGATAAGGGTCGTCCCCATCAAGGGGATGACCAAACTCCTCACGAAGCTCCGTCCTCCTTACGGACGGAGCAGGTCACAAAGTTTTCCTCAAGCGAAAGTATTTAATTAGGTGGAGGAACAGTCGGTGCTCCCCATCCAGTCAGGAAATCCTTGCTCAGCGGGTTATAAACCCTTCCGTGGGTTCTTACATAGTTTATAAAGTCCTCCTTCGTAGGAGGTCTTCCGTGCTTCGTAATCCAGTATTGGTAGAAGTCCGCAAACGTGGATGCAACCGCTGGAGTTGCCATCGACGTTCCAGACATGATAACGTAGTCTCCACCCTTACCGTGGATTACAGCGTAATCTGGAAATTGAGCGAAAGAGCTTGCTGGAGCTATGATGTCTACTCCAGCTCCCACGAAATCTGGCTTTGTTCTTTCAGGTGGGTTGAACGGAGGGATAACAGGGTCTCCGATGGATGAGAACACCGCAAGCTTATCAGCGTATGGATCAACAGCTCCAACCGCAAATACGTAGGGGTCTCTGGCTGGTGAGATAATCGTGGATGGTATCGTTCCAGCGTTACCGCTTGCGCAGAATATAATTATTCCTTTGTCTTCTATCAGCTTTCTCATCGCAAGCTCTGTTGGATTTGGCATCGGTGAACGAGGAGGAGAACCCCAAGAACAGCTCAGAACCTTGATGTTGTATTCTTCAGCATGGTCGTAAATCCACTGAAGAGCGTCGAGGATTGTTTCTTCCGTTGCCCAGCCACCGTTTGAGTCGAAAAAGGCTTTTATGATTACGAGTTTTGCATGCGGTGCTATTCCCATATATTTTCCATCTGATGCCGTTCCCTGTCCAGCGATTATTCCAGCCACATGAGTCCCGTGTCCTACAGCATCCTCAAAAACGTAGTTATCCCCGTTCGTAGCGTTCTTTATCATTAGTTCGTATGCGAGAACGTCTTCCATCTGCTCCCTCGTATAGCCTTCGGTTTTCACGGCGACTGGAGAATCGTTTTCCTTGTAAATCGTAGAAACGAGGACTTTGATTATCGTTGTTCCGTTGCGGTAGAAGTCTGGATGAAGGTAATCGACTCCAGTATCTATTACGGCAATAGTAACGTCGTCACCCTGCCATCTCTGGTTTGCGTTGTGATAAAGGATTTTGTAATCCTTCGAGAAGTCGTATTCAACACCTTCGTTCTTAACAACGTAATCGTAAGGAGGTAACCCTATTTTGCCCCAAGAAGAGATTCTTATCACGTTGTCAAGCTTTACGAGTTTCTTGAGGGCATCAGACGTTGCGTAAGCGTATGCTATTTTCAAATCTCCGAACTGCCACTGTCTCTGTATGCTCAACCCATCTACATTAATAATATTACCTTTATAAGTTATAGTAACATACACTTCTTCTCCAGAACCACTGACGATGTGTTCCCATATAACTGGGTCTGCCTTCATGTTCATCGTCACTGGGGTCTGCTGAAATGCAAGTAAACCTATTAGCATAGAAAGCGTTAGCAGTGTTGCAGTAGCACCTACTACCTTCGGGTGCAACTTCGGTTTGTGCTTCTCCGAGTAGATGGGCTTGAAGAACTTGAAGGGTTTCTTAGCCATGCTCTCACCTCACCTGATCTTCCCGAAAAATCTGAACTTTTCTGCGTCTTTTACAGTCCCGACGACTGTTGCACCCTTCATTCTCTCAGAAATAACTTTTATATCGTCTATGATGTCCTCGACGGATGACCATGCTATCATTGCCGATACTGCCATCCACAGTGCAAAGAACCAGCTATCGAAAGTATACCAGTAAATCATCCCAAAGAGGAACATCGAAACTCCTATCAGTGCAAGGAGTCCTTCGAGAACTATATCAACAGGTGTGAACCACGTCGGAAGGAGTCTCCTTTTCGTAACGTAGAAGTAGACGTCTTCGAGCTGGTCGAACGCTGAGAACATCACGACGAAGCCCCAGAGTGGGTTATACGAGAACATGTAGCCCCCTAAAATAAGCAACAGGAAGAATGCAAGGCTGTTCAGTAGAACTCTTAAAGTAGTTCCAAAGCCATCATCCCCCATGTAAAAAAGTCTCACAATAAAAAATAAAAAAGTAACGGATTATTCACTCAAGTTGTCTCTTCGACCTTCTTCTTGGCTCCGAGTGGGAGTCCTTTTCTGAAGTAGAACACGTAAACTGCGAGAGCTACTGCAATTATCGCCAGAACGACTATTGCGTAAATCATCGCATTCGTTAGCTCCAACGCAAGCGGTGATGCCGATGAGCTGTAAATGACAAGCGGTATTGCTCCTCTGTGTATCAGCCCTGCAAACATCATTACTACACCGAGTCCAAGCGTTATCCAGACCAATGACATCCCCGAACCGAAGATTCCTCTCGCTTCGAGCCACTGAGCCATTGCGAAGAAGACTACCATTATAGTTACTGCAATTCCTGCCGTTAGTGGATCAAACCAACCCGCTGTTCCCCCTGCCATTACGAGCAATGCTATAATTACTGAACCAAAGAATACCAGTAGTTCCCTATTCGTTATATCCCATTTCTCTGCCATACTTAACACCTCTCCCTTTTCTCTCAAAAGTAAAGTGTATTAAGAAATTTAAATAGTTTTCTTCAAGCAAAGGTTTAAATGGAGTAGTAGGTGCTACTCAAAACCCTTCCAGAACAACCATTCTTCATCATCTACAGCTTTAGCAACCGCCGTTTGCTCTCTTTTCACCTTTATAGGTCTCTTTTCAGCAGAGACGACTTTTTCCACATCTTTGAA